>JBARZR010000306.1:0-4714 GCA_049650205.1 Pacificimonas sp. | reverse complement strand
GGGCGAACATGAAAAAAGCGGCCATGACGACCATCGAAGCGGACAACCGCCGAAATTCGAAAATGCTATTGATGGAAGTTGCCGCGCGCATGTGTTGCCCTCTCCTGCCTGAATGTCCTTATGCAGGAGGAAAGCTTAACAAGGAAGTAACACATTGGCCTCGCGCGGTGAATCGACTCGCTTGTGCGGCGAGCTGAGTCCGGGTCGAAAACGGGGCGGCGACGTCTCGTGCGCCCCACCCCCAATTCATATTCGGCCTGGCTCGTCTCTCCATTTGAACACAGAAACGATTGAGGAGCCTACGCCGCCTTCCGCTTCGCTGCGTTGCCATAGAAGGTTTCGCCCTTTTCGGCCATGTCGCGCAACAGTTTCGGCGCGTTGAAACGCTCCCCATGCGCCTGTGCCAGACGGTCGAGGACGCGGACCACATGGTCCAGTCCAAGCGTGTCCATGTGGCTGAAAGGACCCCCCGTAAAGGGCAGGAAACCCCAGCCGAAAATAGCGCCCAGATCGCCGTCTTCGGGTGTTTCCAGCACACCCTCCTCGAAGCACCGCGCGCATTCCACCAGCTGACGGAATTTCAGACGTTCCTGAACTTCCTCGACCTGCGGCTGCACGGCCTCGTCCTTTGGCGGGAAGGCTTCGGTCAGGCCGGGCCACAGCACCTTGCCCTTGCCGCTCTCGGCATAATCGTAATAGCCTTTGCTGTTCTTGCGGCCATGACGACCCTCGGCCATCATTTTCTCGACGACGTCGTCGGCAGCGCCCGGCTTGTAGGCATCGCCCATGTCCTTCTTCGTCTGCTGCATGACCTTGTGGCCAAGCTCGATGGAGACTTCGTCGGAGACCGCCAGCGGGCCGACCGGCATCCCCATATGTTTGCCGGCGTTCTCGATCAGCGCGGGCGTGATGCCTTCGCCCAGCAGGGTCGTTCCCTCCTGCACATATGTGCCGAAGCAGCGCGAGGTGTAGAAGCCGCGGCTGTCGTTGACGACGATGGGCGTCTTTCTGATCTGCGCGACATAATCCAGTGCCTTTGCAATGGCTTCCGGACCCGTCTTCTCACCGACGATGATCTCGACCAAGGGCATCTTCTCGACGGGCGAGAAGAAATGAACGCCGATGAAATTCTCCGGCTTCGAATGCGCCCTGGCGAGGCCCGTGATCGGCAGGGTCGAGGTGTTGGAGCCGAAGATGACGTCCGCGCCAAGGACGGCTTCCGTCTTCTCGGTGGTTTCCCGCTTGATGTCGCGGTCCTCGAACACGGCCTCGATGATGAAGTCGCAGCCAGCAAGATCGGCAAAATCCGTAGTCGGGTGAATGCGATCAAGGATCGGCTGCAGCTTGTCATCGGACATGCGCTTGCCGAGCTTGTCCTTCGTGTAGGATTTGCCCTTCTCCGCCGCCTCCTGCGAACGGTCGAGCAGCACCACGTCCATGCCCGCACGGGCGGAGACCATGGCGATGCCCGCACCCATCATGCCCGCGCCAAGCATACCGAGTTTCCGCGTTTTCATCGGCGCGATGCCTTCCGGACGACGCGCGCCTTTCTCGGCAGCCTGCTTTGACACGAACAGGCTGCGGATCATATTGCCCGCCTGCGGATCGGCGACCAGTTTCGCGAAATATTTGCTTTCGATGCGGACGGCCGTGTCCATCGGCACCTGCGAGCCTTCATAGACGGAAGACAGGATTGCGAACGGCCCGTTTATATTGCCGCTGGTCTGTTTGATCGTCATTGCGGTGCCGCCGATGAAGGTTTGCGCGAAACCGGGGTTCATGGCGCTGGCCATGCCGCCGGGGAATTTGAATTTCTTCTGGTCCCAGGGCTGTACGCCGCCGTTCGGATTGGCCTTCACCCAGGCCTTTGCCTTTTCGACGATCTGATCAGCGGGTGCGACCTCATGCGCGACGCCAAAGCCCTGCGCCTCCTGTGGGGACATGTTCGTACCCTGGATTAGATACATCAGCGCGGGTTGCACGCCCATCAGGCGCGGCAGACGCTGGGTGCCGCCGCCGCCCGGCATCAGGCCGACCATGACTTCCGGCAGGCCCAGCTTGATCTTCGGATCGTCGGCGACGACGCGGTAATGACAGGCCAGCGCGACCTCCAGACCGCCGCCGAGTGCCAGGCCATTGATGGCGCAGGCGACCGGCTTGCCGCAGGTTTCGAGATCGCGCAGCATCTTGTTGAGGGCGTAGACGCCGTCGAACAGCTTCGCCATTTTGGACTTATCATCCGCGCCGCCATCGTTGGCCGCGCCGAAATCCATACCTTTCAGGTCCGCGCCGGCCATGAAACCGGATGCCTTGCCGGACGTGATGACCGCACCCTTGATGCTGTCATCGGTCGTCAGCTTCTCGACCAGCGTGGTCATGTCGGCCTGCAGCTGCTGGTTGATGACGTTCATCGACTGGTCGGGCAGGTCGATGGTCATGGTCAGGATGCCGTCGGCGTCGAGGTCGGTCTTGATGGTTTCGGTGGTCATGGGAGTGGTCCCTTCTTTACATTTTTGTCATCCCCGCGAAGGCGGGGATCCATTCATTCTTGATGCTGGTCGGTCCGAGCGCCTTATTCGACATCTAGCCGAATGGATCCCCGCCTTCGCGGGGATGACGCCCAAAAAAATGTCAGACCCGCTCGATGATCGTGGCCGTGCCCATGCCCGCGCCGACGCACAGATTCGCGAGCGCCGTGCCCTTGCCGGTGCGCTCCAGCTCGTCGAGAACCGTCCCGAGGATCATGGCGCCGGTGGCGCCGAGCGGGTGACCCATGGCGATCGCGCCGCCGTTCACGTTGAGCTTGTCATGGTCGATGCCCAGCGCCTGCATGTAGCGCAGCACAACGGACGCAAAGGCTTCATTCAGTTCATAAATATCGATGTCGCCTACATCCATGCCGGCGCGGTTCAGCACCTTGCGCGTAACGAACTCGGGCCCGGTCAGCATGATCGTGGGTTCGGAACCGATGGACGCCATGGCGCGGATTTTCGCGCGCGGTTTCAGACCGTACTTCTCACCCATCTCCCGCGTGCCAATCAGGATGCCCGCTGCCCCGTCAACAATGCCGGATGAATTGCCGCCATGGTGGATATGGTTGATCTTCTCAAGTTCCGGATATTTCTGCAGGACGACGTCGTCGTAACCGGGCATTTGCGTACCGATCCCCTCGAATGACGGGTTCAGACCGCCGAGCGACTGCATGTCGGTGCCGGGACGCATATGCTCATCATGGTCAAGGACGACTTCACCGATGACGTCCTTAACGGGGACGACGGAGCCCTTGAAATAGCCCTTTTCCCAAGCGTTTGCGGCGCGCTTCTGCGATTCGACGGCATAGGCGTCGGCATCGTCGCGGCTGAAGCCATATTTGGTCGCGATCAGGTCGGCGGAGACGCCCTGCGGCGCGAAATAGGTGTGAAAGTTCACCGCCGGGTCGGTGGCCCATGCCGCGCCATCCGAACCCATGGGGACGCGTGACATGCTTTCGACTCCGCCGCCGATGGCGAACATCGCCTCCCCCGACATGACCTTTGCCGCGGCCATGTTGGTCGCTTCGAGGCCGGAGGCGCAGAAGCGGTTGACCTGCACGCCTGCTGTGGTCTGGGCGTAGTCCGCTGTCATCACTGCCGTGCGTGCGATATCACCGCCCTGCTCACCGACCGGACTGACGCAGCCGAGGACGACATCGTCAACATCGGATGTGTCGATATTCGTGCGATCACGCAGGGCTTCGAGCACCTGCGCAGCCAGCTGGACCGGCGTAATTTCATGCAGCGCGCCATTCGGCTTCCCCTTGCCGCGGGGGGTGCGGACAGCGTCATAAATATAAGCGGTGGTCATGTGCGTTCCCTTTCCGTCGTCCCAGCATTGGCGGGGACTCATTTGTTCCTGACGTCCGCGACGAATATGTCGCGCCATGGCCTCTGAAATATAGCCGAATGGATGCCCGCCTTAGCGGGAATGACAGTGAGTACCGTTTCAAGCCCGCGCGAACATTTCGACCGGCAGTGCCATCATGCTTTCCGCACCGGTTTCCAGTTTGCGTCGAAGTGCGCCCGCGTCGGGCAGATATCTGTCCATATAGTAGCGCGCGGTAATCATTTTAGCCTCGTAAAATGGATCGCCTGCCGCCCCATTCGCCAGTTTGGCCTGTGCGGCCTTCGCCATCTTCAGCCACATCAGACCCAGCGTGACGATGCCCATAAGGTGCATGTAGGGCACGGCGCCGGCCCCGGCGTTGTTGGGGTTCGACATGCCGTTCTGCATCAGCCACATTGTCGCCGCCTGAAGCTCGCCGCCGGCCCGTTCCAGCTTTTCCGCGAGGGGCTTCAGCGCCTCGTTCTCCTTGGCCTCCCCAATCTCGTCATTCATCATCTTGGCGAACTGCATGAGCGCCTTGCCGCCATGACGGCCGAGCTTGCGGCCGACCAGATCCATCGCCTGGACGCCATTCGTCCCCTCGTAAATCTGGGCAATACGAGCGTCGCGGACATATTGCTCCATGCCCCATTCGGTCACATAGCCGTGGCCACCATAGACCTGCTGCGCGTTGATTGCGGTTTCCAGACCCTTGTCGGTGAAATAGCCCTTGATGACCGGAGTCAGCAGCCCGACAAGCTCGTCGGCTTCCTCGCGTTCTTCCTCGGTCTGGGCATTATGCGCGAGGTCGATCTGCAACGCCGCCCACAGGCTGAGCGCGCGCGCGCCTTCG
>JBARZR010000305.1:0-2143 GCA_049650205.1 Pacificimonas sp. | reverse complement strand
CCCAACCGCCATGGGCCCGATCCGACGGAAAGCACCGATCATTTGCGCGAGACCTTCAGCTAGGCATCCGGTAAACGGACGTTAATCCCGTTTTCTAAGGGATTTGCAACGGAACTGCCGCCATTGTTCACCGCCGGATGGATTGGCGAACGGGACGGACCATGAACCATATGCTGCTGCCACTGAGGCGCTACGCGGATTTCAACGGGCGTTCGCGCCGGCGGGAATACTGGATGTTCGCCCTGTTCCAGATACTGGTCTATTCCGGCTGGGCCCTTTTCTTTTTCGCGGCGGTCCCGTCCGGTCTGACGTGGACGGGCGAGCCACTGGTGCTGTTGCTGCTTGCCCTGCCCGTTTTGTTTCTGCTGGCGATGATCGTGCCGAATATCGCGGTGCAGGTCAGGCGCTTCCATGACATGAACATGTCGGGCTGGTTCTATTTCCTGAATTTCATCCCCTATGTGGGCGGCTTCGTGGTGCTGGTGTTCAATGTCATCGACGGAACCCGTGGACCGAACCGCTATGGCGCCGATCCGAAGGAACGCGCGGATCAGGATGTGCTGCAAGAGGTATTCGCCTGACGTTTCTGTTGCAGGGAGTGGGAACGCCTGACTGACCAGCGCATTTCCTAATCATGCGCTGCGTAACGCTTGAACATGAAGAGGATTTCGCCGGGTGGCGGGACGCGGCCCGGGCGCTGGCACTGGCCGGTGTCGATCCGGCGGAGGTCAGCTGGCAGGTCGGCGATACGCCGCAGGACCTGTTCGGCGACGAGGCGGTGCTGGAGGCGGGGCCTGATGGCAGCCTGACCGTGCCGAAGCCATTTATCGAACTGGCGCGCAGCGTGATCTGCCACAGCGACCCGGAGCGGTTCGCGCTACTTTATGCGATGCTGGTCAGGTTGCAGACGGTGCGGGGTGCTATGAAGGACCGCGCCGATCCGCTGCTGAAGCGGCTGGAGGTGCTGCGGAAATCCGTCGGGCGTGACATTCACAAGATGCGGGCGTTCGTGCGGTTCCGCGAAGTGGAACAGGATGGTCAACCGCGCTTCATCGCCTGGTTCGAGCCCGAACATCATATCGTCCGCACTAACGCACCGTTTTTCCAGCGGCGCTTCGCCAACATGGCCTGGTCGATCCTGACGCCGGAACTGTGCGCGCACTGGGATGGCCAGGCGCTGGAATTTTCGCCCGGCGCGACGAAGGCCGACGCGCCGGACGGCGATCCGGTCGAGGAAACCTGGAAGACCTATTACGCCAGTATCTTCAACCCGGCGCGGGTGAAGGTGAAGGCGATGACGGCGGAAATGCCGAAGAAATACTGGAAGAACATGCCGGAAAGCGCGCTGATCCCGGACATGATCGCGGGCGCGCGGGCAAGGGAGACGACCATGGTGGACACATCGCGGACGGGCGTGGCGGCGGCGGGCGACAACCGCGCCAAATCGCTGGCGGCGTTGAAGGAGGAGGCCGAGGGCTGCCGCCGCTGCGAGCTATGGAAACCGGCGACGCAGCTGGTCTTCGGCGAGGGGCCGGTCGACGCCGCGCTGATGTTCATCGGCGAGCAGCCGGGCGATCAGGAGGATATTGCGGAGCGGCCCTTTGTGGGGCCAGCCGGACAGCTGTTCGACCGGGCGCTGGGCGAGGCGGGGGTCGAGCGCAGCGCCGCCTATGTTACCAACGCCGTCAAGCATTTCAAATATGAGCAGCGCGGCAAGCGGCGGATCCATTCGAAACCCAATGCGGGGGAGATCGCCGCGTGCAACTGGTGGCTGGAACAGGAACGCGACCTGGTGCAGCCGAAAGTCACGGTGGCGCTGGGCGCGAGCGCGGCGCGGGCGATGCTGGGCAAGGTCGTGACGATCACGAAGACGCGGGGGGCGGCGATCGAGTTGCCCGACGGATCGGAGGGTTGGGTGACGGTGCATCCCAGCTACCTGCTGCGCATTCCCGACGAGGGGAAGGCGGATGAGGAATATGCAAGATTTGTCGAAGATCTGCGGACGGTGAAGGGGCGGGTGGAGGCACTGGCATAATCGAGCCAGTGCGGTGTTTAGAACGCATTATTTTATAAGCAAGGCTGAGACTGCGACATCGCCGCTCCCGCCTTCGGCGCTCGCACCCTCCCCCAACCCCTCCCTAAG
>JBARZR010000304.1:0-5862 GCA_049650205.1 Pacificimonas sp. | reverse complement strand
GATGAGCGTCGAGTTCCACAAGCTTGGCGAGGGCCGCGCCGACCGCTGGAGCTATGCGCCGGGACAGCTGGAGGCGCTGGAAGGCGCGAAAGAGGAGGCGCGGAAGCGCGGCCTGTGGAACTTCTTCCTACCCGATGCGGAGACCGGCGAAGGCCTGTCGAACCTCGACTACGCCTATATCGCCGTCGAACTCGGCAAGAACAGCCTCGCGTCGGAAAGCATGAACTGCTCCGCGCCCGACACCGGCAATATGGAAGTCCTTGAACGGGTCGGTACGAAGGAACAGAAGGAAAAATGGCTGAAGCCGCTTCTGGCGGGTGAGATCCGCTCCGCCTTCGCCATGACCGAACCGCATCTGCCATCGTCCGACGCCAAGAATGTGTCCATGTCGGCGAAGCTGGAAAATGGCGAGTGGGTCATCAACGGCGAGAAATATTATATTTCGGGCGCGGGCGACCCACGCTGCAAGATCATGATCACGATGGTGAAAACCTCCCCCGATGCGCCCGCGCATTTGCAGCAGTCGCAGATCCTGGTCCCTATCGACACAAAGGGCGTCGAGATCCTCGGTCCCATGAACGTCTTCGGCAAGGACGATGCGCCGCACGGCCATATGCACATCCGCTTCACCGATGTGCGCGTGCCCGAAGAGAATATGCTGATGGGAGAGGGCAAGGGGTTCGAGATTTCACAGCTGCGGCTGGGGCCGGGGCGCATCCATCATTGCATGCGCGCCATCGGACAGGCGGAGAAGGCGCTCGACCTGATGGTCCAGCGCGGCATGGGGCGCGAGGCGTTCGGCAAGCCGATCATCAATCTCGGCAAGAACCTTGAGGTCGTCAGCCGCGCCCGCATCGATATCGAGGCCATGCGCCTGATGGTGCTGAAGGCGGCGAAAGCGATGGACGTCCTTGGCAACCGCGAGGCGCGCGTATGGATTTCCATGGCAAAGGCGATGGTGCCGGAGCGCGTCTGCGAAATCATCGACCAAGCCATCCAGATGCACGGTGCGACCGGCGTGTCGCAATGGACGCCGCTGGCCGACATGTACACCGGTCAGCGCACGCTGCGTCTGGCGGATGGTCCCGATGAAGTGCACCACATGGTGGTGGGCCGCGCCGAGGTGCGCAGCTACGGGTCGAATAGCTAGCCGTCATTCCCCTCCCTGCTTGCAGGGAGGGGCTAGGGGTGGGTGCGAGACGCGAAGCGGCGAGCTGCGGTGTTTGCTATGGCCGCAATTTCAGGAGTCAGGGCCTGCTTCACCATCGAGGCTCGCCTTCGGCTTCGCCACCCTCCCGTGAAAAGCTAGTCGCTTTTCACCCCCTCCCTGCTAGCAGGGAGGGGAGCAGACTCACCCTTGCGGCAACACCAGATATTTCTCGCCGGTCGCCTTGCGCTGATAGGCCTGCGCCGTCTTCACATCCAGCATCTCCGCCAGCGTGACTTCGCTGGTGTAATTCGACGCGAACGTCGTGGTCAGTTCGTCGGCCACGCGCTTCCTGAGCCGCATCGTGCCCTCGCCGCCCAGTTTCTGCAGGAACGGCGGAAGCAGCCAGCCACCTACGCCCCAGAACATGCCGTAATTGCGCGCCAGCACGGTCGGTCCCATGTCGAGGCTGCCGTAAAGATAGACCTGCTTGTGCGTCGTCACGCCATAGACGCTGTATTCCGTCGCGTTGCGGATCAGCGCCGCCTCCATCGCCGACAGGATATGCGTGGCGTTCTTGCCGCCGCCGACGGCGTCGAAGGCGAGCGTCGCGCCGGTTTCCGCCAGCGCGTCGGTCAGTTCTTCCTTGAAATTGTCCGTCGAGGTGTCGACGACATATTTCGCGCCCGCGTCGCGCAGCAGCTTTGCCTGTTCCGGCTTTCTGACGACGTTCACCAGCGGTACGCCATCCGCCTGGCAGATGCGGTTCAGCATCTGGCCGAGATTGGACGCCGCCGCCGTGTGGACGAGCGCGCTGTGCCCCTCCATCTTCATGGTTTCGACCATGGAGAGCGCCGTCATCGGATTTACGAAGCTCGATGCGCCTTCCTTCGCCGTGTTGCCGTCGTTCAGCGGCAGGCAGCTTTGGGCGGGCACCTTCACATATTCGGAATACATCATGCCGCCCGTGGTGGCGACGACGCGCCCCATCAGCGCCTGGGCCTCGTCCGACGATCCGGCCTCGACGACCGTACCCGCGCCTTCGTTGCCAAGCGGCAGGCCCTTGTCGAGCCGCGCCTTGAACCGCGACAATACGGATTTGTCCACGGGCGCCGACAGCATGGGCCGCCCCTCATATGTGCCCGCCGTCGCCTGATCCACGTCGGCGGGACCGAACATGACGCCCAGGTCGGACGGGTTGATCGGCGCCGCCTCCACCTTCACAACGACCTCATGCGGCTTCAGGTCGCCCGTATCGACCTCGTCCAGATACATGTCGAGCGACCCCGACGAATTGAGCTTCGATTTCATACGCAGGCCGGTGGGCATTTCTGGTCTCCTGAAAGTTTGTGTCGCCGTTCGATGTAGGGACTGCGGCGGGCCACTTTCAGCTATCGCTATGAACGGTTTCCAGCCAGCCGCGATAGCGCACCAGTCGCCCGGCCAGCGGCAGGCGAATATCGACATGGAAGTTGAAACGGCCGTCATCGGCATGTTCGTACGCCTCGATACGCGGGGCCAGCGCGCGGGGCATTGGGATACCGAAGGCGGTCCAATGGTGCAGCGACATGTCGATCCGGCCATTCGTCACGGTCAGTGCGATGTGGAAGTGGAGCGGGCCGAACCGCTCGGTCAGCCACGGCCCCTCCGCGGTGAGGTGCGAGCGCATGACATGATCGCCAAAATGCCGGTCCCAGCGTTCGACGCCGTTCTCCTCCGTCAGCTCCACGCGCAAGGGAATGCGGGCAGCGCTACGGGGCAGGCCGAACAGCCGCGCGATCAGTTTTGCGGGCAGGGTGTTTGCACCGTCTACCCGCGCCTCTCCGACGGCGCTGCGATGGCCGCGCACATCATGCACGTTCATAAGCGGTGCGGGCAGGCGATCAAAAGCGGAGCCGAGCAGGCGGCGGTAGAGCGGTGCTTCCGGAGCCTCGATCCTGACGCCAGTGATAATATCCCGCGCCGCGAAAAAGGGTTCGCAGTCGGCAAGTGTCACCAGCTTCGCCGCATCGCCCACGCCGGCTTCGGGCCGTTCGCCGGTCAGCAGTTTCCGCACCGTCGCGGCAACGGCGATGGTCGGCACATAAGGGCCGTTGTCGCCGGGCGCGATCAGGTGCCAGCTGGCGGAAACCGGCTGTCCGTCCGCGTCCCGTCCTTCGGCTGTCACGATCATGCCACCCCGATGTTCGCCGATGCGAAGCCTATTGGCGACCTTGCGGATCAGCGGCGTTAGTACGCCGATTCCGGGCAAGACGCCACGCTTCACGAGACGCGCCAGCAGGACCAGTGCCGTCTGCGCGAAGGCGGGCCGCGTGGCGACACCGAACCACATGGATTGCAGCTCCGGCCAGCGGCGGGTCAGGCTGTCATATTCCGGCACGTCCACCAGCGCGAAACGGAGCGGTCCGAGTGGCACCTCGCCCGGCACCGCGATGCTGGCGCGCCGGGTCTCGGTCAGGGCGTGGCTCTCACCCTGCGGCGCTTGCAGCAGACGTCCGGCATAGGCGGCGATGGCGGCGACGACACTCCCGCCCAGTGGCACGAGCGGGCTGGGCGCGATGCCAGCCATCACATGCGTGACCTCCCGCCAGCCCTTTCTAATTTCCGTTAGCGCAGCGGCGGTCAGGGCGGGGCAGGTCGAGACGCCGCTGCGCACGAAACGGCCCGCGGCTTTTGCTTCGGCATCGAGCGCGCCGATACCCGCCACGAACCCGCGCGCGTCGGCAAGATCCAGATAGTCCGCGCCCGCCGCGATGGCGGCACGGGGCAGGCGATAGGGGTCGCCATCGTAAGTCTGAAAGGGACCGCTGGCATCGATGACCAGATCGGCACCTGTTGCGGTGACGGCGTTGGCGTCGGCAGTGTTGCGATCGAAGGCCATCGCTACTGAAGCATTCCCGGGAAATTCATGTCGCAGCACGCGGCATGTCGCCTCCGCCCGCGGCAGACTGCGCCCCGCCACGATCAGCCTAACACCCGGCTCCGCCAGCAGCCATTCCGCCAGACGCCGCCCGAACATGCCACTGCCGCCGACCAGCAATATGGCGAGCCCCCTCTCAGACGGCTTCGTCATAGTCCGATGAACCGGTCGCGCTCATCCGGGGTCGGCATCAGGCACTGGTCGCGCCGTCCCCATATCCGCATCCGGTTGCGGGCGACCACGCCATAGGCGACGTCGCGCAGGGCAGGCGGTACGAGCCGGAACAGCCGCGCCGCTCGCCACGGCCAGCCGAGCAGTTCGAACAGGCGCAGCGAGGCGTCGGATTTCGTCAGCAAGCGCCCGTTTTCGATCAGCAGGTTCGTGTCGTAATCGTCCGTGCTCAGCCCGAAATGCGCATAGAGCGCACTGCCCAGCGGCCCCTGGGCGGGCGTCAGGTTGATGCGGTGGGCCTTGTCATGCCGCAAAACGAACCGCACCGCCGCCGAGCAGAAGCCGCAATGTCCATCGAAGACGAACAGCGCGCGGCTATTGTCGAAGGCGGGAAGGGGCTGGAGGCTCTCGTCGGTCATGTGCTGCCTGATAGCGAGATGTGGCCCGTGCCGCATCCGCGCCGATTGTCACCTGCCGGTCAGTCCTCTTCGCGGTCGTAATCGTCCCAGTCGTCCATCGTTTTCAGGAAATCGCCCAAGTCGATGAAGTCGTTGGCGGCCTTTTGCAGTTCCGAAGAGACTTGCGCGCGGGTAGACGCGACCTCGACGCGGATGCCGCGGCGGCGCAGCTTTTCCGCGAGATAGTGGAAATCCGCGTCGCCCGTGACGATGATGACCGTATCCGGCTTCACCTCGAACGACATCTCGACCGCGTCCATCGCCATCAGCACGTCGACATTGGCATTCAGCGTCTCGGGCCGCTGCGGCGAGCCCTTGCCATGGTGCATGATCGCCAGAAAGCCGTTGAAGCGCAGAAAATCCCGAAAGCGGATCTTCGCATCGTGCCGCGCCTGCCATTCGGGCGGCATATCTTCATAGCGCATGGCGGGGGGCATACCGAGGTAAACCACCATCTCGACGAGTTCGCGGTCATTGCCCTCGTCCGCCAGATAATCCGCCAGCGCGATGTAATCGGTCTTCTTGCGCGCCTGATAGGCGGCGTGAGCGAAATTGGCTTCGTCGACGAAAATCAATATGCGTTTCATTGGTGATATGATCCTTTGATAAAAAGAAATGGCGAATATCCGGATCGTCTAACAAACCTGCCACGCGCCGTCATCCTGAACTCGTTTCAGGATCTCGTCGTGATTTCCATGAGATGCTGAAACGAGTTCAGGATGACCTGTCCGGAAGGCGGGCCGCTTGCCTTTGCCGCCCGCGCACGGCATTCAGTCACGGGTGCCCGTTCCTGATTTGATCCCCTTCCCAATGCCCGCGCTCACCGCGGCGCTGGATGGGCTGTGGATGGCCGATGCCGAGGGCGCGCGAAAGGTCGAGCGCGCCGAGGCGTTGCGGGTTCTGTCACAGACGAAGGTCATCCTGTTGAACGCGCCGGTGCTGGGTGCGAAGCTGGGCCACGGCGACATTGCGGGCCTTGATCTTCTGGAGCTGTTCGCCTTCACTCACCCGGCGGTCTTCGCGGTGCCGACGATCATCGGCATGGCGGATGCACTGGGGATGGCGCGCCCCGACGGAGGCGCGGAAGAGGCGGGAGCGCTCAGGCGGATGGCGGCGACCCTGCTTTCGATCATGGCCAGGGACGACTGGACCGCGCGGTCCGGGGC
>JBARZR010000303.1:0-8936 GCA_049650205.1 Pacificimonas sp. | reverse complement strand
ACGTCAGCCTCTGGGCTGAAAGCCTACAGTCGGCTTTGCACCAGAACAGCGGAAAGCAGTCAGAGGAGCGGCTACTGTCCATGCTTATTTTCACGCGGCCTCCTCCAGCCAGGTTCAGTTCGATGTGCTCAAAATTATGATGCAATACAGGCGGCTAGGTTGTGCAGAAATACCGCATGTCACGCCTTCATGGGTGAGAGTAGGCGCGAGCCTTGGGTCGCCACCATCGAGCTTGGCCATTGCTTTGATCCGTGCGAATGGAAAAGAAAGAGGCTATTACAAGTTAGAAATGGGGCATTGATGAATTTGCTGGGTCTGCGGCTGATAGCCAATATTATGGATTGGAGAGATGATGGGATTGCTACTGCTGAATATAATTGGTTGAAGCTGGCTGCTGCGACCAAATATGACGGATACAGTGATTTTAGGGCAGGATCGAGATTCATCGAGAGTCTTGCCACTTGGTTGAAGCAATTTGAGCCGGCCGATCGTGATACCGCGTATAGATTCGTTAAAGAAAGGATGGTCTACATTTCGAATGCTGAACTGTATCGAGTAATTGATGCGTTTTTCCCGGAAACGATCACTCCGCATTACCGCGCTCTGGCAGCAGAAAAGGTGGGCGTCAGACCGCACGAAGTTTGGGGCGACAGGAATGCGAAAGCGATGTTTGACCGCATCCTGCGCAGGACTTTATTCGTGGGCATGAGCGACGGAAGTCGCATCGACATTTTGCGACGCAGCAACTCGCAGCGAATTTCACAAGAGCAGGTCGTGCCTATGATGAATATAGGGTCCGACAAATGGCGCGATTTGGGCAAAAACCTATGCGAAGCGGGACAAGAACCTGCGAAGTTCGAGCATGTGTTTCTGATCGATGATTTCACGGCGTCAGGAACCACCTTCATCCGGAAGATCGAAGGGGAGTGGAAAGGAAAGCTGCGTAAATTCGAGAACATGGTCGCGGCGGCGAGGAAAGACCTCGGCGACGACTTTCCAATCATCAATCGATACGCTCTCCACATCCATCATTATATCTCGACGGCCCAAGCCAATGCGGCCTTGCAAGAACGTGTGAAGCTGGCCGTTGAGGAGTGGAGTGAGCGATCGTTCTCGTCTATTGAAATTAGCGAAGGTATGCAGCTCCCAGCATCGCTGAAATTAGAAAAGGAAACAGACCAAGCGATGTTAAATCTGTGCGAAAAATATTACGACCATTCGCTGTTTCTTCGGCTCAAGAAGCACGCGAGCGAAGCAGGTCAGACCGATATGAAGATGGGCTACGCCGATTGCGCATTGCCACTCGTGCTAGAGCATAACACGCCTAACAACAGCATACCGATAATATGGGCGGAAACAGACGGCAAAGAGGGACATCGGATGCAGCCTTTGTTTCGACGCCGGGATAGGCACGGCTGAACGATGGCCAACCCATTCCTGAGGCGAGCTACCGAGTTCATCCGTGACGATGCTGCTTTATTAGAGATCGTCAGCCCTGCGCCTTTGACGACTTTTCTTGCAAAGCATCCGCGTAAGTCAGACATCTTTGATCTTCCGGTCCGGATTTTAGGTTCTCCTGGAAGCGGTAAAACGATGCTGGCAATGCTTGCGGAGTTTCGCCTGGTCGAGGGCATCATGCGCGACCAGGCAAGCCAAACCAACCGTGATCTTGCGCAAGCGCTTGCAGGCGCCGGTTTCCTGAAGGACGGCAAGCCGACGGTGGCAGCTGCCCGGGTACCGATGGAATCAGAATATCGCGACTTTTGGGAGCTCCCGTATGAAGAGTCGGTAAAAACCAAGCTAGCGCTGTGGCTTGTTCAAGCGCGGACAATGCTTGCCCTGTTGCGCGGGCTCACAGAGAGCGGCAACCGCGAGCTCAGCTCAATACGATTCATAGCGCGCAACGCATCCGAGGCACGGATAGAGCAAATCGGAGGGTTAAGTGCTGAAGGGATCAAAGCCCGCGCCCTTGAGGTGCAGCGGGCCATCTACTCGATAGGCGCTAGCCTAGTTCCGCCCGATATAGAGGATCTTCCCCGCGCTGCGGTCGACCCCTATCAGCCGTTTGAGTGTATTCAAGAGGTTGAGATAGACTGGATGGGGTCGAAACTCCGGGTGCGCCCGGTCGCGGTCCTCGATGACGTACATGCGTTGCATCCGGACCAATTCGAACAGATTTTCACTGCTCTCGCGCGACGGGAAATCCACTTCGGCCGTTGGCTTATGATGAGACTTGACGCGTTAAGCCCCCACGCCGTTTTTCGTTCAGCGAAGAATTTAGCGACGCATAATCTCCAGCCAGAGCGGGATTTCATAGACGTTTTTATGCAAGGTGGGCTGGACCGAAACCAGGAACGGCGGCGCTTCCGGACGATGGCAGCCGACATGGCTGATCGCTACCTCCCGCGCGTCGAAGCGTTCCGGAGTCGCAATGCGACAAGTTTCAAGCGTCTGGTACCCGATGAACCGCCTCGCCTGTCCGAAGCAAAGATGAAAGAAGTCTCGGCAGTGTCGGATCGTGAACAAAGGCGCCTCAAGATAACGCCATCACGGCGCACAACCATCGATGGTCTCGTTGCTGATTACTTCGTAAATTCAAAATCTGGCGACAAGGAAGCCGAAGTGCGCATCGCGACGGCTCGTATTCTGATGGCGCGCTACGCAAATCGCATCAAAGACAAGCAAGTGTCGCTTTTCGAAGTATACGACCCGGAGCCATCCAAGCCGCTTTCCATCAATGCAGGAATTGCCGAGGGGGCCCGACTACACCTTCATCACCTCACAGGACGCGCCTTTCACTACGGGTTCGAAAACCTTTGCGATGCAAGTAACGAGAACGCAGAACTTTTTTTGCAGCTTGCAGGAGCCCTTGTTGCCAGGATGGAAACTCAGGCAATCAGGGGAAGGGCTCTGCCCTTAGCAGCTGACGCGCAACAGGCCGTGCTCAGCGAAAAGGCAGTCGAAATCATGGACAGATGGGCATTCCCATACGCGCGCAGGGTCCGTGAACTTGTAGATTCTGCGGCAGCCGATTGTCTTGAAACCTCGCTTAAACCGAATGCCAGACTGGGTTACGGCGCTAATGCGGTCGGCGTGCTGGAAGAAGAAATTCGAGAACTACTCGACAAAGACGGTGAGCTCGCAAAGATCTTGAAATACGCGGTGGCATACGGCGCAATCGAAGTGACACGAAATTATGAGCAGGGGGGTAAGGATTGGTGCCTTATCGAACTGGGCGGAGTTGCCTGTCTGGCCCACGGTCTCACGCTAAATCGTGGAGGCTTTCTCGAGCGAGATGTAGGCTATCTGCGCGAAAAGAGTGCGCAGAATGCCTAGACCGCACTGGGAGAATTGCATCGTCCACTTCGACATTGCGGTTTCCAACTTCATCGCTGAATACTTCGCTGAATCGGACCGAAAATGTCTTGTGGTTGCGGCGGCAGGATTCGATCCTCGCTCCAGGCGCATCACATCATTGCTAGCTCAAGCGATGGGCGAACGCCTTTCAGGCTTGTTCGTGCGCGAAGAACGGGCCGCTCCAGATGATAGGCTGGTCGCTGCGGCTAATGCCAATTCCGCCGAGTTGGAAGCCATTGTCACGAATGCAAAGACAGTTTCTTTGGATGTTTTCGGCAGTGATGAAGCTCCTATCGCAGGTTCGCAAATCGCCAAAGTCATTGCGAATTTGGACATTCCACCAGACACCACCGACATTGTTTTGGACATGACCGCCCTTTCGATCGGGATAGGGTTTCCGGCCGGTCGTCTGCTTCTCGATCATTGCGAGAAGAGAGGTCTGGCTTTCCACATAATGATTACCTCGAACCCGGAACTCGACGATCAGATCGCGAGCGAACCAGCAGATCGTCCTATGGCCGTTCGCGGATTTGCCGGTGCTGACCATTCTGGAGCGGAAGATGAAGTAGCTCGGATATGGGTGCCTTGGCTAAGCAAGCAGCGCGCGAGCGCACTTGTCGACATTGGCCGGTCGCTGGGGGAAACCTATAAGATATGTCCTGTGGTCCCGTTCCCCGCACGGAACCCCCGAAGGGCAGACGCACTTGTCTCCGAGTTTCAAACACAATTAATGGATGAATGGCGGGTCGACCCGCGTGACCTGGTGCATGTCTCTGAAAGAAACCCGCTCGATTGCTACCGGATCCTCAGCACGTTGAAGGTCAGATACGAGCAAACGATGGCTGATGTCTTCACACCGTCAATCGTCCTCTCGCCAATTGGAAGTAGGGTGATGGCCGCAGGCGCCTGGATGGCAGCAGTGGAGCACGATTTTCCGGTGCACTATCAGGAAACGCTCCGATACGATTATGATACCGAATATGAAACGACGAACTTGGGACCGGAACTCATTGTCCATCTTCTGCTCTCGGGCCCGGCCTATGATACAATCTCAGCGGACGCGTCGGAAGCTGAGCCAGGAGAAGAAGGAACAACCGTCCTTTCTGGCAGCACCGGTCCTGACGGGAACGCGGCACAATGACTAGGTTCACCCAAAGGCTCGACGAGTTGACGGCAACCGTTAAGCTCATGTCGGACTACAGACATGAAATGCTGAGCGCTGCGATAAGAAGCACGGCGGGTAAAAAGGTCGTTGCAATCGGATCAGGAGGGTCTCTGATCACCGCTCAGTATTTCCGACGCTGTCGCCAAACCCTTTTCGCAGAGGAGACTTATGTTGCCACGGCTGCGGAGTTCGTGCTGGGACATCAGAATCTGGAAGATACCGAGGTTTGGCTTTTCAGCGCAGGGGCAGACAATCCCGACAGCATCGCATGCGTAGCCGCCGCGCGCGACCAGAAGGCCAGAAAGCTGTTCTTGATGACGCGCAATCCTGAAGGTGCTGCGGCCTTGGACGCACGCGACCTGCCGCTTGAGATCTTCATTGTTCCTGTGGCCGATCAGAAAGACGGTTTCTTAGCAACACATTCGCTGATCTCTTCGGTTACAGCTTTGCTCGTAGCCAGTGACGCCGCCAGCTTGGCCCCCGGCGGACAGGCCGTGTTGCGGCGATTGCAGCAGGAGCTAGCCATGGCCCTTTCTGATGAGGCGAGGAACTTTTGGCGGGATCAATTTAGCTCGTTGCGGCGTCACGATGTTATCATTCTCGTATGCGACCCGCAGCTGGCTGCGGTGGCGGAAGCTCTTGAGACATCGCTCTGGGAAGCATCGTTGGTTCCTGTACAGAGGACCGACGTCCGCAACTTTGCGCACGGCCGTCATAGTTGGCTCCATCATCGCACGGAAACGACTTTCCTGTTTGGCCTGTTCGGCCATGACAGCGGAGAAATGTGGGAAACGTTGAGCGGGCTTGTTCCAGCTGGGACCCGTAGGGCGTCAATGGATCTGAAAGACTGCGGCCGCATGATGAATGCGTGTGGAATCATCCAATCTTTCGCGATTGTCGAGGCGATCGGCCTCGTGACGGGCATCGATCCGGGCAAACCCGGGATTGGAAAATTTGGTCGCGAACTTTATAGCAGTGAGGGCTTAGGTGCTGCTTCAAAGAGGCTGGGACCTGCCACAAGACAGAAGCGTGCGGCGATCTTGGAGCACGACGATGAGGATGCCGCAACGCACTCTTGCTTCGCGATGGATAAAAATTGGCTTGAGAGCCTCGGTTCGATTAGAATAGGGGCGCTGGTTCTTGATTATGATGGCACGTTGATATCGGACGAAGAGCGGTTCGGCGTACCACGCGCGGAGATAATCGAGGAATTGCTGCGCCTATCCGATGTTGGAATGGGCATATCTTTTGCCACAGGACGGGGAGGATCGGTAGGAACTGCGCTTCGCGAAGCCTTCCCTGAACACCTCCATGCTCGCATTTGCATTGGCTACTACAACGGCGCCTACATGCAGCCCTTATCGGTGGACATTGATAGCAATCCACCAGCGATCGACGCGGCGCTCGCTGATGCCTTCGCATGGATGAAGTCGCGTCCCGAGCTTTTTAAACAAGGTTCAACTGGGCGGTTCAGTAAGGTGCAGATATCGGTAGGACTCGATGAGATCGCGAATATAGTGGAATTCCAATCTGCCGTGCAGGAATGTCCTGCCATCGCTAAGGGGCTGGTGAAACATGCTCTATCGGGGCACAGCATCGACTTCACTCCGCGAGCGACCAGCAAGAATGATGTGGTCAGGCTCGTAGAAGCGTCCGTACCTGAAGGAGCCGCCGTGGTTTGTGTTGGAGACAGCGGTCGGCTTGGAGGCAATGACAACGATATGCTTTCTCAGCCCTATGGGGTAAGTGTCGGTTCTGTCTGCGGGAAAATGACTGGTTGCCGCTCGCTATTTGGCAATGCTTTGCAAGGACCGGAGGCCCTCTTGAAGCTTCTCCGATCAATCCGGTTGGATTCGGAAAACAATTTAATGATCAGTCGTGCACGCTTGGCTCTGGACAACCCTAAGTCAGTGGTACAAAAAGGGAACAAATGAAAAACCGGCGTTCGATAGATGTGGTTGGAACGGGTTTCACCGTTCTCGATCGGTTATATACTGACGGCGACCTCGCATTTGAAAACTTAGGTGGGTCCTGCGGAAACGTTCTCATGTCATTGGCTATGCTACATAGGCAGGTCTTTCCCGTTCTCTCATTGGGCGGCGATGAGGTTGGGCAACGCTTGGTGGACGATCTACGTTCAGCTGGAGCGCACACCGATTATGTCTACTGTCATAAGGACCGCAGATCACCCGTGCTGAGGCAAGAGTTGGATACCACCAGCGGTCACCACAGTTTCAGCTTTACATGCAAAGAGACCCTAGAGGACTTTCCGGAATATATTTCGGTGAGTCCTTCCGAGATGGAATTGGCATCTAACGCTATCGAGGAATGCTCGGTGTTTTATGCGGATCGTTTGTCCTCTACGATCCTGGACGCCATGAAACGAGCCCATAACAGAGGGGCGTTTGTTTATTTCGAACCTTCCGATGTCGAGCACGAACTCTTCGAGGAGGCATTGAGTGCGACCACTGTTCTGAAATATTCTTCAGATCGGCTCGGCCCCGAGCTCGATGATATGGTAGCCGTTAGCAACGTAATTGCAGTGGTGACTCATGGTCGCAGCGGCCTCGAGGTTCGTCAAGGCAGTTTCAAAGCGCTCAGTGAAGCGACACCTGCCACCACGGTCGCCGACACATGTGGATCAGGAGACATGGTCAGCGTCGGGATCATTGATTGGTTTCTAGGTGAATGGGAAGGTAGGCAAACAAGAGAGCTTGACCTGACGGCACTGATGGCAGGGGTGATCGCCGGTCAACGTTTGGCCGCAGAAAATTGCGCATTTGCTGGAGCTCGTGGGGTGTTCCAGAACCGAAATGCAGCTTACGT
Organism: Pacificimonas sp.; assembly: GCA_049650205.1. GTDB lineage: Bacteria > Pseudomonadota > Alphaproteobacteria > Sphingomonadales > Sphingomonadaceae > Pacificimonas. Next base: position 1,588 of record JBARZR010000303.1, on the reverse strand, counting down.
CAGGTCGGTCCTCGGGGTCGGACGATCAGAGGATTAATTGATTAAGCAACGGCAGCCACGCGCTGATCTGAACTCAATTCAGTACGTAATTCTTCGCGAAGCTCCATCAGCATTATGCCCAGCGTGTTTTTCCCGACGCCATCGACTTCACCCCAGAGACGATTGACCTCATTGTCCACCGTGGCGCTTTCCACGAGGCGCGCATCTCCGGTTGAGAGTAACAGGTCCTTTAAATCTTCATGTTGGTCGAACTTCGCGCGCAGAACGCGCCGCATCCGTTCAAACTTCGTTTTTGACCAACCCGGCGCCACGTCCCAATAATATAATCCGTGAGCCGCCATTGCCAGAAGCGATGGTGATGGAGCGGCCATCAACCATTCGCGAACCGCCTCTTTTCTGGCCTTCCCGGCTTGGTAGGCGTGCTCGCTCGTCGCGTAAACATTACCTTCGAATTCAATCTCACGTCGATACAGGTTGCTGAAGGCCCCGTAGGGTTTCTCGCTGGCTCTGTAGAACCTGACTTCATCATCCATTAAACGTTTCCTTGCAAATTTGCATGAATTAATACATGCAAAACCACATGAAAGCAACAGCGGCTCAACTTATGACTCTGCGTAAGGATCTGGATTCGGCGCGCATTTCTCAGGGCCGGACCAATGCTGAGATTGGAAGGCTTGCTGGAGTCGACCCAAGCCAAGTTAGCCGCATTTGTCGTGGCAGGTTCAAGCGGATCAGCTACAACGTGGTGCAAGTTTGCAGTGTGTTGGGGATTAAAATCGAGACAGTCGCCCTGAGTCCGCGCAGCAATGATGTGTCATGGAGAAAGCTGGAGGCCAGCTTGCGAAAGCTATGGGATGACACACCTCAAGGAGCAGCCAAAATTTCACGCGTTTTGGAGACAATCGGTAACTTCAAAGAACGTTGACTTTTGTCCGAGTGGGAATTGCCACCAGCCTCGAGATCCTGACCTCACGGCGGCATTTTATCATGTACGAGGTCGGCTTCGGCACGCTCACCTCGCTTCAAACCTGATCATCGAGATTGGTCATTTCCGGAATTTAGCCTAATGAAAATGGCCCGCCTGCGGGGTCACGCAGACGAGCCATCGACCAGTGCTGGAGGGCGGCACTGGCTTGGGGGGACGGGGGCCGTTAGGCGTCGGCAGTTTCCTTCTGCTTCGAAGATGCCTTGGCTTTCCCTTTCGGCGTGGGTGCGGTGCTGTCGCCGAGGCCGTCGCCGTCGGCATTGCCGGTGTCGGCAGAGCCGCTGGAGCCGGCCTCACCGCTCACGGCGCTGAGTGGGGGAAGCTCGCCTTCGTCACCGCTCGCAGGCAGGCTGCGCTTGCGCTGCGGACGGCGCCAGGCGACGTTGTAGCTGCCATCATCCTGGCGGAACATGGCAACGTCGATCGGCTTTTCGAGAGATGGGTCGTCGATCCGGCCACTGAGAAAGGTTTCACCGGTGTCGTTGGAGTGATATTCCCACAATGCGCCGATCTTGACCCAGCTGCGGTGGTCCGATGCGAGGCCCAGAACGTCGTAGGCGGGGGCCCGCTCGTTGTTCGAATTGACCTCGCTAAGTGCGATCG
>JBARZR010000302.1:0-8528 GCA_049650205.1 Pacificimonas sp. | reverse complement strand
GTCTTGCCCGCCGACCGCGCGCCATAGCCGAGCGCCATGCGGTGGCGCAGCGCAGGGGCGAGGAGAGCGTGGACATCTTCAAGGAGCGGCGCGCTGCGTCCGTGCAGAAACGCTCGTGCGCGGGTGGCCGAGATCAATGCCTGCCCGGCGCGAGGACCAGGTCCCCATGTCAGATCGGCATCGGCGTCTTCGGGGCGGAGCCTGCGCACCACGGTCAGGATCGCCGTCAGCACGTCCTCCGATAGCGGCATGTGGGTCAGCAGGCGCTGCGCCGCGATCAGCGACTCGGTGCTGGAAATGCGCGCGGGTTCCGCATCGCTGCCGCCTGTGGTCATCAGGAGCATGGCGCGCTCGTCCGTTTCCGACGGGAAGCCGACGTTGATCTGCAACAGGAAGCGGTCCAGCTGCGCCTCCGGCAGCGGATAGGTGCCGTCCTGCTCGATAGGGTTCTGCGTCGCCAGCACATGGAAGGGCGCGGGCAGGGCGCGCGCCTCGCCCGCCGCCGTGACCTGCCGTTCCTGCATGGCTTCAAGGAGGGCGGACTGCGTGCGCGGGCTGGCGCGGTTGATTTCGTCGGCCATCAGGAGCTGTGCGAAGACCGGGCCGGGGACGAAGCGGAAACTGCGCGTGCCGCTGTCCGCCGTCTCCAGCACCTCCGCGCCCAATATGTCGCTGGGAACGAGGTCGGGCGTGAACTGCACGCGCTTCGTATCGAGGCCGAGAACCGTTCCCACGGTCTTCACAAGCCGCGTCTTGGCGAGGCCGGGCAGGCCGACCAGCAGCGCATGACCGCCCGCCAGGAGCGTGACCAGCACCTGCTCCACGACCTCGCCCTGGCCGATGACGACGCGCTCGATTTCTTCCCGTGCCGTCTGGAACTGCAGCGCCAGGGCGTCGAGACGCGCGACTGCATCGGCGGCGGAGGGTCTAGGATCGGGACTGTTCATGCGGCTCTTGCTCTGTTCCATTTCATTCTCGCCCCCGCACGCGCGACACTATAGGGCTAATGCCATGACCTCTAGTGAAAAGCTGAGCGCTGCCGATACCGGCCTGCCGATGTCGCTGTCGGACGTGATCCGGCAGATGGCCGGCGACCGCCCGCCGCCCGTCGAAAGCTGGGATCCGCCGCATCGCGGGGACAGCCAGATGCGCATCGCCGCTGATGGCAGCTGGTATCATCAGGGCGACCCGATCCGCCGGGAACGGCTGGTAACTTTGTTCGCCAGCATATTGCGGCGCGACGGCGACGAATTCGTGCTCGTCACGCCCGGAGAGAAATTGTCCATCGAGGTCGAGGACGCGCCCTTCGTCGCCGTGGAGGTCGCGGTCGAGGCGGGCGATGTGGTGTTTCGTCTGAAGACCGGCGGTTATGTGAAGGTGGACGCGGATCATCCGGTCTTCATGCGCGATGCGAAGCCCTATGTGCGGGTGCGCGGCGGCCTCGACGCGCGCATCGCCCGCGCGCCCTGGTACGAGCTGGCGGCGGCTGTGACCGAGGAGGACGGCCTCAGTGGCCTGAGAGCGGGCGGTGTTTTCGTTCCGCTATGATTGCCATCGACGAAATCAGGCGGCGGCTGGCGGGATATGAGCCGGGCGCGTTAGGCGACCGGTTGGCAGTCGATGACTATGGCCAGCGGGACGAAGACCTGAAGCCCGCCGCCGTGCTGATCCCGCTGATCGCGCACCAGGCAAATCCCGCCATGCTGATGACCGTGCGCAATGCCGCGATGAAGCGCCATGCCGGGCAGGTGGCCTTTCCCGGTGGACGCGCCGATCCGGGCGAGACAGCGGTTGAGACGGCCCTGAGGGAGGCCGAGGAGGAAGTGGCGCTGCGCCCCGCCGATGTCGAGATCATCGGGCGCATCGACGATTATTCGACGGGGACAGGCTACCGCATCACACCTATCATCGGCATCGTGCCATCCGGCCTGACGCTGGTGCCCGAGGAGGCGGAGGTCAGCGATATCTTCGAACTGCCGCTTTCGCGGGCGCTCAGTGCGGCGCACCATATCGAGGACGAGGCGGAATGGCGCGGGGCCATGCGGCGCTATTACCGGGTCGACTGGCAGCCGCAGAATGTCTGGGGCGCGACGGCGGGCATCATCGTCAATCTAACGCGCATCCTTGAGGCGCGCATATGAAACTGCCGCCGCAGGACTGGACCCTCAGCGCGGGTGGGCAGGCGCTCATGGCGGCGCTCGATACGGAAAGCGGCGCGACGCGGCTGGTGGGCGGCGCGGTACGTGATGCGCTGCTTGGACTGCCGGTCAGCGATGTGGACCTCGCCACGAAATTTTCGCCGCAGGAGGTGATTGAACGGCTCGAGGCGGCGGGACTGAAAGCCGTACCGACGGGCCTGAAACACGGCACGGTGACGGCGGTGTCGCACGGACTGGTCGCGGAAGTGACGACACTGCGCCGGGATGTGGCCACCGATGGTCGCCATGCGGACGTGGCCTTTACCGATGACTGGCGGGAGGACGCGGCGCGGCGCGATTTCACGATCAATGCCCTCAATGCCATATTGCCGGATGGCGACATGACGGATTTTTTCGGAGGGCTGGACGATCTCGACGCGCGGCGGGTGCGCTTCATCGGCGATCCGCTGACGCGCATTGCGGAAGATCATCTGCGGATCTTGCGGTTTTTCCGCTTTCACGCGCGTTTCGCCGAGGGCGCGCCAGACGCCGATGGTCTGGCCGCCTGCATAGCGCGGGCGCGGGACATGATGGCGCTGTCACGGGAGCGCATCGCTGGCGAACTTCTGAAAATGCTGGCACTGCCGGACCCCGTTTCCACTCTGCGCATCATGGTCGAAAACGGAATCTGGACGCCCATTCTCCCCGAAATCGATGACGGGAGCGTCGACCGGTTGGCGGTGCTGATCGAGCGTGAAAGATCCGTGGATGCCCCCCCGGACGGGATGCGCAGGCTGGCCGCGCTCCTGCCCGCCGACGCGCAGACTGCCCTACGAATCGCACGGCAGTTGCGACTATCGAAGCGTCAGGCCGCGCATCTGTCTGCCGCGGCTGTACCGCTGACGGAGATGCCGGGCGATGTCCGGTCGCTTGCCTATTACGAAGGGCGCGACGTGGCCCGCGACCGGCTGTTCCTGTCGGATTCATCCGATCTCAAGGCAGCGCTGGCTCCGCTGGACCACTGGCAGAAGCCGCAACTGCCGATTTCGGGCAAGCATCTGATCGATCGAGGATTGAAGCCCGGCCCTGGGGTCAGCGCCGCCCTTCAACGGTTCGAAACATCATGGGTGGCCGCGGGGTTTCCGCGCGACCGGGCGGCGGTCGATGACCTCATTACCTCCGCACTAGCGGGATAGGCGCGCGATCAGGTCCTCTTCCGAAAGCGGTTTGTCGAACCAGTAACCCTGACCGACATCGCATCCCGCCAGTGCGAGTGCGCGCATCTGGCCTTCGGTTTCGATACCTTCCGCAACGGTCGACATGCCGAGCGCGCGGGAAAGGGAAAGAATGGCGCGAATGATATTCTGGCTGTCTTCCGATTCCAGCATCCCGTCGACGAAGCTGCGGTCGATCTTCAGGATGTCGATGGGCAGCGTCTGCAGATAGCTGAGCGAGGAATGGCCGGTGCCGAAATCGTCCATGGCGATCATGCAGCCAAGCGCCTTCAGCTTGCCGAAGACGAAGCGCGCGCGTTCCGGATTTGTGACGACGGCGCTTTCGGTCAGCTCGATCTTGAGCGCGCTGCCGGGAAGCCCGGAATTGCGCAATGCCGCCGACACGGCCTCGACAATATCGTCGCGCACAAGCTGTATGCCCGACACATTCACGGCCAGATGCAGCGTTTCGGCACCCGGAACATCACGGCGCCATTGCGCAAGCCGTGCGCAAGCCGTGTTGAGCGCCCAGCGGCCGAGCGGCACGATCAGGCCGCTTTCCTCGGCAATCGGGATGAAATCCACTGGCGAGACAAGCCCGCGTTTTTCGCATGTCCATCGCGACAGGGCTTCCACGCCGCAGATCTGACCGCTGTTCAAATCGATCAGCGGCTGGAACGCCAGCGTTAGATCGTTATTGTCGATGGCGCGGCGCAGGTCCGCCTCCATGCGAAAGCGTTCGCGCGCCAGATTGTGATCCTGCGGCTTGTAAAGCTGGACACCGCTGGCCCCCGCCTTCTTTGCCTGATGCAATGCGAAATTGGCGTCGCGCATCATGTCTTCGACATGGTTTTCGCTCGACATGGTCGTGGCGATTCCGATGGTGGCGCTGGCGTAGACTTCCCCGCCCGATAGCGGGAAGGGGTCACCAAGACGGCGGTGCAGGCGACCGACGATGTCGCCAGTCTCGGCCTCCTCGGTCATGTTGGTCAGCAATATGGCAAATTCGTCACCGCCCAGGCGCGCAAGCTGATCGCCGCCGCGGATACAGGTTCCCAGACGGCGCGCCAGGGCGATCAGGAATTCATCGCCGACGACATGGCCCAGGCTGTCATTGATACGCTTGAAGCGGTCGATATTGATGAGCAGGACGGCGGCGTGATTGTCGCCCCGCGCGGTTATGGCGTCCTCGACAAGTTCGCTGAATTGAAGGCGATTGGGCAGGCCGGTCAGGTCGTCACTCATCATCGTCATGCGAAGATGGCGCTCGGCCCTTATTTCGGTGGAACGATCACGGACGCTGACAATCAGCTGACCGTTCAGACTTACGATACTTGCGCTCAGATTGCGTTCCTGCCCGTCCGCCTCGACGTCCCAGGCCAGTTCGCCGCTGGGGATCATCGCCCCGTCGAGACAGCTGTGAATATAGCGGATGAGCGCGCGGCAACTGCCAAGCAGGGGCAGGCGGCGCAGGGGAAGCCCGGTCAGGCTGTGCGGCTTCGCGCCCGCCCATGCGGTAAAGGTTGCATTGGCCTCGACACAGATGGGAGCGCCATTGGGATCCGGACGGAATAACAGCAACCCGATGGGAAGACTGTCTATGACGCCTTGCGCGGCAAGACTTGTCAGCGACCTGTCAGCCTCCGGCTGAACCGGCCTCATCTCCGCCGCTAAGGATTTCGTTCCGAGCATTGGAGCCGCATTGGCCGGAACACGATTAAGATGGCGTTACCCATCGAACCTGTTTGTCTTCGGAAAGCCCATGGGCGGCAGGCGTCCGGCCTGCGCGCGGCCCGCCAGCCACGGCGTCAGGTCTTCCTCGGTACGGGTGCGGCCCGTCTCGCCGCCCATCGGCCAGCTAAGCCCCTCGGCCAAAATGATGGTCGTCACATCCGACATGCCGTCCTGCTTGTACTTCTGCAGGATGACGCCCTGGCCGCGTGACAGTTGCGCCATCCCCTCCAGCGGAAAAATCAGCAATTTGCGGTTCACGCCAATAATGGCGACATGGTCGTGCGCGGCGGGCACGGGCCGGACCGCCCGCAGCTTCGCGCCCGGCTTGAAGCTCATCACGTTGCGGCCCTTGCGCGTTTCGGCGATCAGATCGGCGGAACCGATCAGGAAGCCGCGCCCGTCGCTGGCCGCCAGCAGATAGCGCGGCGCGGCGGAGGCGACGAACATGGAGACGATACCCGCCTCGGTATCGATGTCGATCATCGCGCGCACCGGCTCGCCGAAGCCGCGCCCGCCGGGCAGCCTGTCCGCGCCCAGCGTGAAGAAGCGGCCATTGTCGGCGGCGACAATGATCTTGTCGGTGGTCTGGGCGTGGAATCCCTGACCATATTCGTCGCCCTCCTTGAACTTCTGGTCTTTCAGCGTGTCGAGCTCCATATGGCCCTTCATCGCCCGCACCCAGCCGCGCTTCGAGACGATCACGGTGACGGGTTCGCGCTCGATCATCGCCTCCAGCGGGATGTCCTGCATCGCGCCCGCTGCCTCGACCAGGGTGCGGCGCGCGTCGCCGAACTGTTTCCTCAGCTGTGTCAGGTCGTCCTTCAGGCGGCGGCGTTGCAGCGCGTCGGAACCGAGCAGTTCGGTCAGTTCGTCACGCTCCTTGCGCAAATCGGAATCCTCGGTGCGCAGCTCGATCTCTTCAAGTTTGCGGAGGGACCGCAGACGCATGTTGAGGATGGCTTCGGCCTGGCGGTCGTTCAGCGCGAACTCCACGATCATGACGGCTTTCGGCTCGTCCTCGGTGCGGATGATTTCGATGATCCGGTCGAGGTTGAGGTAGGCGATCAGATAGCCCGCCACCAGTTCCAGCCGGTCCTCTATCTTCCCAAGCCGAAAGCGCGTGCGCCGTTGCAGCATGTCGAACTGATGCGTGACCCAGGCGCTCATCACCTCGGCCAGGCTCATGACGCGCGGCACGCGGTCGGCACCCAGAACATTCATGTTCAGGCTGAACCGCGTTTCCAGGTCGGTCATTTTGAACAGGCTGTCCTGCAGTACGGCCTTCTCGACATTCTTTGAGCGCGGCGTGATGACGATGCGCGTGTCCTCGGCGCTCTCGTCGGCGACGTCTTCCAGTATGGGCAGCTTCTTCTCGTTGATCAGCGCGGCGCACTGCTCGATGATTTTCGAGCGCTGCACGCCATAGGGGATTTCGGTGATGACCAGCTGCCAGCGTCCGCCGCCAAGGTCTTCATAAGGAATGCTGCGCTCGCCCTCCTCGGCGGTTTTGTCGCCCGCATATCGCGCGCGGACGCGAAAGGAACCGCGGCCCGTCTCATAGGCCTTCAGTATGGTATCCTCATCTTCGGCAAGCACGCCCGCCGTGGGAAAGTCCGGTCCCTTGATCTTCGACAGGAGCCGCGCCGTTGTCGCGCCAGGATTGTCGATAACGATGCGAGCCGCGTCGACGAGCTCGGCGACATTGTGCGGCGGAATGCTGGTCGCCATGCCCACCGCGATGCCCGCCGCGCCGTTGGCCAGCAGGTTCGGGAACAGACCGGGCAGAACCTCCGGCTCCTCATCCTCGCCATTATAGGTCTCGCGGAATTCGACCGTGCCTTCATTGAGCCCGGTCATCAGCGCGGTCGCCGCCGCCGTCAGCCGGGCCTCCGTATAGCGCATGGCCGCCGCACCGTCGCCGTCGACATTGCCGAAATTGCCCTGGCCGTCGACCAGCGGATAGCGCAGAGCGAACGTCTGGGCGAGGCGGACCATGGCGTCGTAAACCGACTGGTCGCCATGCGGATGATATTTGCCAATGACGTCGCCGACAACGCGGGCGCATTTCTTGAAGCCGCTGCCGGGGTCCAGCTTCAGCAGGCGCATGGCCCAGAGCAGGCGGCGGTGGACGGGCTTCAGCCCATCGCGCACGTCTGGCAGGGAGCGCGCGGTGATCGTCGAGAGCGCATAGACCAGATAGCGGTCGCTGAGTTCCGACGAGAAAGGGCGGTCGATGATGGACTGGTCTTCGAGCATGGGGTCTTTCATTTGCGCTGCGCCGTCGCGTTCCCGCTTAGAACCGCTTTCCGAGGCGCGCGTCAACGCGGTCTCTCGCAGCGATGGATTTTTGGGCGCGGTAGTCGGGTAGCAAATCGCGCAGGATGAAGTGCCGGGTCAGGCGCAGCGCGGCGACGATGTCGTCACTGTCCGCGTCCGCACCGCCATCCTTCAGAAAGGCGGGCAGCGCGAACAGCTTTTCCCTGTAGGCGGCCCCGGCATGGGCGCTGACGGCCCGGCCCGATTTCGGTGAGACGTAGATCAGGTCATCAAGATCGCCGGTCGCGGCGCAGCTGCCCAGGTCGAGCCGGAAGCCGAGTTCGCCGAGGAGCAGCAATTCCGTGCGGGCCAGATTGCGGCCAAGCTGAGTCGCGCTCGCCTCGCTGTCGAGAAGCGCGAACATGGCGACCATGGCCTGATAGATGGTGGGGAACGCCTCCCCTTCCGGCAATATGTCCGCCACCAGATTGCTCAACCACTCGGCCATCGCCAGCCTCAGAGGATCGAGCGTCAGGCCCGCCCGGCTGATGTCCATTTCCAGACGTGCCTGTCCCAGTTGCCCTTCGCTGCGCGCATCGATTCGCGCCGATACGAGATTGCCGGGCGTCATCAGGGGCCGCGATGCCCGCGACCTGCCGCCATTCACATAGGCGGCCACCAGACCGCTCGTCTCGGTCAGCAGCCGCACGACAACGCCATGTTCGCCATGAGCGCGGGCGGTGCAGAGGAGGGCGGGCGTGTCGAGATGCATGCTGTGGTGGTTACAGGGTGACGGGCGCGCCTCCAAACACAGATCGTCACCCCGCCCCCGCCTCCGCGAGGGCAGGCTCCGGGCGGGGTCCGGTCCCCATGCCGAAAGATGTGATGTGCTGACAATGCAGGACTGGATTCCGGCGTTCGCCGGAATGACGGTATTGGAGGATATCATTCCACAGCGGAACAGCTCCGCAGCGCATCTCTGGCCAGCGCGACATGATCGGCGAACAACCCATCGATACCGAGCGCGGTGAAGGCGCAGATTTCCTGTGCCATATGACCTTGCTCGCGTGGATCGCGCTCCGCCTGAAACCGCTTCGCCATGAACATGTTTTCCGCGCGAAAGGTCCAGGGGTGGACGGCAAGGCCCGCGTCATGCGCGGCGGCGGTCAGGCCGGTGTCTTCGCCG
>JBARZR010000301.1:0-1913 GCA_049650205.1 Pacificimonas sp. | reverse complement strand
TGCTGGAACACCGCCAGACCGATGCCGACCCAGACGATGGTGCGTATCTTGCCGGTGTCCGTATTCAGGAGGTCGGAGAAGCGGGGTTTGTGGTCGCTGACCAGGCTGTCGCGGATTTCGGCGACTTTGGTCTGGGCGCGGTGGCTGCCCATCAGTTTGGAGAGGACGGACTTCGCCTCCGGCTCGCGGTCCCTGGCGACCAGAAAGCGCGGGCTTTCCGGGATGGCGAGGAGGGCGACGAGGAAGATGGCGGCGGGGATCATCTCGATCCAGAACATCCAGCGCCACGCCTGGTAGCCCATCCAGAACTCGTTCGTGGACGCGCCCGCCGCGCCCGCGAGGAGGTAGTTGGAGAGGAACGCGGCGGTCAGGCCGACGATGATCATGATCTGCTGGATGGAGGCGAGGCGGCCGCGCAGCCGGGCTGGCGTCACTTCGCTGACATAGGCGGGCGCCATGACGCTGGCCGCACCCACCGCGAGGCCGCCGAGGATGCGGTAGAGGATGAATTCGAAGCTGGAGGTGCTGATGCCGCTGCCCCAGGCGCTGACCAGGAAGAAGATGGCGCTGACGAACAGCATGTTGCGGCGCCCGAAGACGTCGGCCAGACGGCCCGCGGCGAACGCGCCGACCGCGCAACCGAGGAGCATGGAGGCCACGTTGAAACCCGTGCCGACGCTGTCCGAATTGAACGCCTGCTGCAGACCGTCGACCGTACCGTTGATGACGCCGGAATCGAAGCCGAACAGGAAGCCGCCGATGGTGGCGACCGTGACGATAAGGGCGATGAAGCCGGTGTTGCCGCCCTCTGCGGGCGGTGCGGCGGATGCGTGTACGGTGTCAGCCATTTATGATATTCCCCATTGCAGGCACGTCATTCTGAAACGGGTTCGGGATGATTGGTGCCCTTGAAAACCATGTTCACGCCACCCGTCCCGTGCTGCTACGGCGGACCAGCCGGTAGGGCAGGGTGATGCGCGTCGCCTCTCCGCCCGCGCCCGCCACCGGGTCGGTCAGAATGCGCACCGCCTCCGACACCATTTCGACGATAGGCTGGTAGATGGTGGTCAGCTGCGGACTGATGACGCCGGCGACGGGCGTGTCGTCGAAGCCGGTAACGCTGAGGTCGCGCGGAACGTGCAGGTCGCGGCGGTAGGCGGCGGCGATGACGGCGGCGGCCATGTCATCATTTGACGCGAAGATCGCGGTCGGGCGTTCGGCGAGGGCGAGCAGCCTGTCGGCGCAGGCGAGGCCCGATTGCCAGTCGAACATTCCCTGTGTGACAAGATCATCGTCGGGGGTGATATCCGCCTCCGCCAACGCCGCCAGATAGCCGCTATAGCGTATGTCGGTGGCGCTGTGGTCGGGATGCCCCTTTATGAAGCCGATGCGCCTGTGGCCAAGGCCGATGAGATGCGCCGTCATTTCGCGCGCCGCCGCCCTGTCGTCCATATTCACCGACGCGGGCGCGCGTGCGGGCTGACCCGGCGCGATCAGCACATAGCGGATATTGCGGCGCTCCAGCATGGCGATGACGTCGGGATTGTCGCAAAGCGGTGGTGTGATGACGGCACCCATCGGTGCCGTCTCCACGATGCTGGCCTCCAGCGCGTCGAGGTCGATGTCGGTACCATCCCGCTCGCCGACATGGCCGCCCTCCATGACGACGTGCAGGCCCGCCTTCTGGCATTGCTGCAGCGCGCCGAGATGGACGCTTTCCATATAGGCGCGGCTGGGATTGTCGACCACAAGCGCGACGATCTGCGCCGCCCCGGACCGGAGCGAGCGGGCGGCGTGATTGAACTGGTAGTTCAGGCTGCGCGCGGCGGTCAGCACCCGGTCGCGCGGGGCTTCGCGCTCATAGGCCTCGCCGTTGAGGACGCGGCTGACCGTCTTGAAAGAAACGTCGGCGG
>JBARZR010000300.1:0-11940 GCA_049650205.1 Pacificimonas sp. | reverse complement strand
ATCCAGGCCGAAGCCCGGTCCGTGCTTATTTCATTCAGAATGAACGGGGACGATCCAATCCTCGACGAGGATGCCGTGAGAGCGGTGGCGCTTGCGGTCAACGAACTGGTTACCAACGCCCTGAAACACGCTTTCGAGACCAAGGCTACTGGGCGCATCTGGGTCGAATATCAGATGGACAAGGCCGGGGCGTTGACGGTGACGGTCGATGACGACGGCGTTCCCATGAACAACCCGTCGGAGGGACGGTCACATATGGGACTGACTTTCATCTCCAGGCTCATCTCCGCGGCTGGCGGCGAGATGACGCTGCCACCGACGGCAAGCAAATGCTTTACCATCAAGCTGCCGCAACCGGCGCGGCGAAAGCAGGAAAGGCAGGCGCGTCCTCGATGACCACAGCATCTGGGAGTTTGAACGAAGTCTCTGGACTGGCAGCACCGGGCATTATCGGGAGTCGATCGACGACGATTGCCTGATGGTGATTCCAAGACCGCCTGACGTCATGAGCGCTGCCAAAGCGGTCGAAGCGGGGGCGGACACACCGCGGTGGTCCGAACGCGAGCTCAGCGAAAAGCGCATTGACCGCGTTCGGGACGGGATCATCGTCATCGCCTGTAAAGTGAAGGCCCAACGCGGCCACGCCAAACCCTGTGTCGCTTATTGCACATCGACGTACAGCAGGGCGGCAGACGGCCCCTGGCAAGTCGTACAGCATCAGCGGACGCCGCCGACGGTCAGCAAATCCTGACCGGTGCGGTCAGATCAGTTTCCTCAGGTTGCCGGTTCGGTTCCGAGAGGTTTTGCCATTTCAAGATTACTCATCATGGAGATCCGAACCAGAAAAAGGTGACGGCCCTGCTCGTCGGTAACGTCCAGACGTAAATCCTCACGGTCGGAAAGCAGGTCAGGACGATGCTGCAAAAGCTCGCCCGCATGGAAAATTGCAGCGGCGCGGGCGGCGTCAGGCCCGGGCAAAACAACCCCCTCATGGTCTTCCTCACGATGACCATCGCCCAGATTGAAAAAATATCGCTGCATCGCTGTAATCCTTTCAAGGGGATAACAGCGTTACAAGGATATCTGTTCCGAAGGATTTGCGAGCGGGAAAAGAGACCATCGTCGTCTATCTATTGGGCGTCTCGAGGACGTTGATTTCAAACCTCGCGGGCCACGTCGAACCTTCGGGATGGCATCCGGGATTAACGCCGAAGGTCTGATGGCGATGTAGATAATTGGCTTGAACACGCTACAAAGTGAGTGATGCCCTCGGGCGCCTCAATTTCTGGGGAGCCGCTGTGCCAGGTATCAGGGACATTCCAAGTTTTCGGACAGGGCCGGAGCAAGGGACGAAATCGCGCCCGGACCTCTTCGGGGGCGGCGTGGCGCACTGGGGCTCGGTGGCAAGGCTTTCCGTGCACGCGCCGAAACGACGCCACAGCCTGAAAACCGGCGGGCTCCCCTAAAGTCGACTATTGGTTAGGGCGCAGGTCTGGCGTCTATCGCTGGTACTGGCCCGTTTCTCCTCGTCCGTCTTTTCCTCAAAGGCCGGACTCCACTTATCCATGGAGAAAATGTAGGGTTTCAGACCACGATGTCTCTCAAATTCAACAATCAGCTTGTCGTAAGGAACATATTGATATGGAAAAGCTGATCGCCAAATACGCGTCTCTCATAGGTTTTACCAATCAAGAGCGGGAGTCGCTGGATGCGTTGGCGGAACAGCTTGTTCATTGTTCCGCCGGCGACGAACTGGTGGAAGAGGATGAGGATGGGTCTGACAACCTCTACATCGTAAAGTCTGGACGCCTGTTTTCGTCCCAAGCCCTTCCCGAGGGGGTACGCGCCATCACACGGCTTTACTTCTCCGGCGATATAATCGGCACAGCCAGTGTGCCGTTCCGTCTTTCGGTGCAAACCGTGACGGCTTCTGCGAATAGCGAACTCTACCGGTTTCCCCGTGAGCGTCTGGCGCAGGCTTTTCTTGATTATCCGCGCATAGCGGCGATGTTCTACACGTTCGCGGCGCTGGAGAATGCCATCCTGCAAGATCGCCTGGTGTCCATCGGCCGGACCGAAGGCTTGGCGCGCATTGCCGCGATCATCATGGAAATTGCCACGCGTCGTGAGTTGACGGGAGCGGTCATCGAGGATCCGTTCACCATCGGTCTCAGGCAGAGTGAGATTGGTGACGCCGTGGGCCTGACGCATATTCATGTGAACCGACTGATGAAGGAACTGGATGCGCGCGGCTTGATCAGCCGGACGCGTGAGCAGCTAACCATTGTCGATCCCGCAGGTCTCGCAGAAGTCGGGCATTTCCAGAACCGGTATGAAAATATCGACGTCGGCTGGTTCCCAGGTAAATAAGTCAGGGCCAATTGCCATAGATTAGCGCGATGGGCGTTGTTTCCAGCTACCCAGACCGAATGAAACCAGTCGCCTTTTTCGTACATCATCAGGGGCGCGGACATGCCAACCGCACCCGCGCCATTCTTGCCGAACTGCCGCCGTCACGCCCGGTCACGATCTTAACGGCGGATCCATCGTTGTTCGACGGCGTGGACCGGAAGATCGAAATGATCCCGCTACCAAACATGATTGGCGCGCCCTCCCGGACCCCGGCGCTGTTCGCCGCGCCCACGCCGGAAGTCATGCATTGCGTTCCTCTCGGGGTCGAGGCGCAGCGCACACATATGGCCACGATCGCGCAAACGCTGGACCGTATCGACCCCGCACTGTTCGTAATCGACGTCTCGGCGGAGATCGCCCTGCTTGCCCGCATCCTCAGCGTTCCCGCGATCAAGATCAGGATGCACGGAGATCGGCTCGATCCCGGACATCTCGCGGCCTATCAGGCATGTCCTCTCTTACTTGCCCCATTTGACGAAGTGCTGGAACAGGATGACTATCCGGATTGGGCACGCGCCAAGACCTTCTACTCCGGTGGGCTATGTACGACGGAGGCGGATGTCCCCGAGCAGATGGATGCGCGTCGTGCGCTCGGAATCGAAGAAGAACGGCGGGTCGTGGTCGTCATGACTGGCGGCGGCGGTTCAGGGACGCCCTATGCGCCGCTGACGATGGCGGCCCGGGCGGAGCCGGACACGCAGTTTCTGGTGGTCGGCCCCGTTCATCGCGAAGGCCATGAGACCGATTTCGCCAATCTGGAACTTCGCGGCTGGGTGAACAACGTCACCGACTATATCGCCGCGGCTGACGCCGTCATCGCCTCCGCTGGCGACAACACCGTACATGAAATCGCACGTTTGGGCCGCCCCTATCTCTGTGCGCCGGAGTGGCGCTATTTCGACGAACAGGCGCGAAAGGCGGACGAGCTTGAGCGTCTTGGCGCGGCGGTCGCGCTGCGCGCGTGGCCGGGATCGCTGTCCGCATGGCGCGATGCGTTCGCGCGCGCCGGGACACTGGACCTGAAGGCGTTGAAGAAACTCTACGACGCCGATGCCGCGCGAAAGATCGCCGCCTGGCTGGAGAACGGGGCCGCGCGGCTATGGTCCGCGTCTAGCTGAACAGGATATCGGGCGGCTGGAGCGCGCCCGCGATTTCCGCATCGGTCGGTTTGCGAATGACATTGATCTTTCCGGCGGCGCGGGAGATCAACCCCAGATCTGCGAACTGACCCAGCCAGTAGGTCATCGGAAACCGGTTCCACTTTTCATGGTAACGACGCGCATTCCGGATGATGGCATCGAAATGCTGAAGCGGCGGAGTATAAACTTCATGATGCTGGTGCCAGGCCCGGGCGCCCGCCGTCCAGAACACCGGCACGCCAGCCTTGCGCAGCCGCGCAGCAAGGTCCGTTTCCTCAGCACCATATCCAATATAGCCCTCGTCCATGCCGCCCAGTTCGTCCCAGGTCGATGCATGTATGCCAAAACACAGTCCCCAGAATTCGTCATGGTCAGGTTCCTCGCGCAGACCTGTTTCCGGTATCGGTGGTTTTGATGGATGAACTTTCCCCAGTTCGTCCAGTCTTGCAATTTCGAGATCGTCGCCCCCGGCGCCCTGCGGAAGATAAAGAATTTCCGACAGAAACAAGCCATGATGCTGGTCAAGGGCCCGGTCGTAACGCGCTATCAAAGCGGGACTCGGAATGCAGTCGACATCCAGAAATACAAGTTTTTCGTACCGCGCCGCTCCAGCCGCCGCATTACGAGCGGCAGCTAGTGGCAGCTCTTCGCCGGAAACGAACACATGCCGTACAGGGCAACCCGGATCGGGCAGGTCGTCATGCTGTGTTTCCTGCATCCAGGTGATGACAAGCTCATCCGGCATGCGTTCCTGCCAGCGAAGACCGCGCATGAGGTTCACCAGATGATCCCGGCGTCCGCGTACCAGTGTGCATACTGTCAGACCATTGATCCTCTCCGATGTGGTCGTCATGTACGCCGCTCCAGATAATGGCGCGCACCCTCGACGATGCCCGCGGCGAAGTTGCCTTTGGCAACATAGGCATGCCTGAGATCGCGGCGCTGGGCGAGGCCATCGGAGTAGTTGCCGACAATGATGGGATTCGCTGCGGTCCGCAGCATCTCGATATCATTGCCGCTGTCGCCGGCCGCAATCACGGCCTTCGCAGGTAGACCGTAATGACGACGTACGTGATCAACCGCCGCACCCTTCGACGCGCGCGCCGGAAGGATATCGAGATAGGTCGAATGACTTCTGATGACGGTAGCGTTGAGCCCTCGTGACGACAGCAGGGTGCGCAAGTCGGCGACCAGATCGCGATCGCCTTCGGTGAAATAGGATAACTTGAACGTCCGGTGTTCAAGGTCGTTCTGCGGTCGAAGATCGGTCTCCACCGCGATCATTTCGGCGATGCGCTGGCGCTGCCAGTTTCTCCCAATAAGATCGGCCCACGCGAGATCCGGGCTGAAAGTTACCCCATTGCCGTCGCGATAATAGATTTCCGACCCCACGGCAGCGATGACGAACGCCGGTTCCGGCGCTCCGGACTGAGCAAGGATCGACATGGCGCTATGGAAGCTGCGCCCGGTCGCGATCCCGAACATTATGTCGGACACTTCCTTCTGCCAGCTGCGAAACCCGGTCAAAGCGGCGTCATTCCCGACCAGGGTGTTGTCGATATCGCTGGCGAGCAGGATTTGCGGTGGTTTGGGCGGGATGCTCGCGGACGGATTTGCCAGTCGTCTGGCCAGCAGATGATAGTGGCGGCAATGCGCGGCCCAGTCGAACCGGAACACGGCTTTCCGTCCATTATCTGAGCATGTCTGCCAAAACCCTTTCAAGCCGAAAAGCTGACGGCATCCATCCGCGATTGCGTCATAATCGGTGGGCGGCACCAATATCCCGTTATGACAGGCCTCGATAATGTCATTCGGGCCACCGCTGTCCGTTGCGACGAGAGGAAGGCCGGCTGCCGACGCTTCCAGCAGGGTTAGGCCAAAGGGTTCGTTAAGGGCGGGATTGACGAATATCCCACGCGTTTCGCGCGCATAGCCATAGATACCCGGAATATCGGTTTCCCGATGGGATTTGGGATAAGCAACGCGCCCATAGAGATCATATCGGTCGATAAGCTCAATAAGCTCATGCATATTGTCACGGCACTCGTTTTCTAGTCCTGACAAGTGATCCCGTGTCCCGGCGATCAGAACCAGGTTCGCGCTTTGCTGCAGTTCCTTCGACTGGCCATAGGCATGCACAAGCGCGGCAAGATTTTTCTTCGTCACCGGCCTTGCGATCGCAAGGATCGCGGGCTTGTCCATATCGGTCAGGAACCGGCCCAGCATCTTGCGGATCGCGGTGGTCGACCGCGCTTCGGCGAAACGTGCGAAATCGCCGCCTGGCGGAATGACATTGATTTTTCCGGGCGCGTAGGATCGGTAGCCCGCATATTGTTTTTCCGCTTCGTCGCGACTGCTGGCGATGATCAGGTCGGCACCGGCAATCGCCTTTTCCTCGATCTCGATCCGCTGGCGTATGCACGCATCGTCAATGCCACTTACCGACGCCTTCACACGTCCAAGAGAGTGGCCTGTAAAGATATAGGGAACCCCGCGCGCCTGCTTCAGACGCGATGCCAGCAGACCTGCATCGGCATAGTGCGCATGAACAATGTCCGGTTTGCGGCGCAATCCATCATACCAGGCCAGTGCTGCCGCGAACAGCGCGTCGGCTTCCGCGAACAAGCGTTCCTTTGGAAGATAAGCCCCATTCTCCGTCAGAAGACGAACGACACGACACTTGTCATCGATGATGTCCTGCGGTTCGCCATATTCCGATCCAAGTTCGTGATCGCGAAACCCCCTTGTCAGAATGTCGATCCGCTCGACATCTTTATCCTTCGAAGACTGGGCAACGAGCTCGAGCAGGTAGCGGATATGACCGCCGGTATCCGCCGTTACGCCGTAGGAAATCGGCCCCGATCGCAGGCACCCCTGCAAAGCTATATGCGCTATAAACATATGATAAGTGCCTGTTCTATTTGATGAAACAGGAACCATTGGAAGCGACAATGGTTGCATACTCCATGTCCATTCCGACAAAGCTTCGCATCGCCCAGGTTGCTCCGATGGTGTTCCCCGTGCCGCCGGAAACTCATGGCGGCACCGAGCGCGTCGTTGCCGATCTGACTGAAGCGCTTACCGCGCAAGGCCATGATTTGACGCTGTTCGCGGGCAGTGACAGCCACACCTCCGCGCGGCTGCTTTCCGCAAGCGCGAGCCTGAAATCGCTTTGTCCGGACACGGAGGTTCCCGGCATGCTGGGTGTTCTGGAAAGCGCCAATTTGTCGCAACTTCGTGGCAGGCTTGCCGACTTTGACATCATTCATTGTCATACCGACAGCGCGCATATCGCGGTCCTGGGGGCGGCGCGCGGGAAAAGTCTGACGACCATCCACTGGCGTACGGATCAGGATGACCGGCAGACGATGTTCCACTTGTTCCCGGATTTGCCCGTCGCCGCGATCAGCGCATCGCAGGCCAGACATATCCCGGACAAAAACCTGCTGGGAGTGGTCCATCATGGCATTCCAGAGACACGGTTCCACTGTGGTCCGGGTGGCGGGCCCCTTGCGTTCATCGGACGCATGACGGATCAGAAACGGCCCGACGCCGCCATCCGCATCGCGAAACAGGCGGGGTTCGCGCTGCGGCTCGCGGGAACCGTTGATATGGGAAACCCGCTCTATTTCGAACGGCACGTCAAGCCGCATCTGGGCGGCCATGCGGACTATATCGGTCCGGTGGACGATGGTGCCAAACAGGATCTCCTCGGCCATGCAAGAGCTTTGCTGTTCCCGATAGACTGGCCCGAACCTTTCGGCCTGGTGATGATCGAAGCCATGGCTTGCGGAACGCCGGTCGTCGCTATGAATCGGGGCAGCGTGCCGGAGATTATCGAAGACGACGTGACCGGCTTCATCGTCGATAATGAGGAAGAAGCCGCCGAAGCGGTCCGGAGAGCCGCCGGTCTGGACAGACAGCGCATTCGCGCTCGTTTCGAAGAGCGCTTCACGGCGACGCGTATGGCGGCAGATTATGAGGCCATGTACCGGAAGCTGATCGCATGATGCTGTCCGACCGCCCCTTGTTTGTGGGACTTTGCACCTGGGCCTATCCGCCGGAAAAATCCGGCCTGTCGCGCGCAGCTCGGGAGATTGCCGAAAGTCTGGTCTCCGCAGGGCATATCGTTCGGGTCTTCACCATGGATCGCACCGGGCGAGCGTATGCGAACGGTGTCGAAATCATCGGTTGCCAGCCAAGCGGAAAAAACCTCGCCGCATGGCTCCGGCGACGTGCCGTGATCGGCCATTTGATCGCACCATGGCAGATCGCCAGCGCGCTTAGGACTGAACATGAGCGGCGACCGTTCGACATTGTGGAGGCAACGAACTGGTATGCTCCGGGCCTGTTCGTGCCGCGCTGGACCCGTCTTCCGCTGGTTACCCGGCATTCCACTCCTGCGTCGACATCCATCGAACAGCCGCCGACCCTAAGGAACCGCCTGGACGCTGCGGCCGTCTGCTGGCTGGAACGACAGTCCGCACGGACAAGTGCTGGTCATATTTCAAATATGCGCGCACATGCCGACAAGGTCTCCGCGCTATATGATATTCCACCTGCGGGACCTCGCCACGCCGTCATCGGTCTCAGCCTTCCCCCTGAATTCCGGGGCCAGGCGGAGCAAGCACCCTATCCTGAAACGGACGATGTGATCCAGCTGCTGTTCGTGGGCCGCAACGAGGCGCGCAAAGGTGCCGATCTCCTGCTTGGCGCTGGCGCGTTGCTTGCTGAAGAAGTGGAGCACGGCAGGATCCCGGACTTCCATATCTGCGCTGTCGGGCTTGAGGACCGGGATCTGGCCAATATCAGCGCATCGCTCCGTCGCCGGATCACCTGCCATCACCGCCTTGAGGATGCGGACTTACGACGAGCTTATGTCGGCGCGCACATTGTTGCTGCGCCGTCCCGCTACGAGAGCTTCGGCCTTGTCTATCAGGAGGCGCTCGCCTTTGGCCGCCCGGTTGCCGCGTTGGCAACCGACCCTTCCGCCTATGAGGTGATCGGGAAGAGCGACGCTGGCCTTCTTGCCAACGACGCCACGGCCGCCGCCTATGCCACTGCGCTGCGTAAACTCATTTGCTCGCCTTCGTTACGGCAGTCCTGCCGCACCGCGGCACTCCGCGCGACAGGCCGGTTTTCGCGAGAGACACTGGCAGCGGAAACCATGTCCTATTACCGTGCGGTGCTTAGCGCGGATCGAACGGACGAAGCAGCGCCTGCTCGTCGGCGAGCCGGTCGGCGCCCGGTGCCATCATTCCATATTCCCTCGTTCGCATCTTCACGCGCGCAGGTTGCAGACAATGATCGATCGCCCCCGACAGGATCAGGGTCGATGCCTGCCACGGGCGGACCGGTCGCTCATGCACCTTTCCCGCATAATGAACATGGCTCCGGTTCAGCCGGTACTGCACGTCCGGCCAGTGATCGCTAAGGCATCCGCCCACGACATTGCGCCGCCGGAAACCGATGGAGACAATGCCTTGCCGGTCCGCCTGTTCGGTAACCCAGGGTAGCGCGGCCAGCAGGTCAGCATCCGGCATTTCATCGCTGTCGATCTGCAGCATCCACGTCGACAGTGACAGCCCTTGCAGGATATTCCGCTGAACCGAATAATCTCCTTCGAACCGGTGTGCATGGACATCGATCGACGCCGGGACAGCCGCTGCCTGCGGGCCGTCGACTACGAAAACTATTTTTGTAAAATGTCTGGCGAGTGGCGCGATGCGCGCGGCGACCTTTTCGACTTCGGAGGCGCGCAGCATGACGCCAAGGCTCGTCTGCGGCACTGCGCCGTCCGATCGTCCGGGCTCAAGCCACCCATAAGCCGGAAAATCGACATGGGGATCCACCAGCGCGTCCCGCTGCCGCCCGCCTACCGGCTCGAAAATCATGTTCATTCCCGACGCCGCGATCCGCGCCGTATAGCCGTCCATCAACATAGTTTTGAAAATTGCCGCGTCGAATAGACCGGGGATCAATGCCTGGTGAACGTCTGGCAGAACGGTACCCGGACGGTAGGCCAGTCCGCAATGGGAACACTGCACATGATCCCGAACGCGTGCCGCCAAATGTTCACGATTACCGCAAAGCGTGCAACGGCGGAACTGGTCGGAAAGGAATGTCACGTCGACTGAGCCACCCTATGATGTGACGACCGGACCTTTGTTCCCGCCGGCGGTATAGCTTCATCACGTTCCGGAGCGAACAAATACCGGTACGCACCCACAAGAATGATCATCAAAAGAACATTATTCTGGACGCCGATACCGGTTCCCTCGTCCTTCAGGAAACCCATGCGATCCGGGCAATCGACTAGGTCACGAAAATGACGAAAGCCCACCCCGTCGGCCGGGTTCCCATATTCAGGGAGACGATCAGCGCGGCAAGCGCACCGGCACCGGCGCCTTACCATTCCAGCGCGGTCAGCCACATCAGTCCGAGTTTTCGATGCGGTAATTGATCGGTTTGAACGACCCGCCGTTCGACGCGGGTGCGGAACATGCCGTCAAACCGATTATGAGATCCATATTCGCGCGCAACCTTATGAAGTCGCCCGCCTTGCTGATCGGCGGCAGCACGTCCAGCCTGCCACTCTTTCCGTCAACCGGCACGTTCATGAAGATGTTGAACGCGACCGGTATTTCATCGGGCTCGATCCCGAATCCCGCAAGCGCGGATGCCAGATTTCCGAAACAGCCACGGTGAACGGGAAGGTCGGGATAAAAGTGATGAAACGTATCTTCACTGCATGGCGTCAGTAGAAAATCATGCGTCCCAACCCGGTCCTCGATGATCTCCAACATAACATTGGAGCGGTTCGACCAGAGCCTGTTTCCGGTCGTCAGTCTGATGGTTTCCTCATAATCGAACGTACGCCCCGCAGAGATCACCTCCCGCGTGTCGTCCATGCCATAAGCGAGCAGGTCGCTGACCTGCATACCCTCGATATCCGTCACCCGAAGCACATGGTCCTTCGGGAGAACGAATGCCGTTCCGGTACGGGGGGGAATATCGACGTCAATCACGCGGCGCTCCTGCTGTCGGTGAAGGGACAGGTCCAGTCGTCGCCAACGATGCGTCCACTATACTGCGCGGCTTCGCTGGTTTCACCATGCCGCGCCAGCATCGGGTTGACCGAGCCTGACAGCGCCTCGTCACGTGCCAAAATGGTTTCCCGCAAGCGTTCATATCGCCCGTCGGCGCGTAGTCGCTCGAACTGTTCGTGCAGATTGAACACCAGCGTCGGATGGGGAAACCGGCGTGCGGACCTGGATGCATGGGGATGAAGCCCAACAACGAAAAACGCCTCGCCGCCAAAGCTTAGCGAAAAATGCGGATTGTCGGGTATGGCACTTACCCGGTCGTCATAGGGTTGCTGCAACCATGCGTCCTTGTCGGCGAACGACTGGATCCGTGTCCACATGAGCCGTTCGAAGTCCTCTTCCGACAGATCAACCGGGCCCAGAAAACTTATGGCAAGACTGCGAAACTTATCGGGCGACTGTCGGAAGGATTTCGCCCATTCCAAAAGCTCCCGGTGAATGCGCACATCATCCCAGCCGCTGTCGAGCGATCGACATGGCACGACCTTGAGATTTCCAACCGCGAGCGCCGACTTCGCTCCGACACAGGGAAAATCCGGTTCGGCAATGCGGGAAACCATCTCGTCGCGCTGAGCACTGTCAGGACATGCGGAAGCGTTAGCCATTTGTTCTTCTCCGATGCCTGTAGATACGCAGCTATAGCCTGTTAGTTCCAAAATAAACACGCGTTTACATATGTTTATAAAGTTCATTCAATGACGGATGGCCTGCGAAATCGGTAAGAGCCTTATTCCTATTTCTGGACAGGAAACTAGGCTCGCCCCCCATCAGAGGGGCGAACCTAGGTTTGCCAAATATGCTGTACTAAGCGTCGTAAGGTGTCGATCCGTAATGGTCATACATACGGGACTCGTAATCGCGATCATATGCGCGATGAGAATCGCCCTCATTGAATGTCGGGCCCGTCTTCAACTGCTCTTCCGTCACATTCAGGCGATAGCCGCCGAGCTCGGTATCGTAATCCAGCTTATCCCAGGGCATTGCGTGATATTCGCTGCCCATACCGAGAACACCGCCGATAGACAGAACCGCATGTGCGACCTGTCCGCTTTGCTTGTTGATCATGACGCTTTTAACAGTCCCCATCTTGTCACCGCCAGCGCTGTAAATTGCCGTTCCGTCCACCTTTTCAGCGGAAATCAGGTCATGACTCTCATCGGTTTCGATACGCATCCGTTCCTCCATTAACATATATTTACTCGCAAAACCAAATGGTTGTGCTGTGTATTGAACACGCTATGAAGTTGGTGGTTCCAATGGTCGTGATTATTAACTGCATCAAT
>JBARZR010000299.1:0-16142 GCA_049650205.1 Pacificimonas sp. | reverse complement strand
CTCTTATTCATTACACGAATGTCGTCAACAGGCCGGAACGAGGTAGGCGGCGATGGGTTGAATTTTTCTGAACTCATGGAGAAAAAAGCATGAACGAACCCATCAAGCGCGTTTTCGGCCAGCGGCTGATGATCAGCCGGGACGACATCAATGAAGCGCGGCTGGACGATGGCGGCACGGCACCGGACCTTCAGGATGGACAAGCGCTATTCAAAATCTCCCGTGTCGCGCTCACCGCCAACAATGTCACCTATGCCGCCGCGGGCGACATGATGGGGTATTGGCGGTTTTTTCCCATGCCGGAAGGCTATGGCGGCCTGCCTGTCTGGGGCTATGCAGACTGCGTCGCCACGAGGGCGAAGTCGGTTGAAGAAGGGGAGCGCGTCTACGGCTACTGGCCGCTCGGCGAAATGCTTCTGGTGGAGGTTGACGACGCTGGACCGCACGGTTTTTCCGATCCAAGCAAGCACCGTCAGGGGCTTTCGCCCGTCTATAACCGCTATGACCGTGTTGACGATGACGCGGATGCGGACCATGAGAATATCACGGCGCTTTTCCGCCCGCTTTTCACCACGGGATGGCTGATCGCGCAGCAGATGTACGGCGCTTCGCATTACGGTGCGAAACAGGTCATCATGTCCAGTGCGTCATCAAAGACCGCAATCGGCGCGGCCTGGAGCTACCGTGACAAGGACGCCGCGGAGAGGCCCGAAGTCATTGGCCTCACATCCCCTGGAAATGTCGGGTTCTGCGAAAAGCTCGACATCTACGACCGCGTTCTCACTTATGCCGACGTCGGCGAAATCCCTAATGACATACCGACGGCCTATGTCGACTTTGCCGGTAACAAGGCGCTGCGCATGGCGGTGCATGAGCGCTTCGGTCCCCGGCTGGGCTATTCCATGGCGGTCGGCATGACGCACTGGACCGATACGCAGTCGGACGCCGACGTCCCGCCTCCCGAAGCGAAAATGTTCTTCGCGCCCAACGTCATGGAATCGGAACAGCAACGCCTCGGCCACGAGGGCTTCCGCGAGGCTATGGGAACGGCATGGAAGGCATTCGCCAGTTTCGCCCGTCCACATACGGAAATCGAGGTCATTTCTGACATGGATGCGAGCAAGTCTGCCTATGAAAAGATCGCGCGCGGCGAGGTCACGGGCGCAACGTCGCTGATCATCACGCCATGACGATCCGGAGCGACGGGCATTACCGCCCGTCGCTCCGGATCGTCATTCGGGCGTATCGCCAGCTTCATCGACGGACGCATCCACTTCGGCAATAGCCGCTGCAGTTGCCGCCCTAACTTCAGGGGAAACCGCTGTGTCCTCAGGCGAACCGACCTGCTCGGCGACAGCGGCGGTCGCGATTGGCGGCACCGGCTGTCCATTGGCGGCCAGCGCCTTCCTGTAGGAAACCTGATATTCCTCGATCGCCGCGAAATGCGCCTGATAGATTTTTTCAAGTTCAACAGTCGCCGTCTGGCTGTAATCCGTGATCGCCGCTGTCGTGTCGGGCAGTGCGACGGCTTCCTTCAACATACGCTCCGCCACCGGACAGAATTTGGACAAAGTCGCGGGACGGGCGAAATGATTGTAAAGCGATGTCATATGCGCATCGCGCGCCCGCTTTCCGCCATCGATTTCGCGCAGGAACCGCTCTTCGATCGTCCGGTTGGCCTTGGCAAGTGTCAGGCGATATTTGCCGATCAGTTTGTTATAGTCATTCGACAGATCGACCTCAGGGTTTTCACGACAAGACAGAGCCGCGACATTCATGGCCGAACGGAAATGGAACAGTCGCTCCTGCTCGGTCAAGTCCACGTTGGGCGTGTCAAAGCGGCCATCGGCGATACGAACGGGCAGCACATAATTGAAATAATAGGCGTTTGGAGGTGCCAGATCGGCACGCTTAACCGGCGGCGGCGGCGGTGCCTCGACGACCTGAGGCGTTGGCGTACAGGCCGCCATGGCGCCACAAAGTAGCGACGCAATAATAATCTTCCGCATGTTCCCGATGCTCCCAAAGTGACAAAGACGCTCTTTTCCGATCATAACGGTTACGGCGCAAGGCCATAGTGGAGGATATCCCCGGAAAACCGGTTTCTGATGGAGAGCGCAATCAAATGGGGCGCTGATCCAGCCAGTCGTCATCTTCGGGGCTTTCAATATCCGGCGGCATATAGCCGTCATCCGCGACCGGAGGCACGGCGCGCGGCATCAGGCCTTCGCCCGGTTCCGCGTGCATCACCGCACAGCCGAGCCCGGTCCTCAGTAGTGTCCCCATCAACCGCTCATCTTTCAATTGGAACAGCTTCGCCTGCAAGTCGGCAAGAGTGAACTGTTTCCACTCCTCTTCGCTTTTGCCAAAATCCGCCGCAAGCCCCGCCAGCGTTCGCCAGTCATCCTCAGTCAGCACTTGCAGGCCATCTCCTATGCAGGCCGCCTGCGCGCTGTTCATCCCCCGCGCGCCCAGCATCAGCTCGATATCGGCAGACGTCGGCTTACAGGCTGAAAGTCCCAGCATAAACGCGAGCCCAAGCGTGATGTTTCTGCTCATCTTATAGCCTCTCATCCAGAAATCGCGCAGCCGACACCGGCGCGCAGCATGACCTCTACCACCTCGCCGTCCCCTGCCCCGCGCAGCAGGTCCGCGACATCGCCGATCCGCATCCGACCAACATCGCGTCGATCCGCCCCCAGCAGGTCGGCGACATCGCGCAACTGCGACCGTGACAGCCGCTCGTCCATCCGTTCGGCGACGCATTTGGACTGGGACTGCGGCAGGCCGAAGCCCGTCAGGCTCCGCGCGATCTCCGCCTTTGGCCCGGTCGCGCAGGCGGACAAAGCAAGCGTTAAAGCACCAGTCACCAAAATCGCCCGCATCGCCATCTCCTTCATCCGATCAATACCAAGTTAAACATGAATTGGCGCTGACTAATGAGTTACTGTGCCGCCCGTGCTACCTTGCCTTCGCGGCGCGACGCCAACTCAGGCTCTGCCGGTTCAACCCGGCCAGGTCGGCGCGACCCGAAGCGATATCGCCCGCCAAAAGCAGCGCCCGCCGTAAATCATCGTCATTGAGGTGACGATAGGCGGGCCGCCCGCTGACATGGCCGTACCAGACGCCACCAAAGACCTGGTCCAGAAGCACACGCTGGAAACAATGGTCGAACCGGATCGGCCAGCCGCGCGTCGTCGCCAGTTCCGGCAGCACGTCCCGGGTCAGTCTCAGCCATTCCTGTTCCAACGCCGCTCTATCCATGGTCGGTCAACGCGCCGCACCCTTCATTGATGCATCGATGACGTTTCGTGGCTATGTAGCAGGATATGAGCATCTGGACCGGCATCTTGATCGCGCTTGCGACCGTGATTTTCATGGAAGGCTTCGCCTATGTCATGCATCGCTGGGTGATGCATGGCTTTCTTTGGTCGTTGCACAAATCCCACCACGAGGCGCGCCATGGTATCTTCGAGAAAAACGACTGGTTCGGCGTCATGTTTGCCTTGCCGTCAGTCGTTGCGATCTACCTCGGCACGCAGACCAGCATGTGGGTCGGCCTCGCATGGATCGGCCTCGGTATTTCACTCTATGGACTGATCTATTTCGTTTTTCATGATTTAATGGTGCACCAGCGGCTTCCCAATCGCTATGTGCCGAAATCTCCATGGATGAAGCGCATCGTACAGGCGCACAAGCTCCATCACGCCGCCAGTTCCAAGCATGGCACGGTCAGCTTCGGGTTTCTTTACGCGCCGCCCATCCGCGAATTGAAGGCGGAACTGGCCCGCAATCAGGCCGCGATCCGCCAGCCGGGCAGCAGCAACACCAAGACAGCGTGAGCCGGCTGATCCGGGGCGCGAACCGGGCTTTTCCCTGGCTTTGGGAAAAAGGTCTGGCCCCGCCACCCGCCCTGACCGCCGATACGCTGATTGCCGACGCTGTCAAAAGCGCGGGTACGGACGAATTCGGTGACAGCGATATGGTCGTGCGGCTGGAGCGTTTGTGCGAGGCGATCAATAGCGAGGCGGGCCTGACGCCACTGGGCCGCGTCATGTCCTATGGTGGCCTGCGGCGAACTCTTATCCAGCGGCTGATGTGCGAGGCCATGCTCACGGCGGACCCGGACATCACAGAACGCCCGGTCTCGCCGCCGATCATCATCGTTGGCCCTATGCGCAGCGGCACGACGCGACTGCAACGCCTGCTTGCCTGTGACACCCGCTTCGTTTCCACCCGTGTCTTCGAGGCCTTGTCCCCCGTGCCCGGCAGACGCAGCGCCCGCATTGCGGAAACCCGCGCGCTTCAATTCGCGCTAGACGGGCTGAACCCCGCCGTCCGCCGGATCCATCCCGGTCAGCCGCTCGACACCGAAGAAGAACTGCCGATCCTCGAACTGGCGCTCTCCGGTGCGCAGATCGAATCCCAGCGCCCCATCCCCTCCTGGGCGCGCTGGATGGAGCAGACTCCGCAACGCCATGCCTATCACTGGCTGAAACGCTGGATGCAGCTGACCGGCGCGCGGCGAGGTGATGATCCAGCGCGGCCTTGGGTAATGAAGACACCGCAATATATGCAGGATCTGCCCGCACTTCTCGGGACCTTCCCAAACGCCAGGCTGATCTTCATCCACCGCGATCCCCGCGCCGTCACGGCATCGGCGGCGTCATTGGCGTGGAACTTCATGCTGATGCAATCGGAAACCGTGACGCCGGACTGGTGCGGACGGGAATGGCTGCACAAGACGGCATTTCGAATCGACGCCACCCGCGCCTTCCGCGCGGCGCACCCCGAAGTCCCTGCCGTCGATGTGCGCTTCCGCGATATGAACGCCGATTGGGAGGCGGAAGTCGCACGCATTTACGACTGGCTCGATCTCCCCGAGGTACCGTTCGACGCTATGCGCAATTATTCACGGCGCGCGGCCCGGCGGCATCTGACGGTACCGCACCGCTATAGCCTGAAAGATTTCGGCCTCAGCTCGGCTCAGGTGGACGAACGACTGGGGACATATGCAGCGGATTTCGACCTGCTCTGAGCCTCGGCCCGCCGCCTTGCAGGTAGACGCCACCATGGCTCTGACGGGTAAAGGTGATGCTCATGGTGATAACCGCCGAAGTGAAAACAGGTGATTAGTGACAACAGGTCGGGCAACCTTGTCGACCGCGCCTTGTGATGATCGACGAAGGCATCACCGCCATGCCTGTGCGGCAGATAGGTGCCGAAATAGAATAGCTGCAACAACGCGAGCAGGGCGGGCACGGCCCAGAAGATCACGATGTTCAACAGGCTTGCCCCTAGCAGCATATAGGCGATGGCAACCACGGTAATTCGCCCGATCTGCGCATGGGTGTAATAGCGGCTGAAAAAGGCGACCAGCCACGGACCGAAGCGCGTCGGGTTATCGGCATCGAAGTCTGGATCGCCCGCCGTGCCGACATGTTTGTGATGCTCGAAATGCTTGGGTTCGAACTGGCGGTAGTCGAGTCCGGCGTAAATCCACATCGCCGCCTGCCCCAGCCGCCGCTGCAATCTGGGCCAGGCAGGCGTCAGCGCGCCGTGCATCGCATCATGTGCCGTAATGAACAGTGCTGTCGATAGCCAGCTTTGCAGCAATATCAGCAGGATCGTTGCAGGGACGATCTCCGCGCTCAGCGAAACCCCGAAAATCGCACCCAGATGCAGCGCCAGCCAGGACAGCAGGAACAGCGTAGCGAGGCTGAGACCTATCCGGCTTTGCTTTTCGCGGGTCATGCGGCGCCTTATAGCGCCGTCCTCGGCGACTGCCAAAGCGGCGTATCGCCATATGTCCAGAGGTCGTCGCGCCGGTCCAGAGGCATAGGCGAGGTTTTTGCCTCGGCCCGCGCCCCGAGCAGCATCCCCATCTTCTGCCGAATGGACGTATGCTGCCGCTCGTCCCATGCGGCGGGACCGGCGGCGCGAACCTTGTGACCGATGGCGCGGTACACCTTTTCCGCCGTCAACACGGCCCAGGCGGCCTTTGGCGGCAAATGGGTCGCGCCCATCTTCGCGCTTTCATAATAGACTTCCGCCAGATCGAGCAATTCCGCAATCACATCCGTCAGCGCGCCCCGATGCTCGGGACGGGCGTGGTCGCCCGGCGTAATCCCCCGCCGGGTCAGCATCTCTTCCGGCAGGTAGCAGCGGCCATTGGCGGCATCCTCCAGAACATCGCGGCTGATATTCGTCAACTGGAAAGCAAGGCCCAGATCGGCGGCGCGGGTCAATACGGCTTCGTTATTTGCGGGGATTCCCATCACGACAGCCATCATCCGGCCAACGACACCCGCCACATGCTCACAATAATCGAGGAGATCGGTCAGCGACCGGTAGCGCCGTTCATGCGCATCCATAGCAAAGCCGCCCAGGTGGCGCATAGGCAGATCATGCGGCATGCCGGTTTCCGCCGCGACAAGCCCAATGGCGGCATAAGCGCCACTTTCCGACGCCGGATCGGCCAGACCCGCCGCCGTGCGCCGGTTCAGGATGGCCAGCCGCTCCAGCGCTTTTCCATCCGGTTCAATGACGCCGCGACCGCCTTCCTGCCCGTCGACGACATCGTCACAATGACGGCACCAGGCATAGAGCAGGCGCACGCGGCGCTTTGTCTGAACATCGAACAGGCGCGATGCCAGGGCGAAGGATTTGGACCCCCTGGCGATGGATGTCGCCGCCCACCGCTCGAGATCTTCCGCCATCAATTCTGATTCGATGCCAGATCGGCCAGCATCAACTTCGCCGTCGCCTTCGCGGAGCCGACGACACCCGGAATGCCCGCGCCGGGATGTGTCCCGGCGCCAGCGAAATACAGGTTTTTCAGCACGTCATCCCGGTTGTGAACGCGGAAATAGGCGGACTGCCAAAGCACCGGTTCCAGGCTGAAGGCGCTGCCCAGATGCGCGTTCAGTTCCGACTTGAAGTCCTTTGGCGTAAAGTGATGCCTGACCTCGATATTATCTTTCAGACCGGGCAGAAGATTTTCTTCCAGATAGTCGAGGATTCGGTCGCCATAATCTTCGGCGACTTCGTCCCAGTCCTTCTCGAAACGGCCCATATGCGGCACGGGGGCGAGGACATAGAAGGTCGAGCATCCGGGAGGTGCCAGTCCCTTGTCGGTGGCTGTCGGATGGTGCAGATAAAGGCTGAAATCGTCGGGCAATTCGGTCGAGCCGTAAATCTCGTCCAGCAGCCCCTTATAGCGTTCACCAAACATGATATTATGGTGCGGCACGTCCGGATATTCGCGCTTCACGCCGAAATAGAGAACGAACAGTGAGGGTGAGAAGCGCTTGCGCTTTAGCGCCTTCGCGCCCTTCCGCCCGCGCTTGTGGTTCTTCAGCAGCTTGTCATAGGTGTGGACGACATCGCCGTTCGAGCCGATGGCGTCGAAGCGTTCGCGCGCGCCGTCTTTCATGGTGACGGCGGTGACGCGATTGCCCTCGGTCTCGATTTCCTGAACAGCATTGTCGAGGAGGACCGTGCCGCCAAGGTCGGTAAACAAATTCACGAGGCCGCGTACCAGCGCGTGCGTTCCGCCGATCGGGAACCAGACGCCGTCCTGCTTCTCAAGCGCATGAATGAGCGCGTAGATCGCCGAAGTCTTGTAGGGATTGCCGCCCACCAGAAGCGTGTGGAAGCTGAACGCCTGTCGCAGCTGCTCGTCCTTGATATAGCGCGAGACGATGGAATAGACGCTCCGATACGCCTCATATTTGATGAGGGCTGGGGCGGCGGAGATCATGGACTTGAAGTCCAGAAACGCTTCATGTCCCAGCTTCACATAGCCTTCCCGATAGACGTTCCGGGCATATTCCATGAACTTCAGATAGCCCTCGGCATCCTGAGCAGAACGGGCAGCGATCTGGCTGTGCAGCAGTTCGTCGTCGTTGGTGTAATCGAACTTGCGTCCATCCTCCCAGTGCAGCCGGTAGAAGGGCTGGACGGCGACCATCTCGACATAATCGGACAGCTTGCGACCGGAAAGTTCGAACAGTTCCTCGAGGCAGGCCGGGTCGGTGACCACGGTCGGTCCCGCGTCGAAGGTATATCCCTCGTTATGCCAGACATAGGCACGGCCCCCGGGCTTGTCCCGCGCCTCGATCATGGTGACCTGATGGCCTGCCGACTGCAGGCGGATGGCGAGTGCCATGCCGCCGAAACCGGCGCCGATAACTGCAACCTTGGCCATTAACTTCCTTTCGAGGCCGCGGCGCGCCACCTGGGCCGCCACGATATGCTGGGGACGGAGCGGGCCAATACCCCCAGAGCCTTGCCCATAGGAACGGGCGGCTTGCCGGACAGGATCTTCAGCATGTCGCCCCGTGTGGACTGCCCAGCGTAAAAGCGTTCCACGAGCGGCTCGTCCAGTGCGTAAAAATGCTGCAGGGTGCGGTAACGGGCATCTGGCGCCGCCGCCTCGAACATCATGCGGTTAAGAAGCCGGTAGAAACCGCGCCGTTTCCAAAGTGTGGTGCTGTGCGCGCGCAGCGCCTCGAACAGCGGTCCGGCGTCGAGCCGCACCTGTTTCTTTACAAGGTCGGCGGTCGCCACCGCATCGGCGAAGCTGTAGCCGGTGATGGGATTGAACAGCGCCGCCGCCATGCCGGCCTTCGGAATGCCCTCCGCCTCCTCCCAGAAGGCGTCGATATCCCCGTCGAGCGCGATGGGCAGGACGCCGCGCTCGGTGCGGAGCTCGCTGTAGGGGCCGATGTCCATGCCCAGAATATAGTCCCTGACCCGCGCCAGAACGGCGTCGTCGGACAGGTCCGGGCCGTCGGTGTAATAGGTATCCTCGACCAGCAGCCGCGTTTCCGACATGGGAAGGATATAGACGAAGCGGTAGCCGCCAAGCTGCGGGACGGTGGCGTCCATGATGACAGGACGGGTGATGCCGTGCGGGCGCCGCGTCTCGATCTCAAGCCCGACGAATTTCTGCCACGCCAGTTGCAGATGCTTCGACGACTGCTGGCCGCGGCAGTCGATGACGGCCCCCGCCTTCAGCACTTCGCCCGATTCCAGTCGCGCCATTGTGGGCGTCAGCTTGTCGATGCGCGTGCCGGTGATGAGCGCGCCCTGCGACAGGCGGGCGCGGAGGGCGGCGTCCAGCAGTTCCGACCGCGCGCTGGCATAAGGTGTGCGGAGCGTGCGCCAATATTCGGGAAAGCGCACATCGTAACCGCCATTCCAGCGGTGCGCATAGAGTTCGTCCGTCCAGGCGCGCTGCGTCGTGCGGATATCGGTGTCGAAGCTGGACCAGATATGGTCGCCGCCGATGCGGTCCGAGGCCTCCACGATGGCGACCGACAGCGACGGGCGGATGTCGGCCAGACGCATGGCGATGAGGCCCGCCGCCAGCCCGCCGCCCGCCAGTATCAGATCGAAATCCCGCATGGTAACCCCGCGTAAATCCTCCCCCCTTCCCCGTCCAGTCATTGCGTCGGCGCCGCGACAACATATCGAGGGTTACACATTAAGCATGTGTCACCCTGCGAGTCGCTGGCAAGCCGCTGTTTTCATGGCCTTGAGCGAGCGGCGCGCAGGGTGACACGGATAGCGGAAAATTGAGAAAGACAGCGAATATCGCACGGCCCCCCTGCCCGATGCGGAGCCGAACCAGTAGGCATGAATTTTCCTATTGTTCAAGTGTCTTGCGGCGGACCGCGCAGGACCGGCGCAGCGGTGTCAGGGCAGTGTCAGGGTGCGGGCACATCGAAGGACGGCTCCTGCGGCTCCACGACGTCATAGTCGCGTTCCCAGCCTTCGTTCTGCAGCACCAGGCGCTGGATGGCGACGGCGTTGCCATGGCCGTCGAGATCGTCGAGGGCGATGAATTCGGACGGCCAGCAGCGGTAGATGCGGTAGGCGATGGCGAGCTGTCCCGCCTCGTTATAGAGTTCGAGGACGACGTCCTTGCGGAAGTCCGCGCTCGACGCCTCGTTGCCAAGGCCGCCGCCAAAATTGTGCACCTTGTTGGCCCAGGTCTCGAATTCCATGTCATGCGTCACGCCGCGTTCCAGCGTGATCGGCTCGAAGCGCGTCCGCCCCGGCGCGACCCGGCTGGCCGACACATCCCCGCCCTCCCGGTGCGCGACCACCCGGGTTGTGCGTTTCAGGGCGCTGATTTTCGAGACGCCCGCGATGTAGCGGCCATCCCATTTGATGCGGAATTTGAAGTCCTTGTAGGGATCGAAGCGGTTCGTGTTGATAGTGAACTGGGGCATGGTTTGCGTCCTTTGCAATGTCCGTCTGCAAGCGCAGCCTATGGCAATGTGATCCCAAGGGATGTGACAGGTATCACGGATAGGCAAATACTGACCCCGACAAGAAATTATCCTGACAGTTTTATAGAAGCGCACGAAAATTCGCGTCTCGCAAGTATCCAAATTTGTTTATAAATAGTGCGCTTATAAGGATATAATCGAAGAGTATGATGTAGATCACACGCCCGGCCCAGCTCCCATGACTATTGTTCACCCATTGCATAATCCGGGGAGATTGAGGTCATGGTTAGTATTTTACTTCGCAGCATGATGGGCGCGGCGGCGACGATTTGCGGGCTGGGAGCGGCGTCCGCCGCGGCTGCCACCACGGTCATCGAAGGGTGGCAGCACCCGCCCAATGCGGACATGGAAATCGGTCGCCCGCAGATCCGCGCCACGCATGACGGCAAGCGCTATACGGGCATCAGAACCAGAAAAGTGAAATCCTGGATCGTTCTTCGCGGCCACGCGCCAAACCGTGCCAATGGTAACGGGAGGGCGACGATAAGGGTCGCGAATGTCGCGAAGGAAATCGACGCTCCGATCAGCCGAGGCGTCTACAGGGTCGATTTCGATTATGAACGACCACTCTCCCCGAATGTCATCGGACAGCCATTATATCCGGCGCGCATGTGCAACGAGCGGCTGAACGCCGTGTCGGGTGCGGCGCGAACGGCGTTTTTGCGGGAAGGAACGGAATTCGTCATCCCCCGCGCCTATCCCGTCGCGCTGGAGTCGGCCTGGATGGTGCGCCCGAAACCACGCGTGGGTCCGTTCAACGATCCGCCCGCACGGGAAACATGGACGAACGAAACGCATCTGGACCTGCTGGTCATCTGCCCACCGATCGATCGGAACGCGGGGGCGGTGCGGACAAATCCCGATGATAACCGGCCGACGCGGACGAATCCCGAGGCTGCGCCGTCGCGAGCCAATCCGGAGGGGTAAGTCTGGCTGATCATGGTGGGCATCACATTCTATCTGTCGGACAAAAGCGAAACGTTCGACCGCTCAGAGTGAGCCAAAGGCCCCACCAATGGAAATTCCGGCAACGAAAAGGAGAATGGCTGCGCAGAACGCAATCAGCGTCAGTTCGCCACCAGTCCGTGCCTTCAAAAATTCCAGAACCGGATCCTTCATTGAGAATCTCCTAGCTCAATACCCCCGCGCCACCGCGAACCGCACCGTATCCGACAGCGCGTCCTTCGCCGCGCCGCCCGGGAAATCCGCGATCGCGTCCAGCGCCAGGCGGCCATAGTGGCGGGCGCGTTCCAGCGTGTCGTCGATCGCGCCGATGTCGGCCATGCGCTGGCGGGCTTCGGCGAAATCGGCTTCCGATGTCTTGCCGGTCTCTATGGCCTGTTTCCAGAAAGCGCGGGCGGCTTCGTCGCCACGTTTGTAGGCGAGGATGACGGGGAGGGTCAGTTTGCCTTCGCGGAAATCGTCGCCCGCGTCCTTGCCCATGGTGTCGGCGTCGCCGCCATAGTCGATGGCGTCGTCGACCAGCTGGAACGCGATGCCGAGGTTGCGGCCATAGCTTTCGAGAGAAGCGATGGCGGATTCGGACGATTCGGCGACGACGCCCGCGATCTGGCAGGCGGCGGCGAACAGCACGGCGGTCTTGGCGGTGATAACGCCCAGATAACGGTCCTCCGTCGTGTCGATGCGGCGCTGGGTCTGCAGCTGGTCGACCTCGCCCTCCGCGATGATGGCGCTGGCGGCGGAAAGGATCTTGAGGACGCGGAGGCTGCCGTCCTCGACCATGAGTTCGAACGACCGGCTGAACAGGAAATCGCCGACGAGCACGGTGGCCTCGTTGCCCCAGATCAGATTGGCGGCCCTCTTGCCGCGCCGCTGGCCGGAGCCGTCGACGACGTCGTCGTGGAGGAGCGTGGCGGTGTGGATGAACTCGACCGCGGCGGCGAGCTTGTGGTGGCGCGCGCCCTCGTACCCCAGCAGCCGGGCCGAGGCGAGGGTGAGCATCGGGCGCAGGCGCTTTCCGCCACCCGAAATCAGGTGCCCGGCGAGCGTGGGGATCACGGCGACATCGGACTGCATACGGGCAAGGATGATCTCGTTGACGCCATTCATTTCCGGCGCGACCAGCCGCATCATCGGTTCGATGGAGGGCGGGCTTTCCGCCTTGGGAAGCTGGTGGATCGTTGCGCTCATCGGGACAGTTACTCGCTTTCGGATCGTCGCCCGCCCTGTCTGCCGTGCGGGTTGGGGCTTGTCACTGGCACATTTGGCCGCAAATGATGCGCGCCATGACCGAGACCGATAAACGCCTTTCGCAATATCGCGCCAGCATCGACAATATCGACGCGGCGCTTGTGCATATTCTGGCCGAGCGCTTTCGCATCACCAAGGCGGTGGGCGAGTACAAGGCCGCCGAGGGGCTGCCGCCCGCGGACAAGACGCGCGAGGCGGCGCAGATCGAGCGGCTGCGGGCGCTGGCAGCGGGCGCGAATCTGGATCCGGAGTTTTCGGAGAAATTCCTGCGCTTTATCGTGGCGGAGGTGATCCGGCACCATGAGCAGGCGCGGGGGTGACACTCCCGGCGCGTCATCCTGCACTCGTTTCAGGATAACGATGCTATACGGGGTATAGCACTCGAAACCTTCCGCAATCCCTGCTAGTTGATCCGCCATGGCCACTGGATCCCCCACCCTCACCCGCCCGCCCGAAGCCGCCGAGGACTGGACCGTCCCGCAGGACTGGGAGCGGTTTACCGAGGCGGAGCACGGCGTGTGGGACACGCTGTTCGCGCGGCAGTCGAAGCAACTGCTGGGACGGGCGGCAAA
Organism: Pacificimonas sp.; assembly: GCA_049650205.1. Lineage (GTDB taxonomy): Bacteria > Pseudomonadota > Alphaproteobacteria > Sphingomonadales > Sphingomonadaceae > Pacificimonas. The sequence continues at coordinate 3,058 of JBARZR010000299.1, read as the reverse complement.
GGCGTTCGTGGACGGACTGGACGTGTTGCACCTGTCGCGGCCGGGGATTCCGGATTTCCGCGAATTGTCGGAGAAGCTGACGAAGGCGACGGGCTGGTCGGTGGTGGCGGTGCCGGGACTGGTTCCGGACGAGGTGTTCTTCGACCATCTGGCGAACCGGCGCTTCCCGGCGGGGAATTTCATTCGCGGGGCGGACCAGCTGGATTACCTGCAGGAACCCGACGTTTTCCATGACGTGTTCGGGCATGTGCCGCTGCTCGCCGATCCGGTGTTCGCGGATTACATGCAGGCCTATGGCGTGGGCGGTTTGCGCAGCCTGGAGTATGGCGCGATCCACAAGCTGGCGCGGCTCTACTGGTATACGGTGGAGTTCGGGCTGATCCGCGAAGAGGGCGAACTGCGCATCTATGGCGCGGGGATCGTTTCCAGCCATGGCGAGAGCGTATTCGCGCTGGATTCGGACAGCCCGAACCGGCTGGGCTTCGATCTGAGGCGGACGATGCGGACGGAATATAGGATCGACGACTATCAGCAGACCTATTTCGTGATCGACGATTTCGAGGGGCTGCTGAAGGAGACGCAGGAGACGGACTTCGCGCCGCTTTACGCGCAGCTGGAGGAACTGGACGACCTGCCCGTGACCGAGATTCTGCCCGAGGACGAAGTGATTACGCGGGGGACGCAGAGCTACGCGCTGGAGAAGGCGGGGTGAGTGCGCTCCCCTCCCTGCTGGCAGGGAGGGGGTGAAAAGCGATTAGCTTTTCACGGGAGGGTTCCGATGGCGCAGGCGAGTGTCGGAATGTGCCGCAAGCTTCGAAGCTCGCCGCTTCGCGTCTCGCACCCTCCCCTAGCCCCTCCCCACTAGGGAGGGGAACGACTTCGCCTAAGCCCCTGCCCGTTTCGCCATGCGGTCCATGACGGAGCCGGGGAAAAGGCGATTGATGACCAGATTCGCCTTTTCCTGCGCCGTGCCGACGGGAATCTCGCGTTTGCCTGCGTTCAATCCCTCGACGATCTGCTGAGCGGCGACCGAGGTGGGCAGGCCGTGGTCGACGGGATCGTCATTGGGGCCATAGCGTTCGCCGGTCCCGTCGACGGCGTTCGCGGCGATCTGGGTGGCGACGAAGCCAGGCGTGACGGTCGTGACCGTCAGCCCATGTTGCGCAACCTCCGCGCGGAGGGCGTCGGAATAGCCCATCATGGCGTGTTTCGCGGCGCAATAGCCGGTACGGAGCGGCGCGCCGAGCTTTCCGGCGATACTGGCGATCTGTACGAGGTGGCCGCTACCGCGCTCCACCCAGTGCGGCAGGAGGAGTTGGGTCAGCCGAAGCGGTGCGAAAAAGTCCACCTCCATCAGGCGGCGGTAGACCTCGAAATCGGTATCGACGGCCAGGGACCGCTGCGAAATGCCGGCGTTGTTGACCAGAATGTCGGGAACGCCCTTCCAGCCGATCGCTTCCTCGACGATGCCCGGAAGCGCGTCATAGTCCGTCGCCTCGAAACAGAGCGATTTGGTCTCGTTCGCGCATTCCAGCGCGGTTTCGGAAAGCGCCACGCCGCGCCGCCCGGACAGGATGACATGCGCCCCCTCACCCGACATGGCGATAGCGAGCGCGCGGCCGATGCCGCTGGACGCGCCGGTGATCCAGACGGTCTGACGTTCGATTTTCACAATATGAACTCCCACAGCAAGGTTGAGCTGCCAAAGGCGGCCGGGTGCAGCCAGACGAGAAAGGCGTAGAGTGCCAGACCCGCGAGGATCGGCAGGACGCCGGGCCAGGCGGGGGACGGCGCGAAGCTGGTCTCCCGCTCCCATGCCGTCCAGTCGTCGCCCATGAGTGAGCGCTTCTTCACATCCTGCGCCTTTGCCCCGACAAGCGCCAGAACGCTGATGCCACCAGCGAAGATCAGCGTCGACAGCTGCCCCGTAATGGCGATGTGCGCCGCCGCCCAGAGGGCGAAGGCCCACATCATCGGGTGACGGGTGACGCGCATGATGCCGCGCGGGCCATCAATGGATTTCAGCAGACCGCCAGCGCCGACAAGTGCCGGATTGCGGGTGAGCAGACTGCCTGCGAGCAGGATGCAGGCGATCAGCATGACCACATGGCCTGCGATCACGACTTCGAAATACTGGAACCAGAGCGGGACGACCGGCGCGCTGTGCCAGAGCATGACGGCCCAGATCAGGAGGCCGAGCGAGACGAGCGAATAGACCGCGAGGAAGCCGGGTTCGCCCAGGCGCGCGACCATGGCGGCGCGCAGAAGGTGGCTCATCAGGAAATGGGTGCCGACGAAGAGAAACATGGCGAAGGCGAGCGAGATCATGGACGGCAAGATGGTCAAATATGTCCGGGAAGAAAAGCTGGAAAGTGGGAGAGGTTGGCTGCCATGTGCTTGGAGCAAAAGCTCGCCCAATATGGCTTCAGCGTCATCCTCGCGAATGCGGGGATCCAGTCTAGCAGAACTGTATCTGCTACTGGATCCCCGCATTCGCGAGGATGACAGATCAAACGGATATGGGAATATACCTAGCGGCTATATTGTTTCGGCAGGCCAGTGTCCGGATTTGCCGGGTTGTAACGGTCCCTGAGCTTCGTCTGGCGGCTGTCCATTGGCTGCGCCACGCCGCCGATATAAACCGCCGTGGGCGCAGTCGAGAGCTCGATCGGATCGCCGTCCCAGATGACGATGTCGGCCTGTTTGCCGGGCGCGATGCTGCCCACGTTCAGGCCGAGGATCGCGGCGGGCACGCTGGTGATGGCCGCGAGCGCCTGGTCGCGCGTCATGCCGGTCGCGCCGGGAATGCGCGCCTGCGCGACGGTCTGTCCCGCCTGCTGCGTCATCAGCCGCGGCTGGCCGGGGTCCGCAATGGCCACACGGATTCCCGCGGCGCGCATGCGGCCCACATTGGACTGGGTCGAAGCGATGGATTCGAAGCTGCCCGGCAGGTTGTACATCGGCACGGCGATGACGGGAATGTCCTCACGCGCAAGACGGTCGGCGACGAGCCAGCCTTCGGCAACACCGGACAGGATGAAATCGAGGCGCGGATAGT
>JBARZR010000298.1:0-1776 GCA_049650205.1 Pacificimonas sp. | reverse complement strand
GTGTCCGTCACCCCGGCCTGATCCGGGGTCCAGCGGTATTTCGGTATCGCGTGCATAATGGCAGCACCGCTGGACCCCGGCTCGGGGGCCGAGGTGACGACCTTGGTGAAGAGCTGGAACGAAAAAGGGCGGCCCCGAAGGACCGCCCTCATCAATGCCCAGCGCGGCTCGCGCTTAGCGGGAGTAGAATTCGACGACCAGGTTCGGTTCCATGCGGACGGCATAGGGCACTTCGTCGAGCGTCGGGACGCGGACATATTCGGCCTTGTTGCCGTCTTCGGAGACGGAGACATAGTCGGGCACTTCGCGCTCGTTGAGGGTCTTGGCCTCCATGACAAGCGCCATTTCCTGTGCCTTCTTGCGCAGTTCGATGACGTCGCCGGGACCGACGCGGCGGCTGGCGATGTTGCACTTCACGCCGTTGACGCGGATGTGGTTGTGACTGACCAGCTGGCGCGCGGCGAAGATGGTCGGTGCCCATTTCGCGCGGTAAACCATCATGTCGAGGCGGCGTTCCAGGAAACCGATCAGGTTCTGGCTGGTATCGCCCTTCTGCGCGGACGCTTCCTTGTAGTAACCGCGAAACTGCTTCTCGGTCACGTCGCCATAATAGCCCTTCAGCTTCTGCTTGGCGCGCAGCTGGATACCGAAGTCGGAGGTCTTGCTCTTGCGGCGCTGGCCGTGCTGGCCAGGACCGTATTCGCGCTTGTTCACCGGGGACTTCGGACGGCCCCAGATGTTTTCGCCCATACGGCGATCGAGTTTATATTTGGAAGACTGGCGCTTCGACATGGAAGGCGCTCCTTTTTGTAAAGTTGCTTATGTAGTTGCCCGGTATCGCACCGCCTGACCAAACCAGTCAGACGCGGCTACCGCTTCACCGGACGTGCGGAGCCAAATCACGAAAGGCGCGACATAGAGACATGCGCGCCGGAGTCAAGGCGTCAGTCGAGGAGGACGTGCGCGTCGACGGGGACGGTCACATCGGCCAGAATACGTCCGGCGGGTGTGTCATCGCCCTTCGCCGCCGCCTGCAAGTCCGACTGTTTCCTGCTGCCCGCAACCGCGAACATCAGCGTACGCGACGTTGTGATCGCCCTTTTCGTGAGCGTCACATATTCCGCGCCCTCGTCCGAGATCATGCCCATGGCGCGGCGGTCGTCATCGGCGGTCATGGCTTCGTCGATATCGGGGCCGGTGACGAGACCGGCGATGCCGCCGCCCTCGCCCATCGTCAGGAGCACAAGATCGAGCGGCCAGCCGATGTCCTGCAGGCTGGCGTCGGACGCCGCGCCCGCCATTTTGTAATCGCCGCCACCGCTGGAGAGCGGCGTGACGCGCGCGCCCTTTGGCATGAAGAGGCGGGCCAGGGTCGCCACCTTGCTGTCCGGATCGTCGATGGCGACGACGCCGTCGTGCGAGGGCAGGATCCTGACATGCCGCCAGTCGCGCCTGCCCTCGGCGAGGAGGGCGTAGGCGGGAAGCAGGAAATCTTCCACGGGAAGCGCGATAATCGCCTCGCGCCGGGCCTCCAGCGCCTGGTCGATGATGAAACCGATATCCCCCGCGACACTCGCGGAAAATTCGTCGGCGTTCTCCGCCTCCCAGAGTTCGAGTTCCTCGATATCCATGGGTATGGCTCCCGGCCTTTTCGTCGACGATGAGGGGAAAAATGGTGGGCGTAGGAAGGTTCGAACTTCCGACCCCTGCGATGTCAACACAGTGCTCTACCACTGAGCTATACGCCCACACGAAGCGGCGATGTAGCCGCCCCTT
>JBARZR010000297.1:0-1988 GCA_049650205.1 Pacificimonas sp. | reverse complement strand
AGTTTCGGAAAGCCGCTGACCGCGGCTGCTGTTCTGGCGAGCGGGGCTCGCACCCCTCTCCCGACCTCTCCCCGCCGGGGAGAGGAATGTCTGAAGGAAATCTTATGACTGATGCGGAGGGCGCGGTGGTGCGTCTGGCCGGGTATGCGGCTGTGTTCGATGTGCCCGATAGAGGCCGCGATGTGGTGCGGGCGGGGGCGTTTTCCGGCGTCCGGCTGCCGGTGCCGCTCTTGTGGCAGCATGGGGCGGACCGGCCTGTGGGGCGGGTCGTGGAGGCTGTCGAGGATATGCGCGGGCTGCGGGTTTTGGCCGAGTTCGCGCGGGATTCAGAGAGTGCGCGGGAAGCGGCGGCGCTGGTCAGGGCGGGGGCCTTGTCGGGGCTTTCGTTTGGCTATCGCACCCGGAAGGCGCGGGCGGATCGCGCGCGGAGCGTCAGGGAATTGCTGTCGGTCGAGCTGGTGGAGGTGTCGCTCGTCACCTTTCCCATGCAGCCGATGGCGCGGGTTTTACGGGTGTTTTCCGAAGAGAGGGTGAGTGCATGATGGACTATGAAATGAAGACGGACGCGGATGTGGAAACTGCGTTTCAGGATGCCGGGGATGCGATTTCAGCGGCGGCGGAAACCGAGGCCGTTGCCGCCGAGATCGCGGCTTTGAAGGCCGAGGTGAAAGGACTGGGCGCGCAACTGACGGTTTTGCGCCGACCAGCGCTGGACGTGAAGGCTACCCCGGACGGCAGTCCGGAAAGAAAAGCCTTTGCGGATGGTTATCTGCGCAAGGGAGTTGAATCCGCTCCTGAACTGAAGTCGCTGAATACGGTGTCGGGGCCGGATGGCGGTTACGCGGTACCGGTCGAGCTGGACCGCATGATCGACAGCGTGATGGGGGAGGTGTCACCGATCCGCGCGGTGGCCAATGTCGTTGGCGTGGGATCGGGCGATTATCGCAAGCTGGTGGCGACGGGCGGTATGTCCTCGGGCTGGGTCGCGGAGATGCAGGCGCGGCCCGAGACCGATGCCAGCGATTTTGCCGAGATCGTGCCGGCGATGGGCGAACTCTATGCGAACCCGGCGGCCTCCCAGACAATGCTGGACGACGCGGCGTTCGATGTCGAAAGCTGGCTGTCCGTCGAGATCGGGCGCGAGTTCGCGGTTGCCGAAGGGTCTGCCTTTGTCAGCGGGTCGGGCGTGGAGATGCCGAAGGGGTTTCTGACCTATCCATCCAGCGATGATGCCGATGGTGCGCGTGCCTTTGGCGTGTTGCAGCATATCGATACCGGCGTGGATGGCGGGCTGGCGGACGGCGACGCGCTGATCGACCTGGTGCATAGCCTGAAGGCGGCGCACCGGCAGGGGGCGGTGTTCGTGATGAACTCGGCGACGCTGTCCATGGTGCGCAAGCTGAAGGACGCCGATGGCAACTTCCTGTGGCGCGCGGGTCTGGGTGAGGGGATGGCCGCGACGCTGCTGGGCTATCCCGTCGTGGAGGCCGAGGCGATGCCGGATGTGGCGGCGGGATCGATGTCGATCGCGTTCGGGAATTTCAAGGCAGGCTATGTGATTGCCGAGCGGACGGCGACGCGGATCCTGCGCGATCCCTATTCCAACAAGCCGTTCGTTCATTTTTACGCGACGAAGCGGGTTGGCGGGGCTGTCGCGAATTCGGAAGCGATCAAGCTGCTGCGGTTTGGGGGGTAGCAAGACGGTTTATCGGCGGGCGTCACCCCGGACTTGATCCGGGGTTCAGCGGGGTCACGGATTTCAGAAGCGATGCCGAAAGATCGCTGGACCCCGGCTGGGGTGCCGGGGTGACGTTTTCATGTTGTGTGTGAACGGTTGGAGCTGGGTGGGTTTGTGGGGTCCGAGGCTCGCCTTCGGCTCCGCCACCTTCCCCTAGCCCCTCCCTGCAAGGGAGGGGAAGGAGTTTCTTATGGCGAATTTTGTGAATGACCTGGTGCTGGATGCGGCGCTGGGGGAGATTGCCACGGCT
>JBARZR010000296.1:0-1695 GCA_049650205.1 Pacificimonas sp. | reverse complement strand
CGCTGGCGGGATCGAACGGCGGGACGCGGCGCTGGACGCGCTGGTGGCGGTGGATGCGCGGATCGAGGCGCTTGGGACGGGCTATGGCTGGTCCGAGGGGCCGGTGTGGGTCGACGATGCGGCGGTGGCGGGTGGCGGCTATCTGCTGTTCTCCGATGTGCCGGGGAATGCGATCCACCGCTGGGACCGGGAAGGCGGCGCGCGGGTCTGGATGCGGCCGTCGGGCCATGACGGGCCGGACGACGCGGAGTTCGGGACCGACGGCACCAACGGACTGAAACCGGGGCTGACGCCCGGGACGATCCTGGCTGCGGATCATGGCCGCCGCGGGCTGTTCTCGATCAACCTGGAAACGCAGGCGAAGACGGCGCTGACCGAGCGCTTTGCCGGGGAGCGGTACAACAGCCCGAACGATGTCGTCGCGGCGGCTGACGGCGCGCTCTATTTCACCGATCCGCCTTATGGTTTGAAGGGCGGCGACGAGTCGCCAAGGAAAGCGCAGCCGGTGAACGGGGTTTACCGGCTGGCGGCGGATGGCGGAGTGACGCTGGTCGAGGGCGGGCTGTCGCGCCCCAATGGGGTGGCGCTGTCGCCGGATGGGCGCACGCTGTATGTCGCCAACAGCGATCCGGAGCGGGCGATCTGGATGGCCTATGACGTGGCTGCGGACGGCACGCTGTCGGGCGGGCGCGTGTTCTTCGACGCGACCGCCATGGTGGGAGCGGCCGAGCCGGGCCTGCCGGACGGGCTGGCGGTGGACGTGGATGGAAACCTGTTCGCCACGGGACCGGGCGGGGTGCTGGTCTTCTCACCGGAGGCGCGGCTGCTGGGGCGCATCCGCACGGGCGGGCCGGTGGCGAATGTCGCCTTTGGCGGACCGGAGCGGGACTGGCTGTACCTGACGGCGAACGACCGGCTGGTGCGGGTGCGGACGGGGACGCGGGGACTGTATTGAGCGGTGCTTCGACAGGCTCGGGATGAGCGGCAGTCAGCCCGTCATGTCTTCCAGTTCCTTGCCGCGGGTCTCCCTGACCATCATCCAGACGAAAAGGACACTGATCGCGGCGCTGGTGGCGTAGAAGCCGTAGGCGCCCGCCAGGCCGATGGAGGCCAGCATGATGGGGAACGTCATGGTGATGCCGAAATTGGCGGTCCATTGCGCGAAGCCGGAAACGGCGAGGCCCGAACCACGGATCTGGTTGGGGAACATCTCGCCCAGCATGACCCACATGACCGGCCCCCATGAAAAGTTGAACAGCGCGGCATAGGCGTTGGCGGCGATCAGCGCGGTGGTGCCCGCGCCGTCCGAGAGTTCGAGCCTGCCGTCGACGATGTCGCCGGACGCGAAGCTGACCGCCATGATGCCGAGCGTGATCGCCATGCCGACGCTGCCGATCAGGAGCAGCGGCTTGCGGCCGATCCTGTCGATGAGCGCGATGGCGAGGAGGCAGGAGACGATGGAGAGCGTGCCCGACAGGATGTTGATCTTGAGCGCGTCCGCCTCTGAAAAGCCGACGGCCTGCCACAGCACCGCGCCGTAATAGAAGACGACGTTGATGCCGACCAGTTGCTGGAACACCGCCAGACCGATGCCGACCCAGACGATGGTGCGTATCTTGCCGGTGTCCGTATTCAGGAGGTCGGAGAAGCGGGGTTTGTGGTCGCTGACCAGGCTGTCGCGGATTTCGGCGACTT
>JBARZR010000295.1:0-5263 GCA_049650205.1 Pacificimonas sp. | reverse complement strand
GCATAGACGCCGCCGCGCACATGGGTGCGCTTGAAGGTGGCACCATCGGCGTCGTGGCGGGCGGCATCGACGTGAAATGGCCGCGCGAGAATGATACGCTGCACGAGGATCTTTACGCGCGCGGTCTGGTCGTGGCCGAACAGCCCTATGGCATGGAGCCTCGCGCCGCGCATTTCCCCCGCCGCAACCGCATCATCAGCGGCATGTCGCTGGGCACGGTCGTGATGGAGGCCGCGCCCAGATCCGGCAGCCTGATCACCGCGCGCATGGCGAACGAGCAGGGGCGCGAGGTCATGGCCGTCCCCGGTTTCCCGCTCGATCCGCGCGCGCGCGGATGCAACGGTTTGATCCGCGACGGCGCGACGCTGGTGCAGTCGGCGGAGGATATCGTCGAGACGCTGTCGCCCATCGCCGACGTGCCCCGCGTCAGCGCCGACCTTTTTGATTATGCCGCCGCGCCGATGGACGATCCGGACGAAGACGCGCGGGAACAGGTCATCGGACTCCTCTCGCTGACGCCCGTGCCCGTCGACGAGCTGGTACGCCTGACGGGCCTGCCGCCCGCCGTCGTTGCGACCGTGCTGCTGGAACTGGAGCTCGGCGGGCAAATCGAGCGTCATGCCGGGGCGAAGGTATCCGGCACGGGAGGCTCGGCGTAACCCAGCCGCAATGACATTGAAACTGGACCCGGACCTTCTCCTCAGCGCCTATGCAGCGGGCGTTTTTCCGATGGCGGACAGCGCTGACGATCCCGATGTTTTCTGGGTGGAGCCGCGCGCGCGGGGTGTCCTGCCACTCGGACGGTTTCACCTGCCGCGCAGTCTGGCGCGCACGCTGAAGCGGGAGACGTTCGAACACAAGGTCGACACCGCCTTCGACGAAGTCGTCGCCGCCTGCGCGGAGCGGGCCGAGGGCACATGGATCAACGCGCAAATTCGCACTGGCTATGGCGCGCTGCACCGACGCGGCGATGCACACAGCGTCGAATGCTGGCAGGATGGGCAACTGGTAGGCGGGCTTTATGGCGTCAGGCTGCATGGCGGCTTCTTTGGCGAAAGCATGTTCACCCGCGTGACCGACGCGTCGAAGGCGGCGTTGGCGCACCTTGTCGCCCGACTCAGGCATGGCGGGTTCCATCTGCTGGACACGCAGTTTCTGACGGACCATCTGGCGCGCTTCGGCACAGTGGAAATCCCGCGTGACCTATACCAACAGCATCTGGCCCGCGCGATGGCGGAACGCAATGCCGATTTCGGTTATTTGACCACGATGGTGTCCGGACCGGTGTCGGGCCACTCCATCTTGCAGGCGCTGACCCAGACATCGTAATTCGGATTGTCGAAGCTGTTGAGCGCGGGCGTTTCCTTGTAAAGCCAGCCAGAAAAGACCCGCGCCGCATCGGCACCCGGTCGGGATTTCTCATCGATCTGCAGGAAACCGCCCGTATAGGGCTGCTCGGCCCAGGGCGGCGTCTGTTCGCAGGCACGAACGGCGATGCTGAGCCCGCGATAATTGATGGTCTGACCGGGGCTGACCTCGAAGGTTTCCGTCGCCTGGCTGACCTTGTCGAGAACGCCGACTGTAATCACCCGCTGACCCATGGGCGTCGCCTGCTGCGCCGCGACAGGGGCGGCAAGCAGCAGGGTGGCGGCGACCAGCACGCTAACGCGCATCTTCGCCCAAATCGTCGCCGCCCAGTTCCTCTTCCGCGTCTTCCAGAGTGCCGAAGCCCCCCTCATCCAGGACCGATGCCTCGGCGGGGGCGTCTTCGCTGCCGGTATTGTTGATATAGCTGCCGATCAGGCCCAGCATGTCGACCGAACCCTGCGTATCCAAGATTTCGTCGCCGTCACGCAGCGTTTCGGGATCGCCGCCGGGCGACAGCGCGACGTAATTTCCCCCCAATATGCCCTCCGACGTGATGGCCGCGCTGGAATCGAGCGGCAGCTTGTAACGCGAGTCGATGGAGAGGCCGAGTTTGGCGCGAAACGGGAACTCCCCTTCCAGCGACTGTTCGACGATGCTGCCAACCGTGATGCCGGACACCCGGACGTCCGTGCCGATGGAAACGCCGCTGGCATTCTCGAACATAGCGTCGACCACATAATTGTCGTCGCCGACTTCCGCGCTGGTTTTCTGGTAGAAGAACAGCGCCGCGACGACGGCGACGATCAGCACGAAAGCACCGACAAGCGCCTCGACCAGGTTCTGCCGGAACAACTGGTTCATGCCGCTTCCTCGCTATCGGGAGACCAGGCCTCGTAATCGCCCGTCGTTTTCGGACGCTGCTTGCCGGTCGGGAGCGCGCCGGGACGCAGATACGCCCCGGTCGATCCTGTCAGATTGGGCGTGTGCGGTTTGATCCACGGCTTCCGTTCCGCATCCGGGTCGGGGATAATGTCGCTGGAGCGGTGCAGCCAGCCATGCCATTCGGGTGGGACGCGGCTCGAATCATTGTCACCAGCGTAAATCACCCAGCGCCGTTCGCGTTCGGCGCCCTTGGCAGCCTTGCGGAAATAGCGGTTGCCCTGCGCGTCCTGCCCGACGTCTTCGCCGTTGCGCGCCGACCATAGCCGCGTGCCGATGGTGGGGCCGTCCCACCAGGTGAAGATCGATTTCAGAAGGCCCATGAAGTATACTTTCGGGGGGAATACAGACAGCGTCGGAGCTAAGCCGCCAGCCCGGAAATGGCAAGGAAAAGCGCCGGGTGGGTGATGCCCCTACTGCGGCAGTTCGTAGGTGACGGCGTCGCCGGCCTTCGCGCCGATACGCGCCGCTTCGCCGCCGTTCAGCTCCAGGATGGCCGCTACGGCCCCTTGCGAGGAATAGCTCTGCTCTGTCAGCGGCACCGTATCCGCAGCCACGCTTTCGATGGTACCGTCCGGACTGATGAAGATCATGTCGAGCGGGATGTAGGTGTTTCTCATCCAGAAGGAGGCAGGCCGCGCCGGGGCAAACGGGAACAACATGCCGTGATCGGCGGCCATCTCCTGCCGGAACATCAGGCCCCGCGCCTGTTCCTGCCCGGTAATCGCCAGTTCGACCCGATAATTGTGCGTCCCGCTATCCGTCACGATGCTGAGAGGAATTCGGCCCTCGGTGTCGCGCTGGCTCGCCGCATTCTCCGCCGATGGCGCGCAGCCGGTCAGCAGAAACGCGAAAAGGAGGGCAGCGGATATGACAGCCAGAACGCTGCGCGGGCCCGTAGGAAACATCACCAAATACTCCTGAAACCGGTGTGCGACCGTCCGGGAGTCTCTTAAAGCCCGGCTGCCCGTATGGGAACAACCTGTTCTTCACCCGTGCCCATCGCCTGTCCGGCACTCGCGGCCTTCAATTCGACCGCCAGCGGCCCCTTTTTCCCCTTGGCAATGCGTGCGATCAGCATATCCTCGGGCTGCAGGTCGATCAGGCCGCAGCGCCGCACGGTTTCCATATGTACGAAAATGTCCGCACCGCCTTCGCCCCTGACCAGAAAGCCATAGCCCTTCAGTCGGTTGAACCATTTGACGCTGCACGCTTCGAACTCACCCGCCTCGTCGATCAGGTCGAGAGGGTCGTTGCGGTCGTCATGCCGCGCCGACAGGGCGTCGGGATCTGGACCGATGGACGTGGACAGGTCGATGTGCAGCACCTTCAGCGCCTGCCGTCCGCGTGGGCGTTCCACGGCCACACAGTCGAGTGTCGCCCCTTCCGGCAGGGCGCGCCTTCCATGTTCCACCAATGTTGAAAAATGCACCAGCACGTCGGCACTGCTATCTTCGGGCACCAGAAAACCGTAGCCGCGCACACTGTCGAACCATTTCATCCGGCCCGAAACGTCGAACGTGTTTTCAGCGACGGCAGTGCCCTCTGCCTTGCTCTCATATGCCACAGACTCTACCTCCCTGTATCAATTCATGGCGTCGCGAAGAAAAGACTAACACAGGTTTGCCTTTTCTTGAACCTCACCTTTCGAGGGTCTAGCGACACCACCAGAAGGAGACGCGTGATGCACATCACGGGAGAAACGACGATTGCCGCCCCCAGGCGAAAGGTCTGGGATGCATTGATGGACCCGGACGTTCTCGCCCGCTGCATCGACGGGGTGGAGAGGCTGGAGGCCACCGACGATGGTGGGTTCGCCGGGACGATGAACGCAAAGGTCGGCCCGGTGCGCGCGAAATTCAAAGGCGCGGTGACGATCACCGAAATCCAGGAACCCGAGCGCTATGTGCTTGAGGGGGAAGGTAAAGGCGGCGTCGCTGGTTTCGCCAGGGGCGGTGCGGAAATCGAACTGGACGAAGTCGGACCCGCCGAAACCCTGCTGCGCTACGACGCGAAAAGCCAGGTCGGCGGCAAGCTCGCCCAACTGGGCGCGCGCCTCGTCGAGGGCGCGGCCAGGGGCTATGCGGAACGCTTTTTCTCCAACTTCAAGGCCGAGGTCGAGGGGCCGCCAGCAACGCTGGGCGTTCGCGAGGCCGTGGCGGATACCGAAACGTCCACCACGGGGATCGAGGAAGCGGCCATCGGCGGTGCCGGCACCGTCGGCGCGGTCGATTCGGCGGAACCCTTCCGTTCCTCCGGCAAGGGCGTGGGCCCCGCCGCCTGGGCGTTCATCGTCGTCGCCATCGCCGCCGGTATCGTCGCCTGGCAGCTGCTTTGAGCGATAGCGCGTCCAACCTCTATCTGACAGCGCAAGGCTGGCTGGCCGCAGGACACGGCGTCGCCATTGCCACGGTGACGAAGACGTGGGGATCCGCCCCGCGCAGACAGGGCGCGCATCTGCTCATCCGCGACGACGGGCTGTTCGAGGGTTCCGTCAGTGGCGGCTGCGTCGAGGGCGACGTTGTCGTCGCGGCCGGGGACGTCATCGCCAGCAATACGCCGAAGCGCCTGCACTACGGCGTCGCCGATGCGAAGGCGTGGGAGGTCGGCCTGGCCTGTGGCGGCGAAATCGACATTCTGGTGCAGCCGCTTACGGATGCCGGATTCCCGCCCGCCCTGCTGGACGACATCATCGCCGCGCGAAGTGCGGGAAAAAGCCTCGACCTGTTCACCGACGAAGAAAGCCGTACAACGACGGCGGCCAGCGCGGGCGCCTTCAAACGCAGCTACATGCCGCCGCTGGAACTGCTGCTGGTCGGCGCGGTACACATCAGTCAGGCGCTGATCCCCATCGCCCGCACGCTGGAATACCGGGTGAGACTGGTCGATCCGCGCGGCGATTTCGCGGCGGGCGCGCGCTTTTCCGGCCTCGACATCGACACGCGCTGGCCAGACG
>JBARZR010000294.1:0-9039 GCA_049650205.1 Pacificimonas sp. | reverse complement strand
TCAGGCGCTGAAGGGGGCCGGGTTGCCCTTCCCAGATGTTGTCGCCGTCGCCCACGCACAGCGCGCCTTTCCAGGTGCGGCACGGCTCTCTTCGCTGGCAGAGACACGGGCATGGCTACTCGATCCGTGCAATTACCCCTTTTTCGGAAAACCCGCCGCAGGCACATTCGGCCAGTCCGTCTGCTATGCCCTCGGTGTTGATGTCGCGGCCAACCGGATTGATTATTTCGGCGGACACTCCGCGTCCATCGAGGAGACAGCAAATCTGGTCTTCTCCGACCGGGCGCACGGCTATCTGCTGCAACAGCTGGTCCGGTCCTCGGCGCAGATGGCCGATATCATGGGCGATGTGGTTCCCACCGCGCGTATCATCAGCGTCATGACCGCGAGCGGCGTTTTCCTTCACCAGGCCGTCCTGAGAGTGCCACGCGGCGACCTGCCGACCGATAATTACGCCAAGGGCGCGAGCGGCACAGGGGCAGCCTGGATCGATATCGAAAGCGGCACCCTCGGCCCCGTCCATTGGGGCAGCGGCTTCGGACAGAAATGTCTTGACGACCATCCCGTCACCGGCGCCCGAATCGCAGGGTTCGCGCTTCCGGAATGGACCGACATCACCGAAATGCTGGTCGAGGGACACAGATACTTCCCCGGATTGCCGCTTATCGGCTGGGACGTCGCCTTTTCGGATGAAGGCCCACTTATTCTGGAACTGAACGCCACCAGCGGATATGTCGTTCTGCAGGCCACCGGCCATGGTTTCGTCGATGACCGCTTGCGCGCCGCAATCCCGCTCGCTGAACCAACGCGCAGGGCGCGCTTTCCCCGTCTGAACGTCAGCGGCAGCAATCTGCGTTGACGGTCCGCAGGATGCGTCCTTGACCTCGCCGCTGGCCGCCCGGCAAAGGATCAGCCGCATAGGAGCGCAGATGATCAACGAAACCCTTGTCGCCAACCGCGGCGAAATCGCCAGCCGCGTTGTCACGACCGCGCGTCGCTTGGAGGTGAAGACCGTCGCAGTCTATTCGGATGTCGACGCCATGGCGGTGCATGCGCGCATTGAGGACGAGGCCGTTCACCCTGGCCATGGTCTTCTTATCGCACGCGCCGGCTTCGTCGAGACGCGCGAAAAAACGGGCTTCGCCTTCAGCCGTCCGCCCGCGAAGGCCGTCGCCGCCATGGGCGACAAGATCGAATCGAAAACACCCGCGCGGGACGCGGGCTGATCAAAGCGCGCTATGGCTACTCTCGTCATTGATCAGCCTGAATGTGAACGCTTGCCGGATGGGCGTCAGCGCCTCGCCGCGCGTATCGATGGGCGCGTAACGGAATTCATATTGCCGGGCGGTATCACCGTCCTGTCTCGCGGTGAGGCGTTTCTGTCCATAGCTCTGCTCCCCGCGATGCTGGATGGTCGCAAGATCGTGGTCGACCCGGCACTGCCGGTATCGCCGCTGCTGGCGAAACAGCTGACCCTGCTGCAACGGATCCGAAGGCAGTGGAACCCGGGACTTCGCCTGATTGAAATAGAGGCAAACCTGCAGCCAGCCGAAGCGGCGAACGCAGATATCGTGTCGACATCCTTCTCGGGCGGCGTGGACAGCAATTACACCTTGATCCGCCATGCGGACATCACGCATCTCTACATGACCACCACCTTCGATGCGGGCAAACAGCCCGCCGACAATGTGAAGAAAGCGCGCATGATCGGCGATATCGCGGCACGTAACGGGCGCACGCCGCTGTTCGTCGAAACCAATGCGCGCAAAGTTTTCGAGGCGGGCGGCATGTCGTGGAATTTCGGCTTCGGCAACATCATGGCCGGGCTGTTCGCAGGGCTGGGTGTCCGCCGCCATTATCTGCCATCAAGCTACAGCTATCGCGATCTGCATCCTTACGGCTCACATATTCTGACCGACCCATTGTGGTCCACTGAGGCTACGGAGATCCTTCATGATGGGCTGGAGGCGTTACGCTCGGAGAAAACAGAGGCGATCGCAGCCGAGCCGTCAATGCTCGATCATCTGCAAGTCTGCTGGCGCAGCGGTACGGAAAATTGCGGAGAATGCAGCAAATGCATCCGTACGCGGATCGTGCTCGATGTGCTTGGGCGGGAGGGGCCCTTTCCCGACCACCGTCCGACGCTGTCGCTGCTGGCCAGGCTGCAGCCCGAAGACGGCTCGACGGCGGAGTTCGTCTGGGATTTGCGGGAATTCGCAAGGCGTCACGACCGGTCCGATCTCGCCAGTGTTTTCGATCGCCAGCTGCGCCGCTATATGCGCCGGCGGTCGCTGGCGGAACTGGTGCGGATCAGCATGCCGGAACCGCTCATGCGCCTCAGCCGTAAATTTCGTGGCCTTGAATGGACCGAGCGCCGCATCACGCTTCCGGACACGCAGGATTACCGCTGAGGGCTGCTTGCGCGCGCCCTCAATGACTTGACCTCATGCCATTTGCCCCGGCAAAGCCATGCGGGACACAGGAGCCCGTATGATAAAGAAAATCCTTATCGCGAACCGCGGCGAAATCGCCTGCCGGGTTATCAAGACGGCGCGGCGCATGGGAATTGAGACGGTGGCCGTTTATTCCGACGCCGATGCCGCCGCGTTGCATGTGCGAATGGCGGACGAAGCCGTCCATATCGGTCCGCCGCCCGCTTCGGAATCCTATCTGCTGGCCGACAGGATCATCCAGGCCTGCAAGGACACCGGTGCCGACGCCGTGCATCCGGGCTATGGCTTCCTCTCCGAACGCGCCAGCTTCGTGGAGGCGTGCGAAAAGGCCGGCATCACCTTTATCGGCCCGCCCGCGAACGCCATCGCCGCTATGGGCGACAAGATCGAATCAAAAAAACTCGCGCGCGAAGCGGGGGTTTCCATCGTTCCCGGTTTCGTTGGCGAGCTCGAGGATACCGACCATGCCGTGAAGATCGCCGAAGAGATCGGCTATCCGGTGATGATGAAGGCCTCGGCGGGCGGCGGCGGCAAGGGGATGCGGCTCGCCTTCACCGAAAAGGAAGTGCGCGAGGGCTTCCCCGCCACGAAATCCGAAGGCCTGAACAGCTTCGGCGACGACCGCGTGTTCATCGAGAAATTCGTCGAGCAGCCGCGTCACATCGAGATCCAGATCCTCGCCGACAAGCATGGCAACACGCTTTACCTCGGTGAGCGCGAATGCTCGATCCAGCGCCGCCACCAGAAGGTCATCGAGGAAGCGCCTTCGCCGTTCGTCACGCCTGACATGCGCAAGGCGATGGGCGAGCAGGCGGTCGGTCTTGCCGCCGCCGTCGGTTACACCAGCGCGGGCACGGTCGAGTTCATCGTCGGCGCGGACCGCAGTTTCTACTTCCTGGAGATGAACACCCGGCTTCAGGTCGAACATCCCGTCACCGAGTGGATCACCGGCCTCGACCTCGTCGAACAGATGGTCCGCGTCGCTCAGGGCGAAGAGCTCGCCATGACGCAGGACGATATCAAATTGACGGGATGGGCCATTGAATCCCGCGTCTATGCCGAGGACCCCTATCGCGGCTTCCTGCCTTCAATCGGCCGCCTCACCGCCTACGCTCCGCCCGCCGAAGAGCACATGGAAGTGCGCGTCGACACGGGCGTCGTCGAGGGCAGCGAAATCAGTATGTATTACGACCCCATGATCGCCAAGCTAGTGACATGGGGTGACACACGCGACGAAGCGATTGATCGCCAGTTGAACGCGCTCGGCAATTATGTTGTGCGCGGCATTGGCCACAATATCGACTTCCTCAGCGCCGTCATGCAGCATCCGAAATTCCGTTCGGGCGACATTACGACCGGCTTCATCGCCGAGGAATATCCCGAAGGATTCGAAGGCGCGCCGCTTACGGACAACCAGCGCATTGCCCTGGTCGCCGCCGCAGCCGCCATGCAAAGCGTCGAAACCGGGCGCGCCGCGCTTATCTCGGGCAAGATGAATGGCGGCGCGGACTATGGCGACGACTGGGTCGTCGTGCTGGACGGCGAGGCGGCGCCCGTCACGATCACCGGCGCATCGCCCGAATGGGATGTCAGCATCGATGGTCAATCATACGGTCTGACATCCGGCTGGCAGCCGGGCGATAAACTTTTCAGCGGCCGGCTTGGTGAACGCGACTTCGCCGTGGAGGTCCAGCCGCAGGCCGTGGGCTACCGCCTCGGCATCGGCGGAAGTCGTCATCAGGTCCGCACGCTGACCCCGCGCACGCACGAGCTTTCCGCGCACATGATCGAGAAGGTCGCACCCGACCTGTCGAAATTCCTCCTCTGCCCCATGCCCGGCCTCATCGTTTCCATCGACGTCGAGGAGGGCGACAAGGTCGAGGCCGGTCAGCAGCTCGCCATGGTGGAAGCCATGAAAATGGAAAATATCCTGCGTGCGGAAAAGTCAGGCGTGGTGGCGGCTATCCAGGCGAAGGCGGGTGAAAGCCTGGCAGTGGACGATGTGATTATGGAGTTCGAGTAGGGGAACGGCCACAACAACTGCGTCATATCGGCGAAGGCCGGTATGACGGACTTGGTTGAGCTGTCCGTCCCTAACTCCGGCACCGGAAAAAGCGCGGCGCACGGAACGAACACACCGCCATCTGTTCACCACGGCTAAATCCGATATCGGCTGCCGCCGCCGCATCCGCCATCGCGCCCCGCAGGTCTCTCACGGTCGAAACCTCCGCGCCATTCACCGAGCGAATCACATCGCCCGTACGCACGAAGTTCAACCGCGCGGCAGGCGCAGCCCGCGTCAGGCCAGTCACGACGACACCGCTTTCCGGAAGGCCCGACCCCAGCTCAGACGCCAGCTTGGGCGACAGGTTGGCGACGCGCACCCCGGTCAGGATATGCTCGCCGTCCAGCACGCTTTCGTTGCGCGCGGGTGTTTCCGGCGGCTCGACCAGCCGCAGCTGCACGGTCCGTTCGCTATCGCCGCGCAGCACGGTGACGCGCACCGGCTCACCCAGGGGACGGCTGCCCGTCAGATATCGCATCGTACCTGGATCGGTGGCCGCCTGACCGCCGACAGCGATGATGACGTCGCCGACCTGCAGTCCACCCTGTTCGGCAGGCCCGCCGGATGAAAGCGACCGGATCAGCACGCCAGATGGCCGGTCCAGCCCCAGGCTCGCCGCCAGCTCCCGCGTCACGGCCTGCGTCTCCGCACCCAGCCAGGGCCGCACGATGCGCCCCGACTTCGCGCCGGCCAGAAACTGACGCACGGTATTGACGGGAATGGCGAAACCGATGCCGTTCGAGCCGCCACTGCGGGAATAAATCGCTGTGTTGACACCGACCAGGCTGCCATCCAGCCCGATCAGAGCGCCGCCCGAATTGCCGGGATTGATCGCCGCGTCGGTCTGCAGGAAGAACTGATAGTCCGAAATGCCGACACCCGTGCGCGCCACGGCGCTGATGATGCCGTTCGTCACCGTCTGGCCGACGCCGAAGGGGTTGCCGATGGCGACGACGATGTCGCCCACCTCGGTCCGCTCGCTATCGCCCAGATCGACCTTCGGCAGCGGCGTGCCGCCGGTGTCGACGCGCAACAGGGCAAGGTCCAGCTGCGCATCGGTGAAGACCAGCTCCGCCTTGTATTCCCGCCGGTCGGCCAGCGCGACGAGGATTTCCTCTGCGCCCTGCACGACATGGTTGTTGGTAATGACGAGTCCGTCCTCGCCGACGATGACGCCGGAACCCAGCGACTGCTGCGTACGCGGCGGCGCGGACATGCGGCCGCGGCCGAAGAACTGGTCGAAAAACGGGTTTACCCGCTGCTGCACCCGGCGCGCGGTGTAGATGTTGACGACGGCGGGCGCGACCTCCTGCACCAGCGGCGCATAGGACAGCATCACCTCTTCCTGACTGCCCGGCAGGCGGCGCATCCGGTTCTCGTCCATGTCGTCGGAAGCCGTAGCCGTCTGCGCCTCCGCAAGGGGACGGATCGCGTCGATGGAAAACGCGAAGGCGAGACCCGCGAGCAGCCCGCAAATTAGCATCAATATCTTGCCGAACTTCATCATGGATCTCCGCATGGACCGTAGATTGGGATGTAATCCCGCTGCGCCGACATTTCCACCAGCCGCAAATGGACGGGAGGACGTTGGCCCCTATCCTGTCAAATTCCTTACGAAATCGGTCAGCGATGCCCCCCGGCGCGACCGCTTCAGCCGCTCGCCATCGACGACCTTCTGCACCGCCGAAAAACAGGTCTTCAGATCGTCATTGACGAACACATAGTCATATTCCGCCCAGTGGCTGATCTCCGCAGCCGCCCGGTCCATGCGCCCCTGGATCACGGCATCGCTGTCCGTGCCCCGCCCGCGCAGCCGCCGTTCCAGCTCCGCCATCGACGGCGGCAGCAGGAAGATCGATACGATCTCCTCACGCATCTGCTGTTTCAGCTGCTGTGTGCCCTGCCAGTCGACATCGAACAGCATGTCCTCACCGGCCGCCAGCGCCTGCTCCACCGGGCCGCGGGGCGTGCCATAGCGGTGGTCGAACACATGCGCCCATTCAATGAGCGCATTGTCCAGCACCAGCCGGTCGAAATTCTCTTCGCTTTCAAAGAAATATTCCCGCCCATGCGCCTCGCCCGGTCGCGCTGGACGCGTGGTGGCGCTGACGGAGACGCGGATATCGTCCTCCGCCGCCAGCAGCATCTTCGCCATGGTCGATTTTCCGGCGCCCGAAGGCGAGGATAGCACGAAAAGGATTCCCCGGCGTTTCATCAACCGATCATCGTCTCCGGACGCACGACTTCGCGAAACCGCTCCTCCGAAATCAGCTTCAGCGCCAGCGCCGCTTCCAGCAGGGTCGTTCCTTCCTTGTGCGCCTTTTTCGCGATGTCCGCCGCATTGTCATAACCGATTTCAGGGGCCAGCGCCGTCACCAGCATCAGCGAGCGTTCCAAGAGCTCGGTAATCCGTTCGCGATTGGGCGTCACACCCTCCACACAGCGATCCGTGAACGAAACCGAGGCGTCCGCGATCAGGCGGATCGACTGCAACACATTATAGGCGATGACCGGTTTGAAAACGTTCAGCTCCATATGCCCCTGCGCGCCGCCGACGGTCACGGTCGTGTGATTGCCCATGACCTGCGCCGCGACCATGGTCAGCGCCTCGCACTGGGTCGGGTTGACCTTGCCCGGCATGATGGAACTGCCCGGTTCATTCTCCGGCAGCTGCAGCTCGCCAAGCCCCGAACGAGGCCCACTGCCCAGCAAGCGCAGATCGTTGGCGATCTTGTTCAGGCTGACCGCCAGCACGTTCAGCGCGCCCGACAGCTCCACCATCGTGTCATGCGTCGCCAGCGCTTCGAATTTGTTGGGCGCGGTCTCGAACGGCAGGCCGGTCAAGTCTGCGACCTGCGCCGCGAAGTCCTCCGCGAAGCCTTTCGGCGCATTCAGCCCGGTGCCGACCGCCGTGCCGCCCTGCGCCAGCCGGTAAAGGCGCGGCAGCGTCGCCTCGACCCGCGCAATGCCGTCCTCGATCATGCGCGCATAGCCGCCGAATTCCTGGCCCAGCGTCACGGGCGTCGCGTCCTGCATGTGGGTGCGACCAATCTTGACGATGTTCGCGAATTCCTCCGCCTTTTCCTCCAGCGCGCAGCGCAGATGCTCCAGCGCAGGAATCAGCAGCGAATTGATCTCCCGCCCCGCCGCGATGTGCATGGCGGTCGGGAAAGTGTCATTCGAGGATTGCCCGCGATTGACATGATCGTTCGGATGCACCGGCTCCTTGCCGCCGCGCGTGCCGGACAGCAGCTCGTTCGCGCGGCCCGCGATCACCTCGTTCGTGTTCATGTTGGACTGCGTGCCCGACCCGGTCTGCCAGACCACGAGCGGAAACTGGTCGTCAAACTCGCCATTCGCCACCTGCTCGGCCGCCGTCTGGATCGCGCCTGCCAGTTTCGTATCGAGGCCCGCCTTCTCGTTCACGATCGCGGCGGCGTGCTTGACGATGCCCAGCGCGTGGACCAGCGGCCGCGGCATGGTCTCGTCGCCGATGGGGAAATTGCCGATCGACCGCTGCGTCTGCGCGCCCCAGTAGGCGTCCGCAGGCACGTCGATAGGGCCAAAGCTGTCGGATTCGGTACGGGTGTCGGTCATGGTGTCTCGCACATTCGGGAAGATATGCGCCCTGACTAGGTAAAGCGCGCCTGCGCCTCAATCACTTCTTGCCGAAATCCACCGATACGACGTTGTCCTTTTTCGGTGCGTCGCCATCCGGCTTGTCATCGCCGCCGCCACCCGCGTTACCGTCACCTGCCTTACCTTCAGCGGCGGCCTTCAGCGGCGTCACCTTGTCTTCGCCCGCCTTCTGCTCATCCGCCTTGTCGCTGACGGATTTCAATGCAGGCTTCGGCTCTGGCAACTCCGGCGGTGGAAATTGCAGCGCGAAGTTCACCGACGGATCGACGAAGCCGACGACAGCGGCCAGCGGAATCACCAGCTTCGCGGGAACCTGATTGAAGCTCAGTCCGATCTCGAACCCCTCCCGGTCCACCTTCAGATCCCAGTAGCGGTGCTGCACGACGATAGTCATCTCATCGGGATAACGCTCCATCAGGTGCGCCGGAATATCGACACCCTCCGCCCGCGTCTTGAAGGCGATGTAGAAATGGTGATTGCCGGGCAGCCCACCTTCCGACGCGCAGTTGATCAGCGTGTTGTAAACCACTCCGCGCAGCGCATCCTGCACATAGTCGTCATAGGGAATCAGGCTGTCGGGCGGGGTCTCGTCGGTCATGCCAGATAAGTGGCGGACGGGCGGGTTTGGGTCAAGGTGGTGCTTTGGGTTTGCGCTGACGCGCAAAACACTGTGCCGTCCCGCGCCCCCTGCCCTTCCACCCCATAGGTTACACTGGCGGGTGGCAGGGCAGGTGGCGCGGGACGGAACAGTGCGCGGTTCGCAGAACCGCATACAAAAATCCATATTTCGCAGAAATATGGAGGGCTTCTGTTGCCCGGTGCCCTCCGGACCGCTGGGCTGGCGCTTCTGTTACCCGGTGCGCCCCGGACCGTGCTTAAGTC
>JBARZR010000293.1:0-2443 GCA_049650205.1 Pacificimonas sp. | reverse complement strand
AAAGGAAAGGGCGCGGTGTCACCACCGCGCCCTTTTTTCAGGCTCGCTTCGCTCGCAGCCTGTTCCGCCCCGCTCCCCCCTGCCCGGCCACCCATGAGGATACACTGGCGGGTGGCAGGCCGGTCTTGGAAAAGCGGGGGGGGAGCGGGACGGAACAGGCTTCGGCCGCTAAACCGCAACCCTTACATCTCGCTATCGAGCCACGCCTTGATGCTGCTCTTGGGCTGCGCGCCGACCTTTGTCGCGGCGGGCTGGCCGTTCTTGAACAAAATCATGGTTGGAATGCCCTTGATGCCGAATTCCGAGGCGAGTTCGGGGTGGTCGTCCGTGTTCAGCTTGGCGATGGTGACACCGTCCATTTCGTCGGACAGTTCCTCAAGCGCGGGGGCAATTTGCTTGCACGGGCCGCACCAGGGTGCCCAGAAGTCGAGCAGCACGGGTTTGTCGGACTGCTTGATTGCCGTTTCAAAATTCTCGGGCGTGATTTCGGTGGTCGCCATGATCTCAACTCCTGATCGTTTGTTCTGAGCGTCAACATGGCAATTTGCGAGGAAGGCGGCAAGGTTGCGTCCGGCTTTCGCGCCCGCATCATCTCTTGCAGACCGAAAAGGGCAGATATGTCGCGGCCTGACTTGATAGCTTGGCCCGGTCACGCCGTGGCGGCATATTCAGGCGCATGACCGACCCCGCCGACCCCCAGCATCCCGATAATCCCGCGAGGCCCGCCGCCACGCTTATCCTTGCAAAGGACAGCGACACCGGACCGCCGCTGATATTCATGCAGAAACGCGCGAAAACCATGGGCTTCGCGGCGGGCATGATGGTGTTCCCCGGCGGTAAGGTCGATGCGGGCGATCTCGCGCTGGCGAACGATATGCGGCTGACCGACAGCCTCGGCTCCGATGACGCCGCGGCGCGCGTGGCGGCGGTGCGAGAGAGTTTCGAGGAGGCGGGTGTGCTTCTGACGAACGGTCCTGCACTTGACCCTGTGCTGTTGTCGGAAACCGCGCCCCGCATCGCCGATCGCAGCCTCGACTTTGCGGTCTTCCTGAAAACGCACGAGCAGACCATATCCCCGGACGCGCTGACCGCCTGGTCGCGCTGGTGTCCGCCGGTTCGGCTGGAGAACAAGCGCTATGACACGCGGTTCTATCTCGCGCGCGTACCGGTGGGACAGACGCCCAGCCACGACGGCAACGAGGCCGTGCATTCCCTTTGGATAACGGCGGCGGATGCGCTGGCAAGTGCCGACAGCGGCGACGGCAAGGTCATCTTCCCGAC
Source organism: Pacificimonas sp. (assembly GCA_049650205.1). Lineage (GTDB taxonomy): Bacteria > Pseudomonadota > Alphaproteobacteria > Sphingomonadales > Sphingomonadaceae > Pacificimonas. Next base: position 1,162 of record JBARZR010000293.1, on the reverse strand, counting down.
GCGGCGCAACCTGGAGCGGCTGGCGCAACATGACAGCGTCGATGCGCTGTTCGCCCATGCCGAGGCGCATGAACCGCGCCTGATCGCGCCCGAAATCCGTGAGGAAGATGGGCAGCAATGGCTGACCATCCCGGACGGGCTGGGCTATCCCGTGCTGCGTGAAGCGATGGGGACGGCGATGCGCGGCGGGTGACGGAGCCAAAGAGGCTGGTGGACGTTATCCTGTCATGAGCATCATGGACGCCTTCCGGTCGGGCAAAGGACCGGAATTCGAAATTCAGAAAACGGACGCGGAGTGGAAGGCGGAGCTGACGCCCGAGCAATATGCCGTATTGCGCAAGGAATCGACCGAACGGCCGGGATCTTCGCCGCTCAACGAGGAAAAGCGCGATGGCATGTTCCATTGCGCGGGCTGTGGCGAGGCGGTCTATCCATCGGACACGAAATATGAAAGTGGGTCCGGCTGGCCGAGCTTCTACGCGCCCGTCGAGGGCGGTGTGGAAACAAAGACCGACTACAAGATGGTCATGCCGCGTACCGAGGTTCATTGCGCGAAATGCGGTGGGCATCTTGGCCATGTCTTCAACGACGGACCGGCACCGACCGGTCAACGTCATTGCATGAACGGAACGGCCATGACCTTCGAACCCTATGATTAAAAGGAGGATAGCGCAAAATACCGAAAGGGGCGGGAACCGGATTGGGCCACCGTCGTTGTTTGTCTGACTCGCCCACCCCGCTTACCCCCCAAGTGGCGGGTCACCTGCCTGAGACGGGCCGCGTAAACGCTCATCCCCCCAGAGCCTTCACGCGGCCCTCTCTTCATTTCTGATATGGCAAAATTGTAACAACGCAGGCCAAACATGCGTAAGGCGGGGCATGACCAACAAATATGACATCGCCATCATCGGTGCCGGTTCCGGCGGCCTGACCATCGCAGGCGGCGCCGCGCAGCTTGGCCTGAAGACCATCCTGTTCGAGGAAGGCGAAATGGGTGGCGATTGCCTGAATTCGGGCTGTGTCCCCTCGAAATCCATCATCGCCGCCGCCCACGCCGCGCATGTCGCGCGGCATAGCCAGATCTTCGGGGTCACGGCGGAGCCGAACCTCGATTTCGCCCGCACCATGGCGCATGTGCAGGAAGTCATCGCCGGGATCGCGC
>JBARZR010000292.1:0-2486 GCA_049650205.1 Pacificimonas sp. | reverse complement strand
GGCACCTGACATCTCCGAGCAGTAAGGTCAGGCCTTTTCCAGGCCCTTCAGAGATTCTTCCAGCATGATCATCTGCCAAAGCAGGCGGCTGTGATCCGCTCTCCCCGCGCGGTGCGCCTGCGCCTGCGTGGAAAAGACATCCATGTTGAACCAGCCACTGTCGCCCACCCGCGATTTCGAGGACAGCGCCGCGACGCGGTCGGCGAGCGCGCCGCGGAACCAGCGTTCGATGGGAACGACGAAACCCATTTTCTTGCGATAGAGAATATCGTCAGGAAGATATGTGCGCATGGCGCGCTTGAACAGCCACTTGCCCTCGCCTCCTTTCAGCCGTTTGGCAGGCGGCAGTCCGGCCATCCATTCGACAAGATCATGGTCGAGGAGCGGCTCCCGCGCCTCAAGGCTGACGGCCATGCTTGTGCGATCCACCTTTGTCATGATGTCGCCCGGGAGATAATGCTGAATGTCGGCATATTGCGCCGCGCCAAGCGGTGTTGAGGCAGGCGCGGAAGCGAAGGTATCCGCGTAAAGATTCCGCGCTTCATAACCGCCGAGCGCTGTTTTCAGAGTGTCTGAAAACAGCGCCCCGCGCTGGCGGTCGGACGTGACGGAGACAGCGTGATAATAGGCCTCTCCCGGGTCCATAGCCAGCGCTTCCAGCGTGGTCTTCGCGCGCAGAAACCGCGGTGCGCCGTCCAGCTTCGGATAGGCGCGTCCGAGACGGCCGAACAGACTGCGCCGGATACCGGCGGGCAACATCCCGCGCACGCGCTGCTCGTTCATGAAAAGCCGATAGCGGCGATAGCCCGCCATCGCCTCGTCCGCACCGTCGCCGGACAGCGCGACCTTCACATGCTCGCGCGCCAGTTCGCAAACGCGGTAGGTCGGCACGGCGGAGGCGTCGGCAAAGGGCTCGTCGAAGGCGGTGGCGAGCGTTTCGATAAGGCCGTAATCGTCAGCGGTCACCGTGCGCTTGTGATGGTCGGTCGCATAGCGGAGCGCGACCGCGTCGGCATGTTCCGTTTCGTCGAAACCACTCTCATCGAAACCGATGGAGAGGCTTTTCACCTGCCGGTCGGCGATCCCCGCCATCAGGGCGACGACGCTGGACGAATCGACGCCGCCTGACAGGAAGGCAGCAACCTCGACATCGGCCACCATGCGGGACCCGACGGCGGCCTTCAGACGGTCACGCAATTCCGCCTCCAGCGAGGCGTTGCTGGCGCGGTGCTTGGGACGGAATTCAATATCCCAATAGCGCGTCGGCGGCATCCTGCCCTTGCCCCCCTCCAGCAACAGATAATGCGCGGGCGGCAACTTCGTGACGGCCTTCAGGAAGCTCTTGTCCTCCGGCACATAGCCATAGGCAAAATAATCCTCGACCGCACGCGGATCGACGTCGCGCGGCAGGTTCGGATAGGCGAGCAGCGCCTTCATCTCCGACCCGAACAGCAGCCGGCCATTGGCGGTCCAAGCGAGGTAGAGTGGCTTCACGCCAAAGCGGTCGCGCGCCAGGAAAAGCTGGCGCTCAGCCTGATCCCAGATGGCGAAAGCGAACATACCGGTGAGGCGCGGCAGCATCTTCGCCCCCCAGGCGCGCCACGCCTCGATCAGCACTTCGGTATCACTGTCGAAGCGAAAGCTGTGTCCGGCGGCGGTCAGCTCGGCCTTGATCTCGCGAAAATTGTAGATCTCGCCATTGAACACGATGTGATAGCGACCGTCATGGCTCGGCATGGGCTGTTCGCCCCGCGCCAGGTCGATGATGCTGAGGCGGCGATGTCCGAGCGCGATACCGGGCGCGTTATGCGTGCCGCGCCCGTCCGGGCCCCGGTGGGCGATGCTGTCTGTCATCGCGTCGATGATCGGCTGCGGAAGGGTCCGCTGGTCGCGCGTGTCGAAAACGCCTGCGATGCCGCACATTATTCGCTGACCGCAGAAGCGGAGATGACATCCGCGGGATTGCCGAGCGCAGCCATGAAGTCCGCAAGCGCCGCCTCTCCGCTTTGCAGATCGCCGCTGCGCTCGACCGTGGCGATCAGTGTGGCCGCGCGCGTCGGCCCGCCCGTCAGTTTCGTCCTCAGCGTGGCCAGTTTCGCGCGGTAATCGCTGCCGGTCAGCTCGCCGCCGACCAGATAATATTGCCAGATATCGCGCGTCCACGGTGCCCGCTGGATCTGCAAGCCTCGCCCACCCGCCGGATTGGTAAGGTTTTGCGCCCAGCTCCAGTCACCATCCGGCTCCATCAGGCCATTGCCATAGGCGATCATTTCGGCCTCTTCCGACTGCCGGTCATAAATGGCGATGAACAGATCGACCTGACGGCCCGATGCGTCGCTATAGCTTTGCCAGCCGGTCGTGGAGGCATCGCCGTAAAGCGGACGCCAGCCGGAGCCGCCGGTGGCGGCGCTGCGGGTCCAGCCCGGAACGTCCGGCATGGCGATCCGCGCCGTCACGCTGTCGGCGTCGCGGTCGGCGATCAGCGC
>JBARZR010000291.1:0-3758 GCA_049650205.1 Pacificimonas sp. | reverse complement strand
TGCGCCGCTGCCGCCGGGCGCTGTCGCGCCGCACCAGCTCGTCCAGACCGATGTCCAGCATCCCGGCGGCCAGCTTCAGGAAGGCGAGGCGCTTGCCGTCGGCGTGCGGGCGGGCGTCGGCGCAGATCGGCTCGATGGGCGGGCCGCCCTCGACCTCCGGCTCCAGCAAAGCTGGTGGCAGGCAATCGTCATCGCCGCCCGTTCCCGGCTCCCCGCCCACGATCAACGGCAGGATCCGCGCCGCGCCGTGCATCCGCTTGTAGCTGCGGATTTCCTCGTTCACCCAATGCGATTTCGCACTGGTGGGCGAACAGATCAGCAGCAAATGCCCCGACCCCTCCAACGCGCCCATCAGCGCGGGACCGAGCGCCGACGACGCCGTCAGCTCGTCCCGGTCGCGGAACACGGGCCGCAGGGGCCGCCGCCCCGCATGTTCATGGTCAGCCGCTTTCGGCAGGCGGTAGGATTCCAGCTTCCGGTGCAGCCACGCCGCCCAGCTCTTATCCTTGTGCGCGTAGCTGATGAACGCGGCATAATGCGGCGTGCCGCCCTTGGCTTCCCGAACGTTCGTCTCGGTCATCGCCCCCGACTCCTTTGGGGGCACAGCATCGTGATATTAATCCATATTGCAAGTGATGCGCGTCACGTCCTGTCCGGGCGGCGCTATCTCAGCTGGCTGTCCTTGCTGCCGCGGCGGTTGAACGCCGACGTGCGGACCCGGGCGTCGCGGCCACTTTGACAAGCGATGCAGGTGCGCACACCGGGGATGGCCTGACGCCGTCTTTCGGGAATGGGCTCGTCGCATTCGATGCAGGTCCTGCGGCTTTCGCCCGACGGCAACCGCGCACGGGCGTTGGAGACGGCATCCTTCACGGTATCGTCGATCTGATCCTGCACCGCACCATCGCGCGTCCAGCCGCCCGCCATGTATCTTCCCAGTAAATTCAATCCTGGCAGAGGAACAGTCCGCGGCTAGATCCGGTTCCCCGTCTGGTCGATCAGCACTTCGCGCCGTCCCACATGGTCGGCGGCGGAGATCAATCCCTGTTCCTCCATTTGGTCGATCAGGCGGGCCGCATTGTTATAGCCGATGCGGAGCTGGCGCTGCACATGGCTTGTCGAGGCTTTTTGAGAGCTGGCGACCGCCTCGACCGCGCGGCGGAACAGCGCCGCGTCGGGATCGTCGTCCTCGTCCACCATGGGGAGGCCGAACTGGTCGAGCTCGGGATCCGGTTCCTCGGTGACGCTTTCGACATAATCCGGGCTGCCCTGCTCGCGCCAGTGATCGGCGACGCGCTCGACTTCCTCGTCCGACACAAACGGGCCGTGCACGCGGGTCAGGAACTTGCCGCCGTTCATGAACAGCATGTCGCCCTTGCCGAGAAGCTGCTCCGCACCCTGCTCGCCGATGATGGTGCGGCTGTCGATTTTCGAGGTCACGGAAAAGCTGATGCGCGTCGGCAGGTTTGCCTTAATGACGCCGGTGATGACATCGACAGACGGCCGCTGTGTCGCCATTATCAGGTGCAGGCCCGCCGCGCGCGCCTTCTGCGCCAGCCGCTGGATCAGGAATTCCACTTCCTTGCCCGCCGTCATCATCAGGTCGGCCAGCTCGTCGACGATGATCACGACCAGCGGCAGCGGCTCATATTCCAGCGATTCCGTCTCATAGATTGGTTGGCCCGAATCGGGATCGTAACCCGTATGCACACGCCGCTCGAACGGCTTGCCGGACGCCTTCGCCTCGGTGACCTTGTCATTGAACGCGGCCAGCGAGCGGACATTGACGCTCGCCATCATGCGGTAGCGTTCCTCCATCTGCTCGACCGCCCATTTCAGCGCGCGGATGGCCTTTTGCGGCTCGGTGACGACCGGCGACAGCAGGTGCGGAATGCCGTCATAGACCGACAGCTCCAGCATCTTCGGATCAATCATGATCATGCGGCACTGTTCGGGCTTCATGCGGTAGAGCAGCGAAAGGATCATGGCGTTGAGGCCGACGGACTTGCCCGACCCCGTCGTACCGGCGATGAGGAGGTGCGGCATGGGGGCAAGGTCGGTGACGGTCGGCAGTCCGGCGATATCCTTGCCCAGCACGATGGGCAGCGTGCCCTTCGCCCGCTCGAACGCCGGATCGGTCAGCAGCTCCGACAGCACCACCATCTCGCGGGTCTTGTTGGGAAGTTCGATGCCGATGACATTGCGCCCCGGCACGACCGCGACGCGTGCGGAGACCGCCGACATCGACCGGGCGATATCGTCGGCCAGACCGATGACGCGCGACGATTTGATTCCGGGCGCGGGCTCCAGCTCGTACATAGTAACGACGGGACCGGGGCGGACCTCGACGATCTCTCCCTTTACGCCGAAATCGTCGAGCACGGTCTCGAGCAGCCGCGCATTCTGTTCCAGCGCCGCCTCGTCCACTTTTTCACCGCTATCCACGGGCGGTTCCGAAAGCAGCGACAGCGGCGGCAGCTGCGCCTCGTCGCCGAGGCGCAGCCCCGACTGGCGTTCCTTCGCCGCGCGTTTCGAGGGCTTGGCCTTCTTCTCGGCGATACGCACGGGCCGCTTCGGGCTGGCTGGAGCGGGCGTGTCCGCCTTCGCGGCCAGTTTCGCCTTTGTGGTTTTCGGTCGCGGCGCGATTTCCGCTTCCTTCGCGTCGGCGCGGGAAAACGCCGCTGCGAATAGGCCTTTCGGCAGGGCGAGGCCCATCAGGAAGAAGATCAGTGCCTTGACGAATGCGATCGCCGCGATGGCATAGCCCACCGCGCTCGGCGCGACCGTGGGCGGCAACAGCCCGGACAGCCAACTCGCGACCCATGCGCCCACCAGCCCGATCAGCCCGCCCGGTCCCGCTGGCAGGCCGGAAATCGGCAATATGCCGAACGCGAAGCCCGCCGCCAGCACGGCGATGAAGGTATATAATATCCGCCGTCCGAGACGGGGCCGCGTCGCCTCCCGCGCCAGCCGGATTCCGGTCATGACGACCAGTGGCAGCGCCAGCGCCGCGCCCAGACCGAACAGTTGCAACGCCATATCCGCGAACAGCGCGCCTGGCCCGCTCATCCAGTTTTCCGGCAACGCCGTCGTCGCGCGGTTCAGCGACGGGTCGCCGGGATCGTAGCTGACCAGCGCCAGCGCCATTGCGACACCGATCAACGCGATCAGCACACCTAGTCCGCGGCGCGCCGTGCGGGCGCCCACCTCGATCATCTGCGGCGGCAACAGCCCCGTCTTGCGTTTTGCGCGTGCCATGCCACCTGTTTCGCACCCGTGGGCCGGGCGGGCAAGAACGAATGGGGAATAAAAAAATGGGGCCGGGCATCCCCGTGGGACGCCTGGCCCCAGTATGTACGGACTCCCTGGGGAGGATAACTGTCCGAGCGAGCAAGGCAGCGAGTCCCCCCGCTGTCTTGCCGGTGGTGTTACAAGCGCCGTGCCAGAATCAGGAAAATACGTATAAACATAAGCTTGAAAATCAGGCAGAGATTTGGGCCGTACTCGAAACGCCCAAATATAATGCACTCCCCTCATGATGCTACAGAATGAGGCACGGACCATGCATCTCAAAAAAACAATCGGCCCCGGCACCTCGCCAGAGGTGCGGCATGGTGCGGGTTTTCGAATTGCGGTCGGCGGCGTAAGCAGCAGTGATGGACATGAAGACCGACATCATCATCATCGGCGGCGGACTGGTGGGCATGACGGCGGCGCTTGCGCTGGCGGCCTTCGGCGTGCGCACGGTGGTCATCGAC
>JBARZR010000290.1:0-4465 GCA_049650205.1 Pacificimonas sp. | reverse complement strand
ACGTCATCCGCATTTGGTGGCTGCTGTGCGCTGTCCTGCATGATATCCCCGAATGTGTTTCGTTCCGTCAATGAATGACTGGAAAGCTGAGGAGGTTCCGTCAGCCGTCTCGCGCAACCGCTTCCTCACCACCCGCGGCTCGCAGGATGGCCTTGCGGATGCGCGGGTAGGTTCCGCAGCGGCACAAATTCGTCATACCGGCGCGGATATCTTCATCCGTAGGCTTCGGCTTGTCTTTCAGAAACGCCGCCGCCGCCATGATCATGCCCGACTGGCAATAACCGCATTGCGGTACCTGCTCCGCGATCCAAGCCAGCTGCACCGGATGCGACAGATCCTCCGACAGCCCCTCGATCGTCGTTACAAAGGCACCCTCGATATCGCCGATGAATATCTGGCAGCTGCGCTGCGCCTGGCCGTCGATATGAACGGTGCAAGCCCCGCACAGCCCGGCGCCGCAGCCATATTTCGTGCCGGTCAGATTGCTCGCATCCCTGAGGGCCCACAGCAGCGGCGTGCCGGGGTCAAGAGCATATTCGACAGGATTGCCGTTGACGGTGAAGCGGGTCATGTTCCGGAGAAATAGAAGGATGGAGCGAAAAATGGAACTGGAAACCCTCAGCGTCGAAACCGCCGACCATATAGCGCATGTGAAACTTACGCGCGGCGAGAAACTGAATACGATGACCCCGCAATTCTGGGAGGACATGATTACCGCCTTCGAGGCCATCGAGGAAGATGGCAGCGTCCGGGCCGTGGTCCTGTCATCGACTGGCAAGCATTTCACCGCTGGGCTCGACCTCAACAGCGCGGGCAGCCTGCATGGCGAAGAGGTCGATGTGGGGCGTCAGCGTGCGCATTTTTTAAAGCACGTCAAGCGGTTGCAACACAGCTTCACGGTCATCGACCAGTGCCGCGTCCCCGTCATCGCCGCGATCCAGGGCGGCTGCATCGGTGGCGGCGTCGACCTTGTTACCGCATGTGACATGCGCATCATCGCGGAGGGCGGCTGGTTCAGCATTCAGGAAATCAACGTCGGCATCGTCGCCGATGTCGGTACGTTGCAGCGCATTCCGCACCTTCTGCCACAAGGTCTCATTCGCGAACTGGCCTATACGGGCAGACGCTTTCCCGCCGAGGAAGCGAAAGGGCATGGCTTCGTCAACAGTGTCACGGCCAGCCATGAGACCGCAGTCGCTGCCGCCTTCGATCTTGCAAGGACCATCGCCGCCAAATCCCCGCTCGCCATGATGGGAACAAAAGCGGTCCTTAACCGCGGACGCGGACAGTCTGTTGAAGATGGCCTCGACTATGTCGCCGTCTGGAACGCGGCCTTCCTCCAGGGTGACGACATGAAAGAGGCGATCACGTCCCAGATGCAGAAGCGCGCGCCGGAATTCAGCAACATCGCGTGAATATCGAGGAACCTAATGATGCGGGCAGGCGCTAAGCAGATATGTTTCTAACCGATCCCACTCTCGATCTTCTGTTACGCGCAGTCTTGCTCACCGCTGTAGGGATGGTCTGGGTCGTCATTCTGGTTCGACTGGTCGGCCTGCGATCCTTCTCCAAAATGACGAACTTCGATTTCGTCATGACGGTCGCCGTGGGCTCCCTGCTCGCCAGTGCCGGCCAGGCGACCAAGTGGTCCGGTTTTGCGCAGATCATGCTGTCGATGGCCGCGCTGTTTCTGGTGCAGGTCATCACTGCGCGCCTGCGTAAATCATCGGACGCGGTCGAGGATATAATGCAGAACGAACCTATCCTCCTGATGCGCGATGGCCAGATCATACAGTCCGCGCTTTCCAAATCGCGGGTCGCGGAAAGCGACCTCATCGCGAAGCTGCGCGAGGCGAACGCCATTGATATGTCGAAGGTGAAGGCCGTCGTCCTGGAAACCACGGGCGACGTCTCCGTGCTGCATGGCGATGACCACCTTGATGATCGGCTGATCCGAAATGTTCGCGGATTCTCCGACAAAGGTGCGGCAAGCTAACGCTTGTCGGCCTGCGGGGGTTTATCTATAGGCTGCGATGAATGGACGGGGTGTGCCAACCGCTCACCGTCTCGTCTGCTATATTATCGCAAGGCCCCAGGGGATCACATGGGACGTATGAAGCATATCGCTACCGCCGCCGCGCTGGCCCTTTCCATCGGCGTTCATGGCAGCGTCCTTGCGCAGGATATCGACCCGGCGGCGCTCGATCCCGCCACGTCTTCGAATATTGATGCGGGTGGCGTTACACAGGAGGAAGCGATCGCCGTCACTCCCGACGATCCCGACATGGTGCAGAGTGAACTTGGCGGCCTGGCCAATGCCGGCACGATGTCCGACGCCGCGCTCGGGCAGCCGCTTGGCGGCACCAACATTCAGCCGCAGGTGACCGAACTGGGCCAACGGGCAAACGACTTCAACACGGCTCTTCTTGTCATCATGACGATCGTGACGATTTTCGTTTTCGCCCTCCTTTTCTGGGCAATGCTGCGGTTCCGCAAGAAAGCGAATCCCGTACCGTCGAAGACCACGCACAACGTTCTGATTGAAGTGCTCTGGACTATTGTCCCCGTATTCATTCTGGTCGGAATTGCCGTGCCGTCCTTCGGTTTGCTCCTCGACCAATATGATCCGCCAGAGGCCGATGTGACAGTCAAGGCCATCGGCCATCAATGGTATTGGGAATATGAATATCCCGATCAGGGCAATTTCGGTTTCGACTCGATCATGCTGTCGGACGACGAGATCGCCGCGCAGCCCGAGGTCGGACGCGAACCGCGCCTGCTGGCTGTTGACAACCGCGTGATCGTCCCCGTCGGAGCAACCGTCAAGATGCTGATCACGTCGGTCGATGTTTTGCACAGCTGGGCCATGCCCGCCTTCTGGGTGAAGATGGACGCCGTTCCGGGCAAGATCAACGAAACCTGGTTCAAGGCCGAGAAAACAGGCGTTTTTTACGGCCAGTGTTCGGAACTTTGCGGTACGAAACATGGCTTCATGCCTATTGCCGTCGAAGTCGTGACGCAGGCGCAGTTCGACGGCTGGGTTGCCGCGCGTCAGGCGGATGCGGGTATCGACCCCGCCGATCTGATCGAAACGGCGGAAGCTGACAGTCCTGCCACGACCGACGAAGAGGGCGACCTTGCCGCGACAACGAGCGGCACCGGTGCTGGCACCGAGGGTGACGATTTGACCGCTACCACGACGGCGGCCCCTGAAGGTACGGTCATCGAACAATCCAACCGCGACTCCGGCGTCGCGACATCCAATTAAAGTATTGAGGTAGCACAAGACATGGCAACCCAGGCTCCCACGCATGATTTCGACGCCGCGCATGGCGACGCGCACGACCATCACGACGCCGACCACAAGCCCGCCTTTTTCGCGCGTTGGTTTCTGTCCACAAACCACAAGGATATCGGTACCCTCTATCTGATCTTCGCGCTGATCGCGGGCATCATCGGAGGTGCGATTTCCGGCATCATGCGTGCTGAGTTGATGGAGCCCGGCATGCAGGTCATCACGACGATGACCGAGGGCAATATCGATGCGGCCTATCATATGTGGAACGTGTTCATTACGGCCCACGGACTGATCATGGTCTTTTTCATGGTCATGCCCGCCATGATCGGCGGTTTCGGTAACTGGATTGTGCCGCTGATGATCGGCGCCCCCGACATGGCGTTCCCACGCATGAACAATATCAGTTTCTGGCTGATCGTGCCCGCCTTCCTGCTGCTTCTGGCCAGCCAGTTCGTTCCCGGTCCCGCGGGTTACAATGGCGCGGGTACGGGCTGGACGGTCTACCCGACACTGTCGACGGCTGGTCATCCGGGTCCGGCGGTCGATCTCGCCATCCTGTCGCTTCACCTCGCCGGTGCTTCGTCCATCCTTGGTGCGATCAACTTCATCACGACAATTTTCAACATGCGTGCTCCCGGCATGACAATGCACAAGATGCCGCTGTTTGTTTGGGCTGTCCTTGTAACGGCATGGCTGCTGCTTCTGTCGCTGCCAGTTCTGGCCGGTGCGATCACCATGCTGCTTACGGACCGCAATTTCGGCACGACCTTTTTCGATCCGGCAGGCGGCGGCGATCCCGTGCTGTATCAGCATCTGTTCTGGTTCTTCGGTCACCCCGAGGTCTACATCATGATCCTCCCCGGCTTCGGCATTATCTCGCAGGTGATCGCCACATTCAGCCGCAAGCCCGCCTTCGGCTATCTGGGCATGGCCTACGCCATGGTTGCCATCGGCTTCATTGGGTTCATCGTCTGGGCGCACCATATGTATACGGTGGGTATGGATGTGAACGTGAAGCTCTATTTCACGGCGGCGACCATGATTATCGCGGTCCCGACGGGCGTGAAGATATTCTCCTGGATCGCGACGATGTGGGGCGGCTCGCTCAGCTTCGAGACACCCATGCTCTGGGCGATCGGCTTCATCGTGATGTTCACGCTTGGAGGT
>JBARZR010000289.1:0-13217 GCA_049650205.1 Pacificimonas sp. | reverse complement strand
GTGCCATTCTTATCAGCTGGTAAACAAGACCGTTAGATCGCCGGGGACAATGTATGGAAATCCTCGGATCTGAAAATTCAAATTACCTATTGGGGAGAAGGGCATCAATTTCATGCGGTTTTTTGGTCGATAATGTTTATTATGTTAAATAAACAATCCCACCGTTATCTGCGCCCCCAGTTTCCTGATCCGTCAGACCCCCGTGTTGCAGATAGATCATATATCCCCGGCTTGTCCCACTCGCCCTCTGGCCGAATGATGACATGCGGGCCGCTGTCGACACGAATGGCATCCGGTGACGGGATCACGTCCAGCAAAATTTCATGATATTCTCCGTCAGAAAAACAGAATGTCTTGTCAGGGTTCATCTTTCGAAACCCGACGCGTTCCCAGAACGGCATCAACGCTTCCGTACATTGTCCATAAGCAAGGTCATATCCTTTTTGCGAAACCAGTGTCACTGCCGCCTGCGCCAATATCTTGGCGGCACCGCACCCACGATGATTTGGATGGACGGCCAACCGCTCGATCTTTGCGAAATCCCGAAAGAACCGCACACGCACACAGCCAACAGGTTCGCCCTCAATCTCTCCCAGAATATTCGCAGCGCAGAAGTCATTGCCTTCGAACTCTTCCGCCCAGCTGCAATTTTGCTCATCCATGTACGCCATTGCGCGTAACGCGACGATGCGGCACATGTCGTCGGCGTTGCGGATCAGGCGAGTCATAACGTTCGGCCTGGGCCGGGAAGGTGCGGCTTCGACAATGGGCAGTCGCACCAGCATTTCGTCTGCGATATCCGGGTAACAGGGCTTGGCGGTTTCGAAGCCGATTTTTCGATAAAGCCGATCCAGCCTGGCATCGACCGGTCGTGTCAGAAGTACGACATCGGCCATTCCAAGGTCATCCAGATATTGCGAAAATCCGTGCGCCAGCGGTAGAAAACGTCCTGGACCATAAAGAGCCCAGATATAGATTGCCGCAGGCTTTTCTTTTTGCGTGCAGATGTGCGTGATATCGGGATGCCGGGTATCGAACCGGGCCCTCGACAATGCCTCCGCGCCAATATCGTTGAGCGGCAGGAAAGCGAAAAATCCAGATTCTTTACCAGTGTCGACCCGCCGCACGCGCTTCATGATATTGCCGTTGTGCTGGACAAGGGCGACGACATGCTCCGGATCTGCCGCTTCTCCCAGCGTGTCTGCGAAGAGCGCGGCGGCGGAACGGACTTGCCTGTCCGACAGGTTTTCCACGACAACATCTGGCAACGGCCGGTTCACCGAGGCTGCAAGACTGACGACGTAGCCGGAAAACTGATTCATTCCAGATACGATTGAAGTGCGTCTTTCCTGTTGCATATCCTGACCGCGACCTTTCTAACATGGGCTAAATCTGAACCGGAGGTCAGGAATAATGCCGGCACGCCAATCCACGATTAGCCAATCTTCGATCCGGGGTGGTAACAAAACTGCGCCGCAGAGCGCGACAACGCGCCAGAAAAAATCGGTTTTTCCCGAACGGACAGGCGGACGCAGCTGGGATGATTACCGCATCATGATGGCGGTGGCCGAGACGGGTAGCCTACGCGCCGCGTCGCGTTCGCTTTCCATGTCACGCAATACGGTGAAGGTTCATTTGGACATGATGGAACGCGATCTGGGCGGCGCGCTCTTTCGCGCCGACCACACCGGCATCTCCCTGACGCCGCTTGGGGCCGAACTTTCCTCGGTCGCACGGCGTATGCACATGGCGGAGGTCCGCCTGCCCGCTTACGATGACAGCGACTTCGCGGCCGCTGCCGACGAAGTCCGTATTGCCACCACGGAAGGTCTCGGCACCTTCTGGCTGATGCCGAGAATCGGCGAATTTTTGGATTCGCACAGCGATATTCGCGCCTCCCTCCAGTGCGAGATGCGCGGTGTCGATACGTTGTTTCGCAACGTCGATCTTGCCGTCCAGCTGGACCGTCCGCCGAGTCCGGACCTGATGATACAGCGGATCGGCTCGCTGCATCTGACGCCTTTCGCGACGCAAGCCTATCTGGACACGCACGGCGTACCTGCGCTTGGCAAGCTGGAAGGTCATCGGCTGATCTGGCAGGAGGCGCCGCAGGTGCGCGACGATCTCCTTACGGCATTTCTCCCTGACGAACAGGCGCGCCAGCTGGTCAAGATCACAACCAACAGCAGCACGTCCCATTTTGCCGCGATTCAGGGAGGGGCGGGCGTTGGTTTCCTGCCCAGCTACGCGGCGCTTCTGTCCGACAAGCTGGTTCCGATTCCGCTCGAAATTCCCATCCGGCGTGATATTTTCCTGGTCGCCCATGCCGAAACGGTTCCAAATCCCCGCGTTCAGGCCGCAAAAGCCTGGCTGAAAAGTGCCTTCGACCCGCAGCGCTTTCCCTGGTTCGGTGATGAGCGTTATGACCCCGCGCTGATCCGCGAGCGCTATGACAGCAACGTTGTCGTCAATATGTTTTCCAGCCGCTATCAGGCGAAGGAAATGCCAGACTGACTTCCGGCCATGGGTAATAGGCAGGAGACTTGGGCTGGAAGCCCTTCCCTGCCCGCGCTATCTATCGTTTTCCAGGAGGAGACGACATGATGAGCGATGACGTGGCTGTGGCAGTTCCAGAAACCGCGAAGACGGACACCGGCTGCACCGCCGCGGACTACGCCGCGCTTTACAAGCACTCGCTTGCGGACCGCGAGGCGTTCTGGCTGGAACAGGCCGAGCGGCTGGACTGGATGAAGTTTCCGACTGTGGCGGGGAACTGGTCATACGCCCCGACCCCCGACATCAAATGGTATGAAGACGGCGAGCTAAACGCCTGCTGGAATGCCGTCGATCGCCATGCCATCGCCCATCCCGACCGTGCCGCGATCATTTTCGAACCCGACGACCCTGCCGCGTCCGGTCAAACGCTAAGCTATAGCGCTTTACGCAGCGCAACAGCAAAGTTCGCCAATATATTGAAATTCATGGGTGTTGTGCGGGGCGACCGCGTCACGATCTACATGCCGATGGTGACAGAGGCTGTCATAGCCATGTTGGCCTGCGCGCGTATCGGCGCGGTGCATAGCGTTGTATTCGGTGGATTCTCCCCCGAAGCACTTCGCGGACGCATCGAGGGCTGCGACAGCCGTTTTGTGGTCACTGCGGACAGCGGCAGGCGCGGCGGGAAACTTGTGCCGCTGAAGGCAAATGTCGATGTCGCGCTCGCGGGCGGCCCGTCTGTCGATGGCGTACTGACGATCAAGGTTACGGGCGAGCACTGCGATATGCAGGAGGGCCGGGATTTCTGGTATGACGATCTTGCCGCGAAGGTCGATGACGATTGCCCCTGTGCCCCGATGAAAGCGGAAGATCCGCTTTTCATCCTCTACACGTCCGGGTCCACCGGAAAGCCGAAGGGGGTCGTCCACACGACAGGCGGCTATATGGTCTGGACGGCCATGACGTTCCACTATGCCTTCGATCACCGAACAGACGATATCTTTTTCTGCACGGCGGATGTTGGCTGGATCACCGGACACAGCTATGTCGCCTACGGCCCGCTGGCGAATGGTGCGACACAGTTGATTTTCGAAGGTGTGCCTAGCTATCCCGACACTAGCCGCTTCTGGCAGATCGTGGAGAAGCACCGGGTTACGGTGCTTTATACCGCACCCACCGCTATTCGCGCGCTGATGCGGGATGGAGACGCGCCAGTAACGAAGCATGAGCGCTCGTCATTGCGTATTCTCGGCACAGTCGGCGAGCCGATCAATCCCGAGGCGTGGCGCTGGTATCACCGCGTGGTCGGTAACGGGAGAACGCCGGTTGTCGACACCTGGTGGCAGACGGAAACGGGGGGCGTGATGTTGACCACCCTGCCCGGCGCGCATGACATGAGACCGGGTTGGGCGGGCCTCCCGATGTTTGGTGTCCAGCTTGAGATCGTCGATAATGATGGCAATGTCCTGGACGGCGAGACCGAGGGCAATCTTTGTATCTCCGCAAGCTGGCCCGGTCAGGCGCGGACGGTCTATGGCGATCATGCGCGCTTCAAGCAGACTTATTTTTCGACCTATGAGGGCAAATATTTCACCGGCGACGGCGCGAAGCGCGACGCCGAAGGCTATTACCGCATCACGGGCCGTGTCGACGACGTCATCAACGTCTCCGGCCACCGTATGGGAACTGCGGAAGTCGAAAGCGCGCTCGTTTTACATGCCGATGTCGCCGAGGCCGCCGTCGTCGGTTTCCCGCATGATATCAAGGGCCAGGGTATTTATTGCTATGTCACGCCAAACGCCGGAGTTGCGATGACGCCAGAGCTGGAAACCGAACTGCGCCAGCACGTGCGGAGGGAAATCGGTCCTATCGCGACGCCCGACCAGATCCACCTGACGGCGGGTCTGCCAAAAACCCGCTCTGGAAAGATCATGCGGCGCATTCTTCGCAAGATAGCTGAAGGTGACACGGGCAGTCTGGGTGATACGTCGACCCTAGCCGATCCTACCGTTGTCGATAATCTGATCAAGGGCCGCAAGGCTTGACCGGTCCTGTTCACGTCGTTGGTGGCGGCATGGCCGGATCGGAAGCCGCATGGCAACTCGCGAGTGAGGACGTTCCGGTCATTCTGCACGAGATGCGCGGGATTCAGGGCACGGACGCGCATAAGACGGACGATTTCGCCGAACTCGTCTGTTCGAACAGCTTCCGCAGCGACGACCACAGTGCCAATGCCGTTGGCGTGCTGCACGAGGAAATGCGCCGACTCGGTTCACTGATAATGGCTTGCGCCGACGAGGCGCGCGTGCCGGCCGGATCGGCGCTTGCCGTTGATCGAGATGTTTTTTCCGCGAAAGTGACCAAGCAACTTTCCGACCATCCGCTAGTGACGGTGAGGCGTCAGATCGTCGAGCGCCTGCCCGGTCCGGGTAGCGGCAGGTGGATCATAGCAACCGGTCCCCTCACCCACTCCTCATTGGCCGATGACCTGGTTGCCCTGACCGGTCAGGACCACCTAGCCTTCTTCGACGCCCTCGCGCCCATCGTTCACCGCGATAGCATCGATATGGATGTCGCCTGGTTCCAGTCACGCTGGGATAAGGGAAGCGGCAAGGATTATATCAATTGCCCGCTCGACAAGGAACAATATGAGGCGTTTATTGACGCGCTGTTGGTCGGCGACAAGACCAGGTTCAAGGACTGGGAGGAAAACACCCCCTATTTTGAAGGCTGTATGCCGATCGAGATAATGGCGGAGCGCGGGCGCGAAACATTGCGGTTCGGACCGATGAAGCCCGTTGGCCTGACCAACCCGGCGACTGGCAAGCGCGCCCATGCGGTCATCCAGCTGCGCCAGGACAACGCACTCGGTACGCTCTGGAACATCGTCGGTTTCCAGACCAAGCTCAAACATCGCGAGCAGATCCGCGTCTTCCGAACAATTCCCGGCCTTGAACAAGCGGAATTCGCGCGGCTTGGCGGCCTGCACCGTAATACGTTCATCAAGTCCCCTGCCCTTCTGGATGGAACATTACGGCTAAAGGCGCGCCCGAACCTTCGTTTCGCGGGTCAGATCACCGGCTGCGAAGGATATATCGAAAGCGCCGCCGTAGGCTTGATGGCCGCTCGCTACACTATCGCCGACGTCCGCGGGGAGCCGCCGCAGCTGCCTCCGGAAACAACGGCCCATGGTGCGTTGCTTTCGCACATCACTGGCGGCGCCGACGCGGAAACTTTCCAGCCGATGAACGTCAATTTTGGTCTCTTTCCTCCACTGGCTCACAAACATCACAAGAAAGAGCGCAAGGCTGGCTACGCCGTCCGCGCGCTAACCGACATGGATGCGTGGATCGCCAGCACCACCGACCAGCGCGAGGCAGCGGAATAATCCGTCAGGGAACGAGGATAAGCTCCCCATTCTCGACCCGCCAGCCGGATAGTTCACGCAGGAATGACATACCGAGCAGATTCTCATCCAGCGCACCTTCATTGACCGATACGGGCTGGTTTACGAGTGTGATGCTACCGACCTCCAGTTCGCCGACGGTTGCGCCCGCGATCCTGACATTGCCATTCGCCGTCGCCGCCATGCCGTCGAAGATCAGTTCGTTCGCCGGAAACCCAGCCGCCTCCGCGGTCTGCATGGTAAGGACGATATCGCTAGCGCCGGTATCGATCAGGAAAGTAGTGGGCACTCCGTTGATGCTGCCATAGATGTAGTAATGCCCGTCTTCACGAGCATTTATACGCATTTCCTCACCTGAAATCTGCGGATGTGCCGGATCGACCGCACCACGGATTTTTGGCCATTGGCTGACCAGCAAAAGTAGCGCGCCAAAGATTACCACCCAGCCCAGCGCCATCTGTCCTGCTTTTGACAGACCAATATCTTTCAACCTGGGGATCAGCGCCATCGTCACGATAACGGCGAAGCCCACCAGTGAGATAATCGCGACTGTATCCGTGCCGTCCATGACCTATAGCTCCCTCGTCAGCATATCATATCCGGGCACAACGCCTTTGGGCAGTTCATCGCAAAGGTTTGTATAGTCCATGCTGTTATCCATATGCGTCAGGATCGCCTCCGAAGGTTTCAGCCGCGCGATCCAGTCCAAAGTCCGCTCAAGATGAGAATGGGTCGGGTGTGGACGCCGCCTGAGGGCATCGACAATCCACAGATCACATTTCGTTACGGCGGCTTCCAACTCTGGCGTGATTTCATTCAGGTCTGTCGAATAGCAGAAGACCTTGCCATCCGCCTCTATCCGGAAGCCCCATGACGTGATTGGACCATGTATTTGGGGATAGGCGGCCACGCGCATCGGTCCGACGTTAAGCGCGCCATCAATCACATGCGCGCGCGCACTGGGTGGATAGCCTTCCCGCCCCTCGAAGACATAATCGAAACGCGGCTGGAAATGATCCCAGGTCCCCTGCGTCGCATAGCAGTCGACCGGTCCGCCCATAAGATGGAACAGCTGCCGCAGGTCGTCAACACCGTGCGTGTGATCGGCATGGCTGTGGGTATAGAGGACGGCATCGAGCCGCTGGACATCCGCGGATAGCATCTGTTCGCGGAAATCGGGACCGGTGTCTATGACGAGCGCCGCGCCGCCTGCCTCGACCAGCACCGATACTCGCCGCCGCCGGTTTTTCGGTTCGGCGGGGTCACAATCGCCCCAATCATTGCCAATGCGCGGCACGCCGGATGACGTCCCCGAACCAAGCATGGTGACTTTCAAGCCGCGGCTTTCGAGAAAAGCCGATAGAAATTCTCAGTCGTCTGCCGGTCGAGTTCTTCCAATGTCACTCCGCGCCGTTCCGCGAGAAAGGCAGCCGTATGCATGACGAATGCGGGTTCACAGGTCTTGCCACGTTTTGGCACGGGCGCAAGAAATGGGCTGTCCGTTTCGATGAGGATCCTGTCTTCCGGCAGCTTTGCAGCTATCGCCGCCAAGTCACTGGCATTCTTGAAGGTCACGATTCCCGACAGCGAAATATACAGCCCCAGTTCCATTGCCGCGTTCCCAAAAGCCTCGCTCGCAGTGAAGCAGTGGATGACGCCGGGAAACCTTCCAATCTTCATTTCATCGCGCAGGATGGACAGTGTATCCTCCTCCGCGTCACGTGTGTGAATGATGATCGGCAACTGCGTTTCGCGCGACGCAGCGATATGCCGCCGGAAACTGCCACGCTGACGATCTCGGTCTGACTTGTCATAATAGAAATCGAGGCCGGTCTCGCCAATGCCTATGACCTTCGGGTGCGCTGCACGTTCGACCAGTTTTGCGGTCGAAACCTCCTCATGGCTGTCAGCTTCGTGCGGATGGATGCCTACGGACGCCCAGATGTCATTCTCGCGCTCCGCAAGACCAACAACCTCGTCCCATTCCGACGCACGGGTCGAAATCCCCAGCATGGCGGTCACTCCCGCCTCGCGAGCGCGTCCGATGACGGCGCCCTGATCCTCGACGAGACCCTCATAATTCAAATGACAATGGCTATCGACGGCCATGGGTCATACCTCCGCTGGTGGATCGAAACGCGGAAAGACGCCAGATGGAGCAGGCAGAACCGTTCCGGGTTTCAGTGACTTACCAATAGAATCGAAATCACGGTCGAGTGGTGACACGCCTAACTGGTCAAGCAGACGCCCTGCCCCCTCCGGTATGGCGGGCTGCGCCAGAATCGACAGGCGCCGAACAATATCCGCCGTGCGATAGAGGACACTTCCCATGGCTTCGGGATCGGTTTTCTTCAAAGCCCAGGGCTCGCGTTTTGCGAAATAGGCGTTGGTATCGCCAACCATCTTCCAGATCGACTCAAGCGCACTATGTATCGCGTTGGATCGCATCGCTTTGTCCACCTCATTGGGGAGGTTCGACATGTCCATTTCCAGCACGGAGTCCAGTTTGATCGGAGCCTTGGGTTCGGGGATTTCACCGCCGCAATTCTTGGCGATCATGCTCAGGCAGCGCTGGGCCAGATTTCCGAGATCGTTGGCAAGATCGCTGTTCGAACGCTGCACAATCGCAGCCTCGGAATAGCTGCCATCGCCGCCAAAGGGTACCTCGCGCAGCAGGAAATAGCGCAGCTGGTCGGTGCCATAGGTCTCGGCAAGCGCCAATGGATCGACGACATTCCCTTGAGATTTCGACATGCGCTGCCCGTCCAGCAGCACAAAGCCATGTCCGAACACAGCCCTGGGCAATTCGATACCGGCCGACATCAGGAAGGCAGGCCAGTAGATCGAATGGAAACGGACGACGTCCTTGCCAATGACATGAAGATCTGCTGGCCAGCGTTCCTTATATACATTGTCGGGATAACCGACCCCACTGAGATAATTACTTAGCGCATCCAACCATACATACATGACATGATCCGGCGCATCCGGTACGGGCACGCCCCAGTCGAAGCTGGTGCGGCTGATCGACAGATCGCGCAGACCGCCCTTTATGAAATTCGCCATCTCATTGCGGCGCGATGCGGGCTGGATGAAGTCGGGATTGTCCTCATACAATTTCAGCAATTTGTCGCCATAGGCGCTCAGCCGGAAGAAATAGCTTTCCTCGACCGTCCATTCGACCGGTGTTCCTTCAGGGGACAGCTTCTCACCGCCCTCGCACGCAACCAGTTCCTTTTCATCGTAAAAGGCCTCGTCGCGGACGGAGTACCAGCCTTCATAACGGCCGAGATAGATGTCGCCATTGGCATCCATCCGCCGCCAAAGTTCCTGGGCGCAGGCATGGTGACCTGGATCGGTCGTGCGGACAAAGCGGTCATTGCTGATATTCAGTTGCGCGCACATGTCCAAAAATGTCTCCGCCATGCCATCGACATAGTCCTGCGGCGTCATTCCGGTCTTTTCCGCGGCGCGAGCGATCTTCATGCCATGCTCGTCCGTGCCAGTCAGGAAGAACACGTCCTCCCCCGCCAGCCGGTGGTAGCGGGCAATCGCGTCCGTCGCGATTGCCTCATAGGCATGGCCCATATGCGGCGGTCCATTGGGATAGGAGATCGCTGTCGTGATGTAATATTTCGTTTTCATGCCGCGCGTTGCCGTTCCGAATTAATATGTCCAACCAGCCGCGCCATCTGAAAGGTCACGACATTTGGATCGAGCGATTTTGCCAGCGCGTTCCGTGCCAGATCGCGAGCGTCTTCCCACAGCGACAGTGTAGCCGCAAGTTCGCTGGAGGGTGCGCGCTTGGCTGCATCCGCCAGATGGGCCGACGCCAACTCCAGAAAGGCTTCATAACGGGGCTGCGCGGCCTTGAGTGCCAGTTCCTGACCAAGTGCAAGCGCAATGTCACGTGCTGCCGCATCATCCGCTGTTTCCAGCCGCGCCAAAGCCGCTGTCAATTTCCCAACCTCGAGCCCCGCAAATTGCAGTCCCCGTCCCGGTGCCCCGCCCGCGACGTCGACAAGCGCCTCGATATCCGACATTTCCTCCAGTTGCGAAGCCAGAACTTGACGGACATCTGCATCTGGCAGTGGCCGGAAACCCAGGACACGACAGCGCGACCTTACGGTCGGCAACAGCTTTCCTGATGCATGGCAAACCAGAAAAAAAACTGCTTTCGCAGGTGGTTCTTCAAGGGACTTGAGAAACGCATTCGCCGAGGCGATATTCATCTCGCACGCCGCATCGATAACGACGACGCGCCAGTCGGACAGGGATGGTGTCTGGTTCAGCACGGGCAGAAACGTCCTGACCTGGTCGACGACGATAGTCTGCGCCAACCGGTCACCGGTCTTCATCGGCCCCCGCTCCAGTTTACGGAAATCCGGATGGGCATCGGCGTCGAATGCGGCCGCGTGAGCGTCGCCTTCGGGAACGTCGAAGCTGCTCGAACCCGACAGAACCATACGCGCCGCCGCGTCGGCAAAGCTTCTTTTGCCAATCCCGCGTGGGCCGGACAGCAACCAGGCATGGTGCATCTTTCCAGAGGCCCAGGCGGCTTCCAATGTCGCCCGCTGCTCTTGATGGCCGACAAGCGGTGTCACGATAGAAGCGGTGCCACGGCCCGCCAGATGTCGCCCGCGACCGCATCTTCATCCTGCATCGCGTCTATACGCTTCATGCAGCTGTCTTCGTGCAGTAATGACAGAAAGCCTTCATGTACTTTCTGATGAAAAGCCAATGCCTCGCCCTCGAACCGCGCTTCCTTGCCACCCCGTCCCCGCGCACGACCCAGCCCAGCCTCGACAGGCAGGTCGAGCAGAAATGTCAGGGTCGGCCATAACCCATCCGTCGCCACATCATGCAGGGCGAGCAGCGCCTTCATGTCCATACCACGCGCGTGGCCTTGATAGGCCAGAGTGGAA
The DNA here is from genome assembly GCA_049650205.1 of Pacificimonas sp. Classification (GTDB taxonomy): domain Bacteria; phylum Pseudomonadota; class Alphaproteobacteria; order Sphingomonadales; family Sphingomonadaceae; genus Pacificimonas. The sequence continues at coordinate 2,390 of JBARZR010000289.1, read as the reverse complement.
TGTGCATAGCGGTCGCACAGCACCCAGCTACCGCGCTCAAGTGCCGGAATTATCGCACGCGAAACGTGATCGGCCCGCGCCGCATTCATCAGCAGCGCTTCCGTCCGGCCGTTCCAGCGGGCGGGCTCCCCTTCCACCAGCAATGCGCGTATCGCCTCCGCACCCGGAGTACCACCGGGCTCGCGGGTCGTCACCACATCATATCCGCGTGCGGTCAATTCCTTGGACAGCCGCAGGATTTGCGTTGTCTTGCCCGCGCCCTCGCCACCCTCGAAACTGATGAACCGTCCCGCCACCGATCAGTCAAACAAACGTCCGAACCCGGCGACAACGCGCCCAAAGAAACCGGCTTCGGGAACGGCTTCGGCGGCTACCAGCTTGACCTTCTGCACAGGCAGTCCGCCGGCCTTGACATGCAATTCCCCGACTATATCACCTTTTGCGATCGGTGCCTGCAAGGGGCTTTTGTAAACAATTTTCGCCGTTGTATCTGACAGGATCGCCTTTGGCAGCGTTAGTGCCGCACCTTCCGCAGCTTTTAGGCCAATGCTATCGGTCGCGCCCATATGCACCGGCGCTGTCGCCAGTATCTTGCCGGGTTCCAGGGTCTTGCCCTCGAATGCGCCAAAGGCCCACTCCATGATCCGCGTCGCTTCGCTGCGCCGCTGCGCCTCGCTGGTCAGGCCGGAAATAACGGCGACGACGCGGCGGCCATCGCGTGCTGCCGAGCCAGTGAAGCCATAGCCCGCCGCTTCGGTATGGCCAGTCTTGAGCCCATCGGCGCCCTTGACGGTGTTCAGGATGGGATTGCGGTTCGGCTGTGTGATCGGGTTACCACCACCGAGGGTCTTGCCCCAGGTGAATTCCTTCATACCGTAGAATTTAGCATATAGTTCAGGATGATCCAGGATCGTCCGTTCCGCAATGACAGCCAAATCGCGCGGGGTCACATGTTCATCGTCATCGGGCCAGCCATTCGCCGTTTCAAAATTCGTTCCGGTCAGGCCGATCGCCTTGCCCTTCGCGTTCATAACATCAGCAAAGGCACCCTCCGTTCCGGCAATGCCTTCCGCCAGAACGACCGAGGCGTCATTGCCCGACGCCGTGACGATACCGTGAAGCAGATTCTCGACACTGACCTCCTCGCCAGAGGACAGGAACATCGTCGATCCCTGCGAATGCCATTTCGTCCATGTGTCGGGCCGGACGGTGAATTTATCGTCGAGGGCCAGTTTGCCGCTGTCGACCAGGTCGAATGCGACCAGTGTCGTCATCATCTTCGCCATGGACGCGGGCGGCATTTTCTCATCCGCAGACCGCTTGAACAAAACCATGCCAGACGACAGATCTTTCACATAGGCAAACGGAGCCGCCGTCTCCAGACTTTGTGCGACCGCAGGCGCGGCGAAGGCTAGGGCGAGAACGGAAAGAGCGGCGAAACGCATGGACGGACCTTCTATGGTAAATCAGCTGATCGGACCGGAAACGACCCGTGCATCCTCATAGCCTGCCGCGATCAGCTTCGCCAGCATCGTCTCCGCCTCGCGCAGCGTGGAATAAGGACCGACGCGCACCCGCACCAGTCCAGACGGCGAGGTCTCGGTGAACACGGGGCCGATGCCGCCGGTGCCCGCCAATGCGCCTGCCAGCGCCACGGCGCGGTCCATGGCGGACACGGCGGCGACCTGTACGAAAATCGTTCCCGTGGTCGCAGGCGCAGGTAATTCAGGGGAGGCCGGCTTGGGCGCGGGAACATCTACAGTTGTGACGGATGGGTTTCCGCTTTCGGACGGCGGATCTGCGGTCATGACGTCACTAACGTTTTCGGCGGGAGAAAGGTCGGCGGCTGCGACCACGATCAGGGGCGGGGCAGCGTCACGCACCTCTGGCACGGACCCTCCCGTTCCGTCCGGATAAACCCGCGTCACGCGCACGCGGGCCACACCTGCGCGTTGCATATCCAGCAATTGCGCGGCGCGGCGGGACAGATCGATCATGCGGTTGTGCGCGAACGGCCCGCGATCATTGACGCGAACCGTGACCTCGCGGCCATTGTCCAGATTTTCGACGCGCACCCAGCTTGGCAGCGGAAGGGTCCGGTGCGCGGCGCTCAAGGCGTTCTGGTCGAACCGCTCTCCATTTGCTGTTGGTTTTCCATGGAAGTTCGGGCCATACCAGCTAGCGGTCCCCTTCTCCCGGTAATCACGGTCATCCTTTGGATAATAGGTCTTTCCACCGATTTTATACGGCTTGCCAATCTTTACGACGCCGGTCTCGGATGCCGTCCGAACCCGGTCCGGAGACCCGGCACAGGCGCTAAGGGCGGCTAGTGCCAACCATATCCCCCAGCGTTCCCACCGAAATCGCGTAATAGTTCGAACAGTTATAGC
>JBARZR010000288.1:0-2010 GCA_049650205.1 Pacificimonas sp. | reverse complement strand
GTACAATTACTGACCGGCCCCAAGTTCCACATTGAATGATTTCTAAGACCATCACTGGTGAGGAAGCTAAAGTATACATACGATGCATTAGTCAGAATTTTAGACAAAAACGGCCGATTCCGCCGGTCCGCCCTGCCCTACGCAAAATCAGTGGCTTCGCCGTGACACAAACCCCCGGCAAAACCTTTGCGGTTCTGGCAGGTTTTTGGCTCTTAGCTACCGCACGAACAGCTTGTAGCAAGCTGCATCTCTCGCATTGACTGTCTTCACCTCGTTTTGGCCCATTTTGAAGGCATTTTCGTAGGGTCGACCGTTTGCAAGGCCCTGATAGAAAGCATAGGTGAATTTTGGCGCGGTTTCGTCATTGATGGTATCGGTTGAGCCTACCACGACGCGGACATGCTCTGCACATGCGCGGGCTACCTTGTCGGTGTAGCAGGCATGTAAAACCAAGCATTCGAGGTCGCCGTAAGTTTCAAGAATATCGGCAAGGACACTCCCGTCGAGTTCGGCTGTAGTGCCGTCATCCTTTTCGAACAGAAGCACGCCTTCGTCGCCATGACCGCTGAAGTGCAGGATTTTGGGACGGTTGTTCAGCAGTTCCTTCTGGATGTCCTGGAGGCGAACGGCGAATTTCTGGACTACGTGGAGGTCGCGTTCGCGGTTAGCTACCGTTTCGAGTTGTCGGTCCAGCAGGGCCGCTTCCTTATCGGCACGAAGGCGTCCCTGGTCGTCTGGTGTAGCATTCAGCACCAATACCGTTTCTCTATTCATCATCCGAACCGCCCGTTCCAATCGTTCCATCTGATCGTCGCCGACGATCCCAAACAAGCCAAGCGACTTCTGTCCCTCAGCCTTTTTGATCTCGCCATAGAGGGTTGATCCTTCCGCGCCAAGCAGCACCCGGTCACGCAGGGCACCGCCCCCCTCCACGAGTTCGAGAGCCTTGTCTCTGTAGCTTGGAACGCGATCCGAATGACGTGCGATGTGCTCTGCAAGAAGAAGACGTATGCGATCGCTTCCGTCGGTCTCGAGCCAGTCCAGCGTCACGGTCTCTAGCCCGTCGTAGTAAACGTGAATCAGACCCTTCGCGAGGCCTTCCCGCGCCTCGACAGATGGCAGGTTGGTTCCGCGAACGATAAGTTCTTGGCGTTGCTTAAGGTTGTCGAGACTGGACGCACCGAGTTGGAGGAGCTTCGACTGAACATTCTCCGGCTCGTTTTCGATGCGGTCTAGGTCGAGGCCCAAGTGCTCGATCGTCAGCCGACGGTTTTCGATGACAGCCCAGACGCTGTATTGACGCACGATCTGATCGTCGTGCTGACAGAGTTCACGGACGATCGCGCCGTTCTCGTGGCGAGGATGGAGCAGGTGCTGCACGTCACGGTCGAGGCCAACCACAATCAAGGCGAGCTTCAATATCTCCGGATCGGCCGCCGCGATGTCAATTTGAAGGCCCGTGACGGCGAGCTGCGCTGGAGCGACTGTCTGCATGCTTGCGAGCATCTGGACCTCAGGCGGCACGCCGTTCAATGCGGTGATGCCATCCAACTGCCCCATGCGAAGGCGAGCCACGGCCGAAACCGCCGATGCGACGATTTCTGGCACATGCTCGTACCGCTTGATTGCGCGCTCCACGCTGTCGATAGAATCCTTTGACCCGAGGCGCGCAATAGCGTTGAGGCCCCAGCGAACGACCTTCTCATCGCGGCTCATATTCGTAAGGCCGACGACCTGCTGTTCGACCCGCGCGCCAGCTTCGGGCGAGAACCGGTAGGCGTTTCGATAGAGGCGACTGATGTCCTGAAGCGCGACCTTCTGGCGGCGGGGATCGTCGCTATTCGCCAGCTCGGACGTGAGATAGATGGCGTGCTGGTCCGTGATCCGTTTTACTGCCAACCGTCCCTCGCCCTGCATCCGCTGCCCATGCCGTTAGGATTGTTGAACTCCACTGCTCGAAATCTTCTAGATCGTTATGTCGCATGGAAGTGCATAGCCAATGCGGTTCAT
>JBARZR010000287.1:0-2357 GCA_049650205.1 Pacificimonas sp. | reverse complement strand
ACTCTTCGCTGCGGCGAACCCCAACATGGCGCAGGCGGGCCAGCCTGCGACCGCGATCGAGTCCGACGAGGTGACCCCCGCAAACTAATCCCGGCCGGCAATGCGGCCAAAGCCTTGCTCTTCCCGTAACTTGCGTTAGATTAACCGGCGCAGGGGACGGGGAGAGGTTTCATGGCGATTGGATATGCCGCGCGCAGCTATTATTCGCGCGCCGCAATCTGGCTGCACTGGATCATTGCGCTGGCAATCATCGGACAGTTTGCCGGTATGGAATATGGCGAAACCCTGGTGAAGGGCGACCCCATCACCGCTACCCTCTACATGCTGCACAAATCGACGGGTATTACGATCCTGGCCCTCACGCTGCTGCGACTGGCGATCCGGCTTAGGCGTGGTTTTCTGCCGCTTCCCGCCCACATGGTCAGCTGGGAAGTGATCCTCGCTCGCGTCACCCATATCGGCTTTTACGTCCTCATGTTGTTGATGCCGCTGTCAGGCTGGATATTCGCGGTTTCCGCGAAGCGCGGCCTGGACTGGTTCGGCCTATTTCCCGTTCCGCCGCTTCCTTTGGCGTCGCTGGCCGATCTGGCGCATGAATTTCATGAAATCGGTGCTTGGGCACTGATTGCGCTGTTTGTGCTGCATGTACTGGGCGCGCTGAAGCATCATTACCTGGACCGTGACAACGTCGCCGCCCGCATGATACCCTTCCTGTCGAAGCGCGGCTGAATGACGCGCTTGCAGGCGGGAAACACCCTTCCCAAATTGTGCGGTACAACGCCGTATTTTGCCCCTTTTTATGCGGCGCTGCGATTTGACTGGCCATGGCATCGGACCCCGTCGCCATGGCCGTTTTTCCTCATTCCGCTGCGATTTGCGACAGGCCGAACTCGCGTCCCAGTCTGGCGAGCAGGTCGCCGACCATATCCGTGACCCGCGCGCTGACGGCGGCGAAATCCGCATTCGGCGTCAAAGTTGCCATATTCAGGTAAAGCGAGCGGTCGATTTCCAGCTGCACCGCATGTGTCCCCATCGCGGGTACGCCAAAATGTGCGGTCGCATATCCTCCCGCATAGGGTGCGTTGCGCGCGGTCTCCACGTCTCTGCCCCAAGACGATTCCATGCAGGCCGTGATTCGCCGGTCGGCGCTTTTTCCATCGCGGTCACCCAGCACGATACGCGGCCCCGACCTGCCATTGCGCCGCGGCAGGGGCGGCATGGAGTGGCAGTCGATCAGAACCGCGAAACCATTCGCCGCGCGCGCGCGCGCCAGCAGCGCGCCCAATTTCGCGTGATAGGGGATATGCACCTCCCGGATACGCCTGTGCGCCTCCTCCAGAGACAACGGCTCCGAATATAGCGGCACGCCGGGCGTGGCGATGCGCGGCAACACGCCCAGCCCCGACTTCACCCGCGCGCTCGGCTGGAATGCGGGCGCGCCGGTCACGATTGCAGGATCCAGCTCGGTCACGTCGCGATTCAGATCCAGATAGGTCCGGCTCCACCGCGCGTACAGGAGCGGCAGGTCGAACGCCTTCCGTGCAGGCATGACCAGCTCATCGACCAACCGGTCTTCCGCCCGCGCCAGCGCTGCCTGGTCGGGCAACACATTCTCCAGAAATCCTGGCGGAAAGGCGCGCCCGCTGTGCGGCGACGCCAGCACGACCGGCGCAACGAACGAACTGGCCGTATCTTTCAGGAACCAAGCTGACATGGACCGGACTCTTATCATTCAAAGCTGTAACGGAAAGAGCCGCCCTTGCGGAATTCCTTGATAAAGTTTTAACGGACGTACGATATGACCATGGTTCGAGGCCAATTTCACAGGTGAAGAAATGAGCGAACAGCCGGAAAGCGGTGCGGGGCAAAAGCGGATCCTGCTCGCGGAAGATGACGATTCGATGCGGGCGTTTCTTGAGCGTGCCATTCAGCGTGCCGGCTATGATGTCATTGCCGTTGATCGCGGCACGGCCGCGCTGCCTCATATCGCGGGCGGCGATTTCGACCTTCTTCTGACCGACATCGTCATGCCGGAAATGGACGGCATAGAGCTCGCCCAGCGCGCCGCCGCCCTCGCGCCGAAGATGCGCGTCATGTTCATCACCGGTTTCGCCGCGGTTGCGCTGGCAAAGAACAGCGGCGCCCCCGAAGGCGCGCGCGTCCTGTCGAAACCATTTCACCTCCGCGAACTGACCGGAGAGATCGAAAGAATGCTCGCCGCCTAAAAAGGCGGGCTTGCAGTCTTGGGAAGGGGCGGCTACATCGCCGCTTCGTGTGGGCGTATAGCTCAGTGGTAGAGCACTGTGTTGACATCGCAGGGGTCGGAAGTTCGAACCTTCCTACGCCCACCATTTTTC
>JBARZR010000286.1:0-1592 GCA_049650205.1 Pacificimonas sp. | reverse complement strand
AACTTGTGCTAATTACTATTAGAGTAGCTAGAAAAAAAAGAGATGTTAAAAGACCATAAATTTTGATTCTTTTCTTAAGCTTTTTATGAAACAAAATCATCTCATTTGTATCAGAAACACTTAAGTTATGTGAATTATTGATCGTCATCGTATCAAAAATTCTAATCACATCAAACGGACTTAATACTGACGAGCTTTTGCCGGTTTTAGCTGTTTCCTTTATCTTCGATAAACTTATTTTGTTGAAAATATACATACCTAAATTAATGTGAAAGATCAAGAAAAACATGATTGTCAGAAAGAACCCTAGAACCTGAAATATTATCATGAGCTTTGTTGTTTCACTTAGAGCATGTTTAAAAATTTTCACTTGCAATTTTATGCACATAAGAAATTTTGTTTTGCTTGATTGCCTTTTCCATGTTCATTTTTGGCTTGATCCAAAGACGAACCAAAAAGATCAAGAAATTCCAATGCTTCTCCGCACAAAAGCTTCGCACGCCCGCCTGGAATTTCGGACCAACGCGCTAGAATACAAGAAGTTAAGAAAACTTAAACATGCTCTTAATTAAGTTTTATGAACAATTATCTAATGTCCCTTCTTCTATAACAGATAATTCGATGCTTTCAACGCAAAATGAACAACTTCCCTACTCCGCTGCTCACGGTGCGGTCTTCCGACGGCTCGAGCAGCTCAAAATTAGTGGCGCCCTCTACAACCGTCCGGTACAGGTACATCCCGTTGGGTAGCGGGTTGCCGAACCGATCGCGGCCGTCCCAGTCGTAGCCTACGTTTCTACTGCCCGGTCGCAGCGTCCCGAAGTCATCCGCCGTGATCTCCCGCACCACCTGTCCGGTCACGTTCATAATTTGTACGGCCAGGCGTTCGGGCACCTCCGACCCGGTAAGGGTATAGGTGAAACTGGTGCGCTGCGTAAGCGGGTTGGGGTAGGGGTAGTAGCAGGTGATGGTCGGGCGGTTGATAACTACGAAGCTAATTTCGTAGGGCTGCGCTCCCGAAGGATTTTCCGACGCGTCTTCAGCTTGTACGCGTAGGGTGTACATACCGTCTTCTAGCTCCGGCTGATAGACAAGCGTAAAGGGTTGCGTATCCGTAGCGGGAGTAACCGTCACGTTGTCGGCAGACAACCGCACGCGCACGAAGGTGCTTTCTACGGTGTCGCTCACGTTCTTTCTTAGGTACAGATGAACGCCCGCGGTATCTTGCTTGCGCAGGATAGGGTTTTCGTCGCGCAGCACCACCTCAATCAGCGGGCGGGGCGACACCACATCGCCGTTGTTAATGTATTTGCCGTCGAAGGCTACGTCCAACACCGGATGGGTGGCATCGGGGACCACCGTGAAAAGGTTCGGTAGGTCTGCTCGGTTGTTATGATACGACTGCTCGGGCAACAGGCGGGGGTTCACGTTAACCGACAGGTCGTTGCTTCCCACCCGGTCCACCGTTGCCGTGCTAATGCTAAAGATAGCGGTGTCCCCGGCGGGCAGCGGCGCAATACGCAAAGTGTCGGTGCTGGCCTTCTGAGACGTCTGGTTGGTAAACGTATAAGCCACCGCCAGTGAGTCGGTGA
>JBARZR010000285.1:0-9712 GCA_049650205.1 Pacificimonas sp. | reverse complement strand
ACGGGCGTGATCCTGTCAAATGCGGGCGTCGACACTTATATGCACGACACCTATTATGTGGTGGCGCATTTCCATTACGTGCTGTCGCTGGGCGCCGTGTTCGCGATCTTTGCCGGCTGGTATTACTGGTGGCCCAAGATGACCGGGAAAATGTACAACGAATTCCTCGGCAAGCTGCACTTCTGGGTGTTCTTCATCGGTGTGAACGTGCTGTTCTTCCCGATGCACTTCCTCGGTCAGGATGGCATGCCGCGTCGCATTCCCGATTATCCTGACCAGTTCGCAGGCTACAACGAGCTGGCGACCTATGGTTACATGATCATGGCGGCGGGGCTTATCCCCTTCTTCCTGAACATCATCATATCCTTCGCGTCGGGCCGTAAGGCACCTGCCAACCCCTGGGGTGAGGGTGCGACGACGCTGGAGTGGACGCTGTCCTCACCGCCGCCCTTCCATCAGTTCGAAACCCTGCCAGAGATCAAATAATGGCAAGCACGCCGATCCCATCAGTGGCGGCGGCAACGTTGCCGCTGGCGGATTGGCGTGATTATCTCGCGCTGACGAAGCCGCGCGTCATGCTGCTCGTCGTCTTCACGGCGATCTGCGGCCTGCTCGCCGCGCCGGGCAGCATTCACCCGGTGATCGCCTTCACCGCCATCCTCTGCACCGCCGTTGCGGGTGGCGCTGCCGGGGCGTTCAACCAGTGGTATGAACATGACCTCGACGGGAAGATGAAGCGCACGGCGGGTCGTCCGCTTCCAATGGGGACGCTGACCCGCGATGCCGCTTTCGGATTCGCCATGGTCCTCGCCATCGGCTCCGTCACCATCATGGCGCTGGTCGTGAATATCGTCGCGGCCGTGATCCTTGCCGCCTCAATTCTCTTTTACGTCCTAATCTACACCGTCTGGCTGAAGCGCCGGACACCACAAAATATCGTCATCGGCGGCGCAGCAGGAGCATTTCCGCCCATGATCGGCTGGGCCGCTGTAACGGGTGACGTGACCGCCCTCCCCCTCCTGATGTTCGCCATTATCTTCCTGTGGACCCCGCCGCACTTCTGGGCGCTCGCGCTGTTCATCGAGTCGGATTACGAGAAGGCGGGCGTTCCCATGCTTCCCGTCACGCATGGCCTGAAGGCGACACGCGGGCAGCAACTGATCTATTCGCCGCTGCTGGTCGCCGCCAGCCTCGCCCCGTGGATCATGGGCATGACCGGACTTTTCTACGGCATCGTCGCCAGCGTCCTCGGCTTCCTGTTCGTTGGCCTGTCCATCGCGGTGTTCTTCAACGAGGCGGAAACGCCCGCTGGCATGAAGCCGGAGCGACAGCTGTTCGCCTTCTCGATCATCTATCTGTTCATTCTTTTCGGTACGCTTGCCGCAGACCGGATGATCATCGCGTGACGCCCGAAGACGAAAAGAAACTCGCCGCCCGCCGCAGGCAGCGCAACTACGTCCTCGGCGGCATATTGCTCGCTCTTGCCGCATTGTTCTACGCCATCACGGTTGTCAGGATGCAGATATGACGATGCCTGCCAACACGCGCACGGGACTGCTCGCCGCAGGCGGCGCGGCGGCCATGCTCGGCCTCGCCTATGCGAGCGTGCCGCTCTACGAAATCTTCTGCCAGGTCACCGGCTTTGGCGGCGCGACGAAGCGCGCCGAGGCTACGGTCGATGTGACTGCGACGGATGTGCCTATTCGTGTTCGCTTCGACTCAAATATCGCGCCCGGCCTGGGGTGGGAGTTCAAGCCGGTCCAAACGACGGCGACGCTCAACATCGGCGAGCGCAAGATGGCGTTCTATCAGGCTACCAACCTCGGCAGCGAGCCGATCACGGGCGTCGCCACCTTCAATGTTACGCCCGACACGGCCGGCGAATATTTCGTCAAGATTGCCTGCTTCTGTTTCAACGAACAAACGCTGCAGCCGGGACAGACCGTTTCCATGCCGGTCAGCTATTATGTCGATCCCGCCATCCTCGACGACAGTGACGGCAAACGTATCGAGGAAATCACACTTTCCTATACCTTCTTCCCTACGCGCGAGCAGACCGCTAAGACGCGCGTGAACGCAGACGAGAATATTCAGGGGTAACCATGGCCGGCGCTAAAAATCACGACTTTCACATCCTGCCCGCCAGTCCGTGGCCGTTGCTCTCAGCATTTGTTGCACTGGTCGCCGCCGTTGGCGCGGTCATGTATATGCACGAATATGCCTTTGGCGGCTGGGTGTTCACCATTGGTATGCTGGGCATCCTTTTCTGCATGTACAGCTGGTGGTCGGACGTTGTGCAAGAGGCGAATGGCGGCGACCATACACCTGTCGTGCAGTTGCATCACCGCTACGGCATGATCCTGTTCATCGCGTCGGAGGTCATGTTCTTCGTCGCTTGGTTCTGGGCCTATTTCGACGCTTCGCTCTTTCCCTCGACGGCAGAAGCCGTAGGTGGCGTTTGGCCTCCCGAGGGCATCGAGGTTCTCGATCCCTTCGTTTATCCGCTTCTAAACACGCTGATCCTGCTGCTGTCGGGCACCACCGTGACCTGGGCACATCACAGCCTGATCGAGGGGGATCGCGAAGGGCTGAAGAAGGGCTTGTGGGTGACTATCATCCTCGGCGCGCTATTCTCCTGTGTGCAGGCTTATGAATATGGCCACGCCGCCTTCGGCTTTGCAGGCAATATTTACAGCTCGACCTTCTACATGGCGACCGGTTTCCATGGCTTCCATGTTCTGGTCGGTACGATCTTCCTGATCGTCTGCCAAATCCGCGTTTATAAAGGTGACTTCACGCCGAAGCATCATTTCGGTTTTGAAGCGGCGGCTTGGTACTGGCATTTCGTCGATGTCGTGTGGCTGTTCCTTTTTATCGCCATTTATGTCTGGGGCAGTGATTTCGGCGCGGCGGTCGTTTCGCACAGCGGGTGAGTGAAAAGCCTGACGTAAACTTATCCGCGGCGCTGACAGGTAAATGTCCTCGTTGCGGCAGGGGCAAACTGTTCCGAACGCTGACCGGTTTCGCCGATAAATGCGCCAGTTGCGGGCTTCGTTTCGAGCGTTTCAACGTCGGTGACGGGGCCAGCGTCTTCCTCATCCTGATCCTGAACACCATCGGCATGATTGGAGTACTGCTCGTCCATTTCAGAATGGGCCTGCCGCTCTGGCTCAATCTCGCCATCTGGGCGGTGATCCTGATTACGCTGACGATCGGTGGTTTGCGCGCGGCGAAGGGCCTTCTGCTTGCGCTGGAATATCGGAACGACGCTATTGAGGGAAGGCTGAAGGAATGAAACTGCCGCTGGTTCCTACCCTGATGGTGGTCGTCGCTCTTCCAATCCTGATCACGCTCGGCTTCTGGCAACTGGGTAGAGCCGCAGAAAAAGACTCCATGCTGGACGCGCTCGAAAATGCGCCAAACCTTGCACCGCTCATTCTTTCCGGCGAGGAAATGGCGAGTTATCCAGCCGATAGCCTCGATTTCCGCCGCGTCAGCACGCGGTGCCAACAGATTTCAGCCGCCGAAGCCCTCGGCGGGCGGAGCAAGCAAGGACAGGCAGGATATAGCTATTTTGCCGACTGCGCGCCGACAATGGCGGAAGACCGTTTCCGCATAAATCTCGGCTGGGATCAACGCCCGGATCGCCGGATTGACATAAACGCTCCTGCTGCTGTGAGCGGTATGGTTCGTGCCGACCGCGGCGATATGGAGCAAACACATCGAATTCCCTATCTGCTGATCGCTGACCCGGCACTTGGCGGTTTGCTACCCAGTCTGCAGCCAACACCCGCCGACATTCCCGACAACCATATGGCCTATGCCTTTCAATGGTTCGGCTTCGCCGCAGTACTGGCGGTGATCTACGGCCTCTATGTCCGGAGTTGGCGGCGCGATAGCACCAGCTGACATTGCCGCACCGCAGCAATATCGCTATGCCGGCGCACCATGGATTATATCTCGACGCGCGGGTCCGCGCCGTCTCTCTCCTTCGAACAGGTCACGCTCGCCGGTCTCGCCAGCGACGGTGGCCTTTACGTTCCGCAGGAATGGCCGACATTCACCCCCGAGCAGATGGCCGACATGGCAGGCCTCGACTATGTCGAAACCTGCGTTCGCGTCTGCGCTCCCTTCGTAGCGGGGTCGCTTTCCGGCGGTGACCTCCGCACCCTTGCGATCGAAGCCTATGGCGGTTTCGCCCATGCCGCCGTCACGCCGCTGAAACAGCTGGACCCGCAGCACTGGCTGCTGGAACTGTTCCAGGGACCGACGCTCGCCTTCAAGGACGTCGCGTTGCAATTGCTGGGAAAACTGTTCCAGCGGTTCCTGTCGGGCAGTGGCCGCCATCTCACCATCATCGGCGCGACCAGCGGCGATACCGGTAGCGCCGCCATTCACGCCCTTGCGGGGCTGGAGGATGTCGACGTTTTCATGATGCATCCCAAGGGACGCATTTCCGACGTACAGCGCCGCCAGATGACCACCATGATCGCGCCCAATATCCATAATCTGGCGATCGAGGGCAGTTTCGACGACGCGCAGGCGCATGTGAAGCGCATGTTTGCAGATCCGGACATGGCAAGCGCGCAGGGCGGCTCCTACGACCTCAGCGCCGTAAACAGCATCAACTGGGCGCGGCTGATGGCGCAGGTGGTCTATTATTTCTACAGTGCGGTCCGTTTGGGCGCGCCGCACCGCAGGATCGCCTTCAGCGTACCGACCGGGAATTTCGGCGATGTCTTCGCAGGCTATGTCGCCGCGCGCATGGGGTTGCCCATCGAGCGGCTGATTGTCGCTACCAACGTCAACGACATCCTGCACCGCGCACTGTCGAAAGGCGATTACAGCGTCGGCAGCGTCACACCGACCGCCGCACCCTCAATGGATATACAGGTCTCCTCCAATTTCGAGCGGCTGCTGTTCGATCTGGCCGGACGTAACGGCCCGGCGCTCGCGAAAATGATGGCCGGATTTGAAACCGACAAGCGCCTCAGCCTGTCGAACACCATGCGCGGCGGCACGCAGCTGTTTTCCTCCGCGCGCATTGATTCCGATGATATGGCGATGGCCCTGCGCTGGGCCCGGGAGAAGGCAGGGGAACTGATCGATCCGCACACCGCGATTGGCTTGGCCGCCGCGCGGGCCAACAACCTGTCGCCGGAGATTCCCGTCGTCACGCTGGCCACCGCCCATCCCGCCAAATTCGCGGATGCCGTCGAGCGCGCCGCTGGGGAACGCCCACGCCTTCCCGCAAGGCTTGGCGGCCTGATGGAACGCGAGGAACGCTTCGAAACCATCGCGGGCACATATGAGGCGATCGCCGACTATGTGACTGCCAACGCGCAGACGGGCCCGGCCTGATGCAACGCCTCACCACACTACCTAATAGTATGCGTGTCGTCACACGCGAGATGCCAAGCGTAGAAACCGTTGCGGTCGCGGTCCATGCCGATGTCGGGTCCCGCCATGAATGCGCGCGCGAAAATGGCCTTGCCCATCTGTTCGAGCATATGATGTTCAAGGGCGCGGGCGGAAAATCCGCGCGTCAGCTCGCCGAGACCATAGAAGATGTGGGCGGCGACCTGAACGCCATGACGGGGCGGGAGGCGACGGTATTCTCCGCACGGCTGCTGGCGGACGACCTCGCGCTCGGGCTCGACCTGATCGCCGACATGATACTCGACGCGCACCATGATCCCATCGAGCTGGAGCGCGAAAAGCAGGTCGTGCTGCAGGAACTGGGCGAAGTCCATGACAATGCGGGCGATCTGGTCTTCGACGACCTGCAGGAAGCCGCCTTCCCCGGGCAGGCGCTCGGGCGCTCCATTCTGGGCGACGAGGCCAGCATCTCCGGCCTGACGCGCGACGACCTGACTGGCTGGGCTGCACGGCACTATCAGCCACGAAACATGCTTGTTGTCGCTGCCGGAAAGCTGGATCATGAAGCCGTCGTCGCGCTGGCGGAGCGCCGCTTTGGCAGCATGACGGGTGGCGGCGCGGCGCCTGTGGAGGTCGCGCGCTTCAAGCCCGGCCGGATGCAGCGCGACCGCGCGACGGAGCAGGCCCATATCACGCTGGGTTTTGTGGGCCCTGCCATGAAGGCGGACGATCTGTTCGCCGCGCGCCTGTTCGGTGAAGCGGTGGGCGGCGGCATGTCGTCCCGCCTGTTCCAGGAACTGCGCGAGGATCGCGGCCTCGCCTATAGCGTCTACAGCGGCCACGCGCCGTTCGTTGGCGCGGGACTGTTCACATGTTATGCAGCGGCGAAGCGCGCGGATGCGGCCCTGACGCTGGACCTCATGCTGAATGTGATGCGCAAGGCGGCAAATGATCTGACACAGGCGGAACTCGACCGCGCCCGTGCCTTGGCGAAATCCGGCCTGCTGATGGCGCTGGAAAGCTGCGAGGGCCAGGCAGGCTATGTCGCGCGGCAGGTGCTGGTCTATGGCCGCACCATCGAACCTGCCGAAGTCGTTGCCGAAATCGACGCCCTGACGCTGGACCAGGTGCGCGCCGCCGGACAGGCAATCCTCGGCGGCACACCCGCCATGGCGACCATCGGCGCGGGCAAGCTGAAGGCCGCCGCGTGACTCTGCACACTCTGATTGCGGAACCGCATCCGTCATACACTCTGCTCGACTCGGGCCACGGGCGAAAGCTGGAGCGTTACGGCGACTATACTTTCATCCGCCCCGAACCGCAGGCCATGTGGACCCCGGCGCAGGAGGACTGGCTGGCGAATGGCGAATTTCTGCCCGCCGCGGACGCCGATGGCGGCGGGCGCTGGCATCTGGCGGACAGCGTCCCGAAAAGCTGGCCGCTGGCGCGCGACGATATCCGTTTTCATGCCGCCAATACGCCCTTTCGCCACCTCGCCTTCTTCCCGGACATGGCCCCGCAATGGGACTGGATGTGCGGACGCACGGGTGCTGACGATGAAGTCATGAACCTGTTCGGCTATACTGGCGTTGGTTCTCTATTACTGGCCAGACGCGGCGCGCGCGTTACGCACGTCGATGCCAGCAAAAAGGCCGTCGCCGCCGCGCGCGACAATCAAACGCTGTCCGGCATGGACGATGCGAAGATCCGCTGGCTCGTTGAGGACGCTGTTAAATATGCCGAGCGCGAAGTCCGCCGTGGTCGCCGCTATGACGGCATATTGCTCGATCCGCCGAAATTCGGTCGCGGGCCGAAGGGTGAGCGCTGGGAATTGAATGACACCCTGCCGCATTTAATTGAGATCCTGGGGCAACTGCTCGACAAGAACTCGAAATACCTGGTGCTGACCGCCTATGCGATCCGTATGTCCGCCATCGCCATCGAGGAGTTGCTCAAGCATAACCTGTCGCATCTTGGCGGGCGCATCGAGGCGGGCGAAATGACGGTGCGGGAAGAGGCGCGCGGGCTGTTGCTACCGACTGCGATTTTCGCCCGCTGGGTTCGGGACTGAGCGAAGGCGGCGGATCAGCTTTTTCGGGTTTCGGCCTCTTCATCATCGCTGGTCGAAATCGGCGAAACCGAGCGCAGCTGTGCCAGTTTTTCCTTGAACCGCTGTAATTCCCCGCCTGTCAGTTCAACGCCCACAGGCAGCTTCTGCGAGCGCGGATCGACCGCGCGGCCAGCCACATGGACCTCATAATGCAGATGTGGGCCTGTCGACATGCCGGTCGAGCCGACATAGCCAATGCTCTGGCCTTGAGCCACGCTTGCCCCGCTGCGAATGCCGGAACCGAAGCTCTTCATATGGCTATAGCTGGTGACAATACCGTTCTTGTGGCGAATACGCACCTGATTGCCATAGCCGCCATTGCGCCCCGCGAAGACGACCGTTCCCGCTGCCGTCGCCTCGATGGGCGTGCCGGAGCGGGCCGCGAAATCAATGCCCTTGTGCATCCGCGTCCGCTTCAGAACCGGATGACGGCGCATACCGAACCGCGACGACATGCGCGCGCCGCGAACGGGGTCGAGCGCCATACCCTCTTTCACGCCTTTCCCGTCGGGAAGGAAATACTGGGTCTTGCCGTCCTTTTCCCATGCGGCGATTTCCAGATCCTTGTCGTTGCCGTCGAGGCGGGCATAAAGCAGCTCACCTGTTTCGGTTTCACCCGTTTCGGCGCGCCTGTGTGCGACGACGACATCGAATTCGTCACTCGCCATGACATTGCGCTGGAAATTGACGCGGGGGCTGAGCGCCTTGATGAAATTGGCCACGACGCGGCTGGGCAGCCCGGCCTCGCGCGCCGACTTGTAAAGGCTGTCGCCCACCAGCCCTGTTACACGCAGCGGCGAGTCGTCGATGCGGATGGGAACCGGCCTTGCGTAGAGATCGCCCACGTCGTTGCGCGCAACTTCCATCTGCAGGTCGAACGCGGCGCGGAATCCAAGTCCGTCGAGCGGGCGCGGCTGAGTCTTGTCCGTCCGGCGACCGAGAACAAGATCGAACGTCGTGCCGGGTTTCAGACCCGTGACATCGGCATAGTCGGAAATGAGCAGCGCGGCCGTCGAGACGTCGTTCATTCCGACCCCGGCCCGGCGGAGCGCGGCGGAGAAGCTGTCGACTTCGCGCAGTTCGGCGACGACTTCGATGCGCGGGCGTTCGGGCGTTTCCGCCAGCGGTTTGACAAGCGCCGTCGGTGCCATGCGCGCGCCGGTGCGGCCATTCTCCATCAGCGGAGAAATGCTGACGGCCCTGAGTGCGGCAAGCTGCGTGTCCGATTTCGGGGCGCTGGCATAAGCGGGCAGACGTGATGGTGTCATCGCCAGCCAGAAGGCGAAGGTCAGCAGCCCGATCAGCGTCAGAAGGCCACGCCACCAGGAACCGCTACCAATGTCGTCCCCCAGATCGACAATGACATTTCGCTTCCGCTTCGCGGCAGCGGCAGGCGTGAAAATATTCAGATCGTCCAGCGTGCTGTCGCGGTACAAATCGGACCCCTTCCTCATCGGCGCCTGCCGCAAACGGCCCGTCTGCGCTTCGCCTTGACCCCGAAAACCATTCCATCCGTCTGATGACATGTTTTCCTTAATAAAAACCAATAGTCGCGTGGATTCGTTAATGTCAATTAAACGGAAACGCCGGAAATCCTTCTGTGCGACGAACCGATAGTCCTGATGCGGTGAACCGAATCCGCGTCTCTCTCCCCCATGGACTCTGGCCGTCGCCGTCGCCACATTGCGGACTATGGCACAGTCCCGGCTGACAGCAGTTCTCGGCCCCACCAATACCGGCAAGACGCATCTGGCGGTCACGCGCATGTGCGGTTACGCGTCGGGCATGATCGGCTTTCCGCTGCGCCTCTTGGCGCGCGAAGTCTATGACCGCGTCGTCGCCATAAAGGGCGCGGCCCAGGTTGCGCTCGTGACCGGCGAGGAAAAGATTGTTCCGGACGGCGCGCGCTACTGGCTGTGCACCGCAGAGGCGATGCCGACCGACGTTCATCCTGAGTTCGTCGCGATCGACGAGGTCCAGCTGGCCGCCGATTCCGAACGCGGCCATGTCTTTGCCGACCGGCTGCTGCATCGGCGCGGCACGGTGGAAACCATGCTGCTGGGCGCATCGACGATGATCCCGATGATCCGGCGCCTGCTGCCGGATGCCATGATCGAAAGTCGACCGCGTTTTTCGAAGCTGACCTATGCCGACCCAAAGAAGCTCAGCCGCCTGCCCCGCCGCTCCGCCCTGATCGCCTTCAGCACGGAGGAAGTCTATGCG
>JBARZR010000284.1:0-4090 GCA_049650205.1 Pacificimonas sp. | reverse complement strand
GTCTCGAATGCCCTCTTCCAGAAGAGCAGGCAGTTGCTGCAGTTCTCCACGCAACGAACGTGTAGCCGCGTACCAATCGGCTAGGGTCAGGACCCATAAACAGGATTCCCAACGCATCGAGAATGTGATTCAAGCTCCGCTACTGCAGGAGCATTTTGATGAGCGAGTTCTGGTTGACCGAAGCGCAGTTCGAGCGTCTTCGCCCGTTTTTGCCTGACAAGCCGCGTGGCGTGCCGAGGGTCGATGACCGGCGGGTTATCAGCGGCATCATCCATGTTCTGAAATCCGGCGGACGCTGGGTGGATGCTCCGTCTATTTATGGACCGAGGAAGACACTCTACAATCGGTTCGTGCGCTGGTCCGCGAAGGGCGTCTGGCAGGACATGTTCGTTGCCCTTGCCTCGGCAGGAGGGCCTCCGGCCGAAGTCCTGATCGACAGCACGCATATGAAGGCTCACCGCTCGGCGGCGGGCGGAAAAGGGGGGCCTTCCGCCAGGCCATCGGCGTCAGCAGGGGCGGCAGGAACAGCAAGCTCCACGCAGCGACGGACGGCGCAGGCAGGCCGATCCGGTTCATCCTGACCGGCGGCAATGTTGCCGACTGCAAAGCTGCAGCGGCACTGCTCGCAGGCCTTGCTCCAGATAGCCTCGTTCATGCTGATAAAGCCTATGACAGCAACGCTATCCGAAACTTGATCGAGAGCCAGGGCGCGGTCCCGAATATCCCGCCAAAGGCCAATCGGCGCTGGAAAAGCTGCTTCTCAAAGACGCTCTACAAAGGCCGAAACGCCGTCGAACGAATGTTCTGCCGCCTCAAGGACTATCGACGCATCGCCACTCGCTACGATAAGCTCGCCACCAGCTTCTTCGGTGCAATCTGTCTCGCTGCAACAATCACATGGTGGTTATGAGTCCGGACCCTAGATCGTATTAAAGAAATTTCATCTCGCGTGCTCCTGGACCGTATCGATGCATGTTGGGCCCCCGCGCCCTGGCGCCGCAATCACAGATTGCGTCCCATCATCGGGCGATCGTTGGCGATCCTGCTCTTGGGCATAGCGATGGCCCCTTCGATCGCGCCCATGAGCACTCCGTGGTTTTCGATAACGGTTTCGAAGGTCGTCCAGATGGCATAACCGCTGTCGATGTTGTCCTGCAAACGAGGGGGTTTGCGAGACGCGTCACCGATCACCCGCAGGGTGGGCAGCTTGATCCCGACCACGCCCATCTTTTGATCGAGGGAGGCCTTGATCTCCCAGTCTATGAACTTGCGGCTCCAGCTCGCCGCACCGCAAAGCACGATTGTGCAGGAACTGCCGTGAAGATGGAATTCCCTTATCCGTCTCTTCACGTAGTCCGGATTGGTACTATCGATCCGGCGATCCAGCGAGTTGTCGGTGATCACCTTCAGCAGGTCGTGGGAGGAGCGGGAGAACCGATCATAATAGGCCTGATCGCCGAGATGGTGATAACTCACGAAAACCTCTCGGCGGATGCCAGTTCCGACACCGTATCCTGCCGCCATTGATCACGCCTCCCAGTAAGTGAAATCAGCGATATAGTATCGCTATCCTGGAAGTGCCAGCCGAGGGCGGCTGTTGCATACGTCCATGCGTATGAATGGAATCGAAAATCGCTTGCCCGGCTCTATGCCGGTAGTATTTCGATCATCGGGAAACTGGAATTTCACGATGGCATTACTCACCGAAAACGAAATCCTGGCACGAGCCGACAGCGGCGGAGGTGTGCTCCGCAAAAGCGCCGCGACCGTTCTCGCGGAAGAGGCTTCTGCAGCGGATGACGAAAGGTTCGATGTCTTCCTAAGTCATTCGTCCAATGAGCCCGAAAATATTCTCTTGGGCGTGTACAGGACGCTCAGGGATGCCGGCCTCAACGTCTATGTCGACAGCTACTCCGATTCCCACCTCGATCCGGACAATGTCGATCTTGCGACGGCGCGGACCCTGCGCCATCGGCTCCGCAGCTCCGCTTCGCTTCTCTACGTCCACAGCCGTCATTCCAGTCGCTCGCGGTGGATGCCATGGGAACTGGGGTTCGCGGATGCCCATTGCGGACGCGTCGGCGTACTACCGGTTACGCTGGCTGGGGAGAACGCCTTCGTGGGCGAGGAGTATCTCTCGCTCTATCCTTACGTCGACCGCGCAGTGCTGGAAGGAACATCGCGTCGAACGCTCTGGATCAACCGATCGGCGACACGCTACGCTCCTTTGTTCGAATGGGTCCGTGGGACCGAATCAATTCGCGGTCGGCACTGAACGAATAGTTCTCCTCGGTTCGCCGGCTTCACCGGGCGATCACGACGCCCAGGCGAGGCTGGAGATCGATTCATTTGCGATCTGGTCTTGCAGCCGACGTCAGCTGGCCTGAGCACCCTCACTCGACACGTTAACTTTTAGGCAATACCCGAGTGGGTGAAGCCATGATCGCCATTTGTAACCTACCCGCTGATCAGGGGCCCGGCGTGGCTGTTACGTTGGGCTCTGCATATGAGCACGTAACAGAAGTCGTCTTGGGCTTCGGCGAGCTAGGCCTTTCAGCCGAGCGAATCGGAACTACGGCGCGCATGCGCATGGCCGGTTACGAGGCATCAGGTGTTTTGTCGGACCATACCTGCGGGACCAACTCCTGCTGCCGGTGGCCGTTGCCGGGTGGGAGAGCCTTCACAAGCGGCAAGGTCAGTCCGCACACCCGCGCCGCAGCTAAAAAATCGGCTATTCCACTGGCCGTAGCATGCGGTTCGAAAGGCTTGGGCAGCCCGAGACATTGGTCCTGACGTGCAGTCCGGTTAGCCTAGCTCCGCGCCAAAACCGGACAGTCCGCATACGGCCCAAATGCCGCCAAGCTGCTGATGCCGAAACCTGCCAGTCAGCAATGCGCCCCAATTCCAGTCATTCGAGAAGACGTTACACAATCCTGAAAGCTGACCTTCACGCGGATCCGACCAAGCGACCGCGTTGCGCCCTGGTCGCGGTTATCCATGCGTATGCCCAGTTTCTTAGAAGCTGCCTCTGCCCCACGATCGGCATCCTAAGGCAAACGGTGTCGGCCAGCCTATACTATATTCGAAAACCGAATTCTGCATCTCAAACAGCCGCATTTATCTTTCAAGGCAATCGATTATCAACCGGACATCCCATTTGCCGTTGGAGATTCCGATGAAAGCTACGATCCTGAAAGAGTATGGCGCAAACTCGGCGTTCGAAATTGCCGAGTTGCCGAAGCCTGAAGTAACCCCCGGCCATGTGCTGGTTCGCGTCGCCGCTACGAGCGTCAACACCGTTGATACGATGATCCGCGGCATGGGGCATGATCTGGCGCCGCTTTCGCCGGCCCTGCCTGCGGTTTTGGGCATGGATTTTGCGGGGACTATCGAAGCAGTCGGCGAAGGCGCCGAAAGCTTCAATGTCGGTGACGAGGTTTATGGCTGTGCCGGCGGCCTTGCCGATCTTCAGGGTGCTCTGGCTGAGTATATGCTCGCCGACGCCCGGCTGATTGCACACAAACCCAAGTCGCTGTCGATGCGCGAGGCCGCTGCCATTCCGCTGGTTGGCATTACCGCATACGAAGGTCTGACGAGAGCCGGCGTCCGCGAAGGCCAGAAGGTTCTCGTGCACGGCGGGGCGGGCGGTGTTGGGCACCTCGCCATCCAGATCGCTGCTACAATGGGCGCACACGTCTATTCCACCGGCACCGGAAACGAGCAGCTTGATGTCATCCGTAGCTTTAGCGCGACCGCGATCGACTTTCGGGAGCAGAGCGTAGCCGATTATGTGAAAGAGCATACGTCGGATACCGGATTCGACGTTGTTTTTGATTCCGTCGGTGGTGCCAATCTTACAAACTCTTTCGCAGCCGCCGCGCTCAACGGTCAGGTCGCCACAACGGTGGCGATGACCGAGCTTGATCTTACGCCTGCGCACTTCAAGGGTCTGTCGCTTCACGTGGTCTTCATGCTCATTCCGATGTTGCATGACTTTCAGCGTGAAACGCATGGCGAGATCCTTGCCACGCTGGCGGAGATGGTGGATGCCGGAAAGCTCAAGCCGCTGCTGGACGAGGAACGCTTCGAT
>JBARZR010000283.1:0-1588 GCA_049650205.1 Pacificimonas sp. | reverse complement strand
TTGAAGACGCGGCCATATTTGTCGTGATAGCAGTCCTGCACCTCCACATCGGCCTGGGTGAAGAAGCGGAAGATCTGCGTCAGGAGGCTTCGTTCATGCTCCGTGAGCTTCTGCGCCCAGTCGCGGCAATCCTCGCCCAGCGGCACTTCCTCCGGCATCCAGTGGATCTGCTGCTGGCGTTTCCAGAAGTCATAGGCCCAGGGGTACTGGAAGGGCTTGTAGGTCTTGCGGGCTTCCAAAAGTGACATAGCGAGTCTCCTGCCTAGCTGTTGAGCGTCATTGCGACGCCGAAAATCGTCAAAAGAATGAACGGGCTAGCCATAAGCAGAAACCCGATGATGTACGCGGCGCGCAGCTTGTGACCAATGCCGCGAAAAAATGAGCGGATCAGGCAGATCAGCGCCAGAGGATAGACGTCCGTAGCGGTAAATGTGAATGCCCAAACCAAAGTTCGCAATGGCGGATCGTATCCGAAAACAGTCTCGATGAGTGTACCAATTCCAGCCAGTCCAAGAATTATGCCTGTGCCGCCAAGAATTGCGATGTCAGCTTTCCGAACCGCAACCTTGTATATCAGCGCAAAACAAACTGCTGCACCCGCCAGAAGAATCGCAAACATTTACTGACATGCCAGACATTCGTCATAGTCGGTCGTTTCGGGCATCGTCAGGTCGATCTTCGGAGCCTCTGCCGTGTTGTCCGCCTCCACACCGCCGACGAAGCCGGCGCGCTGCACGCTCTTCGACCGTAGATAATATAGGGATTTTATGCCGAGTTCCCAGGCGCGGTAGTGCAGCATGAGGAGATCCCATTTCTCGACATCGGCGGGGATGTAGAGATTCAGGGACTGCGACTGGTCGATATAGGGGGTGCGGTCGCCGGCGAGCTCGAGGAGCCAGCGCTGGTCGATTTCGAAGGCGGTCTTGAAGGTGGCCTTTTCGTCCGCGCTGAGGAAGTCGAGATGCTGGACGCTGCCGCCGCGTTCCAGGATGGAATTCCAGACCTTGTCGCCGTTCATGGACTTCTCGGTGAGGAGCGCCTCCAGATGGGGGTTCTTGACCGTGAAGCTGCCCGAGAGGGTCTTGTGCGTGTAGATGTTGGCGGGAATCGGCTCGATACAGGCGGACGTGCCGCCGCAGATGATGCTGATCGAGGCGGTGGGGGCAATGGCCATCTTGCAGCTGAACCGTTCCATGACGCCCGCGTCCTGCGCGTCGGGACAGGCGCCGCGCTCCTTCGCCAGCATCATCGAGGCCGTGTCGGCCTGCGCGCGGATGTGCTTGAAGATCTTGAGGTTCCAGGATTTCGCGAGCGCGGATTCGAAGGGGATGGAGCGTTCCTGCAGGAAGCTGTGATAGCCCATGACGCCAAGGCCCACGGAGCGCTCACGCTCGGCGCTGTATTTGGCGCGGGCCATCTCGTCGGGGGCGCGGTCGATATAGTCGGAGAGGACATTGTCGAGGAAACGCATGACATCCTCGATGAAGCCCTCCTCCTTCGACCATTCGGACCAGGTGTCGAGGTTGAGGGACGACAGGCAGCAGACGGCGGTGCGGTCCTTGCCATGCTGGTCAACGCCGGTCGGGAG
>JBARZR010000282.1:0-21989 GCA_049650205.1 Pacificimonas sp. | reverse complement strand
GCGATGGGGATGCCCGCCCTCAGCCCCCAGCGCGCGGCGATATCGGCGGAGAGGTGCGCGGAGACGACACTGCCCTCGGCAAGGTCCGGCATGTGATCGCGCGTGAGGCCGCAGGCGGCCAGCGCCTCGTCCGACCAGTCGCGCTTGCCGACATCCAGCCACAAAGTCCCCGCCGCATCGGACATGTCGGAGACCATCGCGCCCGACATGCGGTAGCGCAGCCAGTCCTTTGGCAGCAACACCTTCGCAATCCGTGCGAACATGTCCGGTTCGTGCGCACGCACCCATAGCAGTTTCGGCGCCGTAAATCCGGGCATCGCGCGGTTGCCGGTAATGGCGGAAAGCTCCGGCAGCGCCGCCTCCAGCTCCGCGCATTCCGCATGGCTGCGCCCGTCATTCCACAAAATAGCGGGGCGCAGCACTGCCCCGGCCCCATCCAGCAGGACCGCACCGTGCATCTGGCCCGTCACGCCGATGGCGGCGATCCGCGCGCGCAGGTCCGCGTCCAGTCCGGTGACCGCCCGCTCCACCGCCACCCACCAATCGGCGGGATCCTGTTCGCTGTGCAATGGCGCGGGACGCGAGATGCCAAGCGGCGCGTCCGTCTCGCCCGCGATCGCATTGCCATCGTCGATGACGATCGCCTTCACGCCCGACGTGCCGATGTCGATGCCAAGATAAAGCGGCGTGTTCATATTGGTGATGTCGCGCCTCCCCAGGCCGCCTGTCCATGGATCGCCCGTCACCGGACGCTTTGGTCGTTACATAACCCGCGAAAAGTCGTTTTGACAACATTGTCATTTTCTGGTTTGGCAGTTTCAAACGGGATTCATGTCTGGGGAGGACATCCATGAAAAGTTCCATGATCGCCATCGCCGCCGCACTCGCGCTACCCGCATGCCAGACGGTGGAAAGCGCGCCTGCCACGGCAACCTCCACCGCACCGGCCGCGCCTGCGCCCTCCTCCACCGACTTCGCCGCGCAGGCGGCCGCCCTCGTCGCGCAGATGACGCTTGAGGAAAAGGTCTCGCAGATGTTCGACAAGGCCCCGGCCATCGACCGGCTGGACGTACCCGAATATGTCTACTGGAACGAGGCACTGCACGGCGTCGCGCGCGCGGGCGACGCCACGGTCTTTCCGCAAGCCATCGGCATCGCGGCGACGTTCGACGAGGATCTGATGCTGAAGGTCGCGACGGCCATCTCCGACGAGGGGCGCGCCAAGCATCATGATTATCTCAGGAAGGACGTGCGCTCGATCTACACCGGCCTCACCTTCTGGTCGCCCAACATCAACATCTTCCGCGATCCCCGCTGGGGGCGTGGGCAGGAAACCTATGGCGAGGACCCTTTCCTGACGGGCCGCATGGCGATCAACTTCGTCAATGGCCTGCAGGGCGACGATGACGATTATCTGAAATCCGTCGCCACGGTGAAGCATTACGCCGTCCACTCCGGGCCGGAAAAGACCCGCCACAGCGATGATTATGCGGTCAGCGCGAAGGATCTGAACGAAACCTACCTGCCCGCCTTCGCCATGGCGATCGAGGAGGCCGATCCCGAATCGCTGATGTGCGCCTACAATGCCGTGCGCGGCGAACCGGCCTGCGCCAACACCTATCTGATGCGGGACGTGCTGCGCGGCGACCTGGGCTTCGACGGTTTCGTCGTGTCTGACTGCGGCGCGATCAACGACGTCTATCTGCAGGAGGGGCATCACGGCTTCACCGACACGATGGCGGAGGGCGCAGCGGTCTCCGTCAGGGCGGGCACCGACCTTGAATGCGAGGACCATAATGGCAAGGCGTTTCGCGGCCTGACCGAAGCCGTGCGCACCGGGCTGATTAAGGAAGGCGAAATCGACCAGGCCGTCACCCGCCTGTTCACCGCGCGCTACAAGCTCGGCATGATGCCGGGGCAGACGACGAAATGGGACGCAACGCCGATAAGCGTGGTCGCTTCGGACGCGCATATCGCGCTATCGGAGGAAGCGGCGCGCAAATCGCTTGTGCTTCTGAAGAACGAGGGCATCCTGCCGCTGAAGCCGGACCAGAAGATCGCGGTCATCGGTCCCAATGCGGACAATTTCGACGTCCTTATCGGCAATTACAACGGCAATCCTACCCGCCCCATGACGCCGCTGGCGGCGCTGACCGAACGGCTGGGCGCGGAGAATGTCGTCTATGCACCGGGCAGCGGTCTCGCCGACGGCATGTTCACGCATTACACGCCGGTCCCCGCAAGTGTCCTCTCACATGACGGGCAGCCCGGACTGAAGGCCAGCTATTGGGCCGCCGAGGATGCCAGCGGCACACCCGCGAACACCGAAACCGTCGCCAATATCGACGAAAAGTGGAAAATGAACCCCGCGTCGAACACCATCGACGGCCCGCTGACCGCCGTCTGGACCGGTAAGATCACGCCGCCGAAAACCAGCCGCTACCGTTTTGGCGAGGGCGTCGCAGTGATGGTGGACGGCGGAGAGGTGGGCGCGGACGGCGTCATGCTGACTGCCGGACGCGCGCACGATCTGAAGGTCAGCTTCACCCGCGCGCCGGTCTGGCACAACAACAACATCGCACCGATGGCCACATTGGCCTGGATCGACATGAACCGCGACCTCGCCGCGGAAGCCATGGCGGCGGCGAGGGAAGCGGATGTCGTGCTGTTCTTCTCTGGCCTCAGCGCGAAACTGGAGGGCGAGGAAATGGCCGTCAGCCTGCCCGGCTTCGACGGCGGCGACCGTACCAGCCTGGATCTGCCAAAGCCGCAGATGGACCTGATGAAGGCGATCCACGCCACCGGCAAGCCGATGGTGCAGGTCAATTTCACCGGCAGTGCCGTCAACATGAAATGGGCCGACACGGAACTGCCCGCCATCGTACAGGGCTTCTACCCCGGCGAGCGCACCGGCCCTGCCGTCACCGCGCTGCTGATGGGCGACTACAGCCCGTCGGGCCGCCTGCCCGTCACCTTCTACGAGAATCTTGACGGCATGCCCGCCTTCGACGACTATGCCATGACGAACCGCACCTATAAATATTACAACGGGACGCCGGTTTACGGCTTCGGTCATGGGCTCGGCTTTGCGTCGGTTAGCTATTCCGATGTCACCGGTCCGGGCAGCCATGACGCGACGAAGCCGCTGCCCCTTTCCGTAACGCTCGCCAATGCGGGCGATATGGCAGCGGACGATGTCGTGCAGGTTTACGCGCATGGCGGTGATGGCGACCCGGCGCGCGAACTGGTGGGCTTCTCTCATGTCTCCCTCGCGCCGGGCGAGACGCGCACGGTCGAGATCGTCATCCCGGCCAAGCATCTGACGCGCGTAGCGACGGACGGAACACGCATGCCGCTGTCCGGACAAATGCATTATTCAGTGGGTGCGGGCCAGCCGGGATATGTGGACGCAGACCGTATTGGCAGCGTGGACGTCACCTTTACAAACTAAAACGCCCAACAGAAAGGCCGCGTTGCCATTGGAACAGCAGCGCGGCCTTTCCGCTTTATATCGTCGGCCCCGTCATGATTGCGGGAACAGAGGCTGGAATATTTCACGCACGGTATCGCGTGTATTCCGCTCCGCCGTCTCGGTACCCGAGAATGCCAGCATTGCGCCGATATTGCCGAACAGCAGCCAGCCCATCACCGCCTGACCCATATCACGGTTATATTCCAGCGCCTCACGCTGTTCGCGATTGGCATGCTTGGTCAGGTCCCAGTCGGCCTTCGTCATGCGCTCGCCGGTGAACTCGCTGGTCCAGCCATAGTTGCCGTTGCCCAGATCCTGCTCATGGATATTCATGCCGTCGTCATGCGCGAAGTCGAGAGCCTGACCATTTTGCCCCATGGTGATCGACAGGTCGCCCTTTTGGTTCTGGCTGATACCGTCGATGACCATGCCCTGATCGCCGCGTGTGACGACCACCTGGCTGGCGACATAGGCGTTGGGATTATTGCCCCATGGCTCGGTGTTGATCGTGATCTTCGTGCCGTTTTCCAGCTCGAACGTGGTGGTATCGTAGAAATCGCCCGAGCGTTTGCCGTTCACGTCGACATGCGGGTCGCCCCAGATGCGCGTGACGTTGCCGTCGCCGTCGCGGATGACGAGCTCACTCGAATGTACGTGTAGCTCCATGGTGTAGCCGTCGCCCAGATCGACGGTCGCGCGGCCATTCTGCGGCATCGTCGCGGTCCACGGCTCCGCGGCGGGCGTGGGCGGGGTAAATCCGCCGGGCAGGCAGCATCCGCCGGGCGCGATGCCGTTCTGCGGCAAGCTGAACGGTGTGAACTGCATCGTGCCGAAACGCGCCATTGCGCCCAGCTGGGTTGCGAAATTTAGAAACGCCGATGCAAGCTGAAGAGTCTGCATAGGGCTGGAAATGCTGGTCATGATACCCTCCTGTTATCGGGACAGGGCCGCCGATCGGCCTGGTCGCGATCAGGATAAAGCCACAGATTTCGCCGCCGGAACATGCGGGGATTCCCGTAAATTGCTGGGGGAGTTCCCGTATGTTGAAATCAGTTGGCGCGCGTGAAGCGCAGGACGGCACCATCATACCAGCTCATGACAATATTGTCGGGACCACCCGGAAACAGGATCGATCCGCCCGCCCCCTGCGGCCCCCAGCTGCCCTCGACACACTCGATGGCATGCGGGGTCAGCGTGGCGGCGTTCATACCCAGCGTCGCCAGCGTGGCGGCGTAACGTTCCCGGTAGATGTCCGCCGCCCTGCCCGCCTGCGGTGCGGTGACGGGCGTGCGGCAGTCTTCTTCCAGACCGTTCGGAGCCTTTCCCAGCCAGATCAGCGCGTCCGGTCCCGCCTCGATCATCAGGTCCATGTAGGCCGGGTCGTCCGGAGCGACGGCCTGCACGGGACCGTCCATCACCGCCACACCCGTGACGCGCCACTGCCCCGCCAGATCGGCGAACGTCACGCCCGGATTGACTTCGACAGCCGGACCGGCTTCGGAGGGCAGCGCCGGTGCGGGCGCGGTGACCTCTTCGGGCGTGGATGTACGCTGGACATCGTCCTGCGGTTGCGCAGGCTCGGCATCGCCACACGCCGCGGTCAGCAAAATTGCGGCAGCTGAAATCAGTCTAGTTTCCATTCACCAGCACATAGCTGAAGTCCGTCTGCCCGGCGAGGGTGGACATGAACTGGTTGAAATCATGCGAGGCCATGGTCTGACATCCCGCCGACCATGTGTTCGTGCTGCCGCCCTGATGGATCAGCATGGACCGCCCTGCTCCGCTCGCATCGATACGATTGGGATCGGCACTGGTGAAAAGGCCATCCTGATTGGTGTCGCGCTCGACCCGCTGCG
The DNA here is from genome assembly GCA_049650205.1 of Pacificimonas sp. Taxonomy (GTDB): domain Bacteria; phylum Pseudomonadota; class Alphaproteobacteria; order Sphingomonadales; family Sphingomonadaceae; genus Pacificimonas. The sequence continues at coordinate 16,661 of JBARZR010000282.1, read as the reverse complement.
TCATCGTCGCACGGTAATAGCCGTTGCCGACGAACTCACCGGACTGCAGCTGATAACGGGTCGTTCCCTCAATCATCCGGCCCAGATCCATGCGGCCATCGCCGTTCAAATCCGTATGGGAACCACGATCCGCCTTCGGTCCGTCAAAGCGGTATTGCGCGGAGGGTTCGGTATTGGCCGCGAACTCGCGCATCTGGACATTGCCGCCCGCATCCTTCCAGACAACGGCCATCGTGTCGTCATACACGCCGCGTCCGCCATTGGCCGTAGTGTTCGTATCCGTCCTCAACGCGACCACGACCCGGCGCCCCGCGTCGAAGTCGGTCTGCGCCTGCGCGTCGCCATTCTGTTCGATATGGGCGGCATAGCCTGCGGGCGTGCGGGACATTTCCGCAGCGGCTGTGGGAGTCGTGGCGGCAACTGGCGCCGCGGCCTGCGGTCCCGGCATGTTGAAGAGCTCAATTTCATCCGCGCGGCGATTGACGAGGCCCTGTACCACCTGCCCGCCGGACTTGTTCCACAGCGCCATCGCGTCCGCCGCACCGGCATAGTCGCCCGCATTCAGCCGCCTCAGCGTCGTCGAATTCTCGAACCCGCCAATGCCGATATTATAAGCGAAGGACGTCAGCGCATCGAACTGGTTTTGGGTCAGCGGCACATCGACCGCATTGCGAACCGCATCCGCATAGGGCGCGACCGTCTGGCCCAGCAGGGCCTGTTCCTGCGGACCCGACAGACTGACGAGGCCAGCATTGGCGCGGGCGAAGTTCGCGGCGGCGGAACCCGTCAGGCCAGCGCCCTGCGATATGCGCGCGGCGGTTGCGGGGTCAATGCCGATGCCAATCATGTCCGCCTCGACCGAAGCAGCGCTGCGCCCCTTCATGTCATAGCCGGGGCCAAGCGTGACGCCGCTGGCGCCGCCCGGCCAGTGCAGCTTCTCGCTGACGCCGGCCAATGCTTCATGGTCGTAGATGAACTGCAGGCCATTCTGCGAAACGCCACCCACCGGGCCACCAGTAGGCGGCGCGCCCGGCGTCGTCGGCCCGGTCGGTGTTGTCCCGCTTCCCACGGGAACCTGCAGCGTCTGCCCGATAGACAACATGTTGGGATCGGACAGGTTGTTCACCCGCGCCAATGTCTGCCAGTCACTGCCGAACCGCGCGGCAATACCGGACAGCGTATCGCCCGGCTGCACGCGATAGGGCTGGAATCCCCCATCGGCGGCGGGCGGCAGCACAAGCTGCTGGCCCACGAAAATCATGTCCGGATTGTGAATGTTGTTCAGCTGCGCGATCGTCTGCACGTCCGTGCCCGCCGCCGCGGCGATGTGGCCCAGCGTGTCGCCCGCCTGCACGACGTAATCCCGCGCGCCGGTGGAAACCGTGGCTGTATCCCCGCCGCTGCCGAACAGCGCCTGCATTTCACCATCAAGCTGCTGCATCATTCGTTCGACGAGTGCCGACAGGTCGCTTCCGGACTGGATATTCGCGCTTTGCATGGCTTCGTCTCCGCGTGGGAGATTAGTCTGTGCCGTGCGGAATCAATATCAGGGAGTTCCCGTAGATGGGCGCTATCTGCCGCCCGTCATCGCCTCCAGCACCGCCTTCGCCCGATCGGGCTGGTAGGCGATGTTCTGCATCAGCACCTGCACGATCACGCCCAGCATCAGGACAAGGATCAGCGTGGACATCATGCCCTTCAGCGCCATCGAAAGCGAGAAGACGTTCAGCTGCTGCGCATAGCGATTGACGAGACCCAGGGACAGGTCGACGGCCAGGAGCACGCTGAGGACAGGCGCGGAAATCAACAGGGCGATGGTCATCAGCCGCTGTAATTCCCCCTCGAACAGGGTCACTGTCAGGATGTTGAAGTCCGGCATCAGCTGGCCAATCGGCCAGATCGCATAGCTCTCCATCAAAGTCCCGACCAGCAGCATGAAGCCGCCCGCCGCCATGAACAGGAAATTCGCCAGGCGCGCTAGGAATTGCCCGGACGGGCTGCTCTGGTGGCCCGACAGCGGATCGACGATGCTGGCCATGCCCAGGCCGACCTTCGTATCGATGATTTGTCCCGCCGCTTCGAATGCCCACAACACGGCTGAAAAGAACAGGCCAATGGCGACGCCAACCATCGCCTCCTTCACGAACAGCGCCGCCCACATACCCGCTGACGGGGCCATCGTCGCAAGGCCGGGATCGAGCACCGCGGCCACCAGTCCCATCGCGACGAAGATGCTGTTTCTGACCAGCGCCGGGATCGTCTCCGGAGAGAAGGCGGGCACGATCAGGAACGCGCCGCCCACACGCACGATGGAAACGGCGAGCGCAATGATATTGTCGGTATAGGGGAGCAGCTGCTCCATTATCTGGCGGACAGCGCTGGAAATTCGACGAAGATGCGGTCGGCGAACTCATACAGCGCCGCCCCCAGCACGCCCGCCGTCAGGAACAGCGCGACCGCGATCGAGAAGAACTTCAGCGCAAATTGCAGCGTCTGTTCCTGCACTTGCGTCGCCGCCTGAATGAGAGCCACCAGCAGCCCGACGACCGACGCAGCGATCACCGGCGGGGCCGACAGCAACAGAATTAGCCAGAGGGCTTGCGACGTGAGTGCGAGAGCGGAATTTTCCATCAGAGATAACTCAGCACGAGGCCGTGCGCGAGCTTCACCCAGCCGTCCACAAGGACGAACAGGAGCAGCTTGAACGGCAGGGAAATCACGGTCGGCGACAGCATCATCATGCCCAGTGCCAGCAGGATATTGGCGATGACCATGTCGATGACCAGAAACGGCAGGAAGATCAGAAATCCGATCTGGAACGCCCGCGCCAGCTCCGCCACGGTGAAGGCCGGGACGACAACGATGAAATCATCCGGTTTCAAGTCGCGGGCATCGGCGGGCGGCAGCACCCGCTTCGCCGTGCGCAGGAAGAAAGCGCGCTCGCGCTCCGGCGCGTGTTTGACAAGGAATCCGCGCAAAGGCTCCTTCACCCGGTCGATGGTGCCGAACATCGCCTCGGTCGAGCCAAGCGTTTCGCTCATCATCTGTTCCTGCTGCACGGCACCTGGCGGCGCGTCGGTGTAGGCGCGCGACATCTCCTGCCCCACCGGATACATGACATACATCGTCAGGATCAGCGCGAGACCGTTGAGAACGATATTCGGCGGTACCTGCTGTAGGCCAAGCGCGTTTCTCAGGAGGCTGAGGACCACGACGATCTTCGTGAACGACGTCACCATAACCGCCACGAACGGCGCCAGCGCCAGAAGAATGACGGTAACCAGCGCGGACGCGGGTGTAAAACTCGACAGATCCATGTCAGGCCGCCTTTCCAAGAACCGAGTCGATACGGACGGCGATAGCATCACCGACTGTCACGATCTGCGCGGCGCGGGCATCGCCGCCCGCCGCCTGCAGCATTCCGCCCAGCCCCTGTGGCAGGGTCAGCGGCGCGCCGCGTTTCGCCGCGTTCAGCGCATGAAGAGTGAAGCGGCTGTCCGGAAAGCGCAGCTGGAGCGCGCCCGGCTGACCGGCGCTGGCGATGCGTTGCGTCCCGATATCGAGATCAACGGCAAACGCCCCGAGCGCGTCTGGCCCCTCGACCATCGCGCTGGCTTCCGCCGCACCGCCAAGAAGAAGCAGATCGCCCTCCGCAAGGTCCGCTGCGGCGGGCGGCAGGCCGACGATGACATCCACCAGCACTGGCAGGGAGTGGCGCAGCGCCTCCGGCACATTTTCCCGCCTCGGCAGAGCGTCGAGGAACGCTGGCGACAGGCCGAGGTGCAGGACATGTCGGGCCTCGCCGTCTGCGCCGCGCGCCGTTACGCGCAGCGCCGCCGCCATCTGCGCCATGCCATGATCGGCGGGCGAGAATTCCAGCCCCAGCAGCGTCTCGACAGCCGCGATTACGGGTTCCGCCCGCTCCAGCCGCTCCACGAGGGCGAGACCGTCCGCGGTCTCCGAAAGGTCGCGCCCATCCAGACGCTCGATCGCCAGCGCAAGATCGCCGGACGCCGATGACAGCGGCACGTCGAAACGCTGCCTCACTTCCGGCTCAGCCTCCAGGTGGAGCGGTTCGTCTCCAGCCACTTCCCCCGTGGACAGCGCGAACGCGAGCGCCTGCAAGATACCGTTATAGTCCACCGGATTTACCGCCATGACGTCACTCCCCTCGCGTGCGGAGACACGGACCTGTTGAGATGCGCACTGCGCTTTGATGCACAGGCGTGACAACTGCATGACGACCAAAAGCGCGTGTCATGCGGCGAGGCGTTTGCTAGCGTCTCGTCCGATAACGACCGCGATCCACAAGGTATGACGTTCATGACCGGCGACCTCCTTTACAGTTTCTTCCTCACCATGCTGGCGACGGCGTTCGTTCTGGCCATCGCCTATGTCTTTTTGCGTGTCCTGCGCCGTTATCAGGTGAAGGGCGCGCTGGGCGCGGGCGGTGCCGCCGAGCCCGTCGAATTCGTCCGCTCCCTCGCTGTCGGACAGCGCGAGCGCGTGACCGTGGTGCGCTTTCGCGGCGAGCTTCTCATGCTTGGCGTTACGGCGGGCGGCATCAGCCTTCTCGCCCGCTATGAGGACGATGCGGATCGTCACCCGGATATTCCGGAAGCGGACGATCCTCGCCCGGCATATCCGGCAGATCGGGATCCGCCTTCGGTACGGTGATCTCGGGTTTTTCCGGCTGGTCGCCGTTCCTGACCTGTTGCGCCCAGACGATAACCTGCGCGACGGCATCGAACAGGTCGGGCGGAATGATGTCCTCCAGTTCGACCCGCGCATTCAGCGCGCGCGCCAGATCGACCTGGCGTAATATCGGCACGCCTGCCTCCTCCGCCGCCTCGCGCATGGCCAGCGCGATCAGGTCTTCGCCCTTTGCGGTCACGGTCGGCACGGGCGACTCCTCCGGGTCGAACAGCAACGCGACGGCGATATGCGTCGGGTTGACCACCAGCGCGCTGGCACCGCGCGCGGCGCTGGCGGCGTTCTGGCTGGCCCATTCCTGCGCCAGCTGGCGGCGCTGGTTCTTGATCATGGGATCGCCCTCGGTGTCCTTGAATTCCTGCTTGATGTCGCGGCGGCTCATCAGCATTTTCTTCGTGAAGCTGGCGCGCTGATAGGCCATGTCGGCGGCGGCCACGATGATGAACAGGCCCGCTGTCCAGCCGAACAGCTGCAATATGAAGTCCCAATTCTCCTGAGCCATCGCACTCGGCTCGGCGCGCGTCAGGTCGATGATCTGCGTCAACATGCCATAAGTGATCAGCGCCCCGATCGACAGGATCAGCGCGGTCTTGATGACGGCTTTCACGACCTCGACCAGATTATCCATCGAGAACATGCGCTTGAATCCTTCGACAGGGTTCAGTCGGCTCATGTCGGGTTTCATCTTCTCCGTCGTGGCGATGGGGCCGATCTGCAGAAACTCGACCAATAGTCCCAGAAACATGACGGGCAGGACGACCGCGGCCGTGATCGCCAGCAGCGACAGGAATGAATCCATGCCCAGATCGGCCATGGAAATCGTCGTCGGATCGGCCAGCGACTCGAACATTTGATCGAACAATCCTGCGAGTCGCGTTCCAATAAAGCCGATCGTTACGCCGCCAATCACCATCCAGCCGACCAGTTGAACGGTTGAAGACACATCTTTTGACTTGGGCACATCGCCCTTCTTCCGCGCGTCCCGAATCCGCTTGTTTGTGGGCTTTTCGGTCTTGTCGCCGCCATCGTTCTTGTCAGCCATGCCAACTCAACTCGTCGTAAGAAAACAACATTTCGCACCCGCCGTCTTGAAAGGTTAACAAAACCTTACTTAGATATGAACAGGATTGAGGGATAGCCAAACATAAATTTTAACGCGGATTAAGACATTCATTACGCATCCGTTTTTGAGCGGGCAAGCATAGTTGGGGGGAAATATGCGCGGAATAGTATTGGCGTCGGCGTCTCTGCTGTGCCTACACGGTCAGGCTATTTTGGCTGCGGAATGTAGTTCCAGCGATATCGGGGCATTTACTTCCGCTTCAAATGCCGCGGCCAAGTTCACAGTCGCTGTCAGTGATTGTGTCGCCGACGAACCTGTCGCCCCGCTCGCTTCCGCATTCCAGATCGCGCCGCCATCCGTGCCCGCAGGCACGCGCGCCACGGTCATGCCACTCGCGCCGGCGCCAATGCCGGCCGCAACGCCGTCCTATTCCGCCATCTCGTCCGCCCGCCGTTCTTCTTACGCATGGCTGATCGATCGTGCCGGTGCCGACCGCAACATCGACCCCCTGCTGATAGAGGCGATGATGCATGTCGAATCGCGTGCCCGTCCGGATGCGGTTTCACACAAGGGCGCGCGCGGCCTGATGCAGGTTATGCCAGCGACCGCGCGCGATCTCGGCCATCGCGGCACAAACGCGGATCTTAACGATCCCGAGACCAGCATCTCGCTCGGTACCGCCTATCTAAGAAAACTGCACGGTCTGTTCGGCAACGACCTGCCACTGGTTATCGCGGCCTATAACGCCGGCGAAGGCGCGGTGAAGAAATATGGCCGCAAGATCCCGCCTTACCGGGAAACGCAGGACTATGTCCGCAAGGTGCTGGCCCGCTACGGGGAACTGCGCGCCGCCGCGCGGAGCACGACCGCCAGTGCCGATGGCTACGGGAGCCGCGCACCATGAGCATGACGGACTTCTTCCGCTCCGAAGCCGCGGGCGCGGCGCATGCCGAGGGCGGCATCACGCGCTACAGCGACCTGTTCCTGGTCGGCTGCGTCATCATGAGCGTCGCGCTCATCATCCTGCCGCTGCCGCCTTTCTTCATCGACGTCATGGTGGCGATCAGCCTGCTCAGCGGCCTGCTGCTGCTGCTAATGGCGATCTATATCTCCGGTCCGCTGGATTTCTCGGTCTTCCCCAGCCTGCTGCCGATAACCACCGTCTTCCGCGTGACGCTGTCCATCGCCACGACCAAGATGATCCTGCTCGAGGGCGACGCCGGTCGGATCATCGACACATTCGGCATGTATGTCGCGGGCGGCAGCCTGGTCGTCGGCCTCGTCGTCTTCCTGATCATCACGGTCGTGCAGTTCATCGTCATCGCCAAAGGCGGCGAACGCGTCGCCGAAGTCGCGGCCCGCTTCAGCCTCGACGCCATGCCCGGAAAGCAGCTCAGCATCGACAGCGACCTCCGTGCCAACCTTATCTCGAAGGAGGAGGCCAAGACACGCCGCCGCAACCTCGAGCTGGAATCGAAACTGCACGGCAGCCTCGATGGCGCGATGAAGTTCATCAAGGGTGATGCCATCGCCGGCATCGTCATCACGATCGTCAACCTGATTGGCGGCCTGTGCATTGGTGTAATGGTGAACGGCATGGGCATCGGCGCCGCGATGACGAAATATTCCGTCCTCACCATTGGTGATGGCCTGGTTGCCTCCATCCCGGCGCTGTTCTGCTCCATCGCCGCCGCCCTGATTGTTACCCGCGCCACTGACGAGGAAAATGACAAGCATCTGGGCGAAGCGGTCAGGAAGCAATTCGTCGCGAAGCCGCGCGTTCTACTGGTGGCTGGCGGCATCTGCCTGATGCTTGCCATCGTCCCCGGTTTTCCGACCGCCATCTTCGCCTTCTTCGGAGTTGGTCTCGGTCTGATCGGTGTCATGCTGACGCCCGAACTCCGCGCGCATTTCGATCGCTTTCTTGGCCCCGCCAACATCGCCCTGAAGCGCCCGGAAAAGAAAACGCCCGACCTCGTCAGCGTCGCCGCGCCGCAGGTTCGCCAGGTCATTCCGCTCCTTCTCGAAGTCCGCCCCGACTATCTGGACGGTGCGCAGCGGGTCCGGCTCAGCGAAGAGCTCGACCGGCTGATGCAGGACATCCAGCTCAGTCTCGGCATCATGCTCCCAGGCGTGCGCATTCACTACACCGCGACCGGTGCGGAGGACTGGCGCCTGCTGGTCTATGAAGCGCCGATCGGATCCGGCGGCGATGGCGGCAAACCCGGCGCGGCGGAGGAACTGACCGCCGATACCCATGCGCTTCTGCGCCGCAATCTTCCGCTGTTCCTGGGCATACAGGAAGCCAGCGAGATCATGACCCGCGCCAACGCCGCCTATCCGGAGATCGTCAAGGAGATCCTGCGCGCGCTCCCCCTCGCCAAGATCGCCGAAGTCCTGCGCCGCCTGATCGCCGAGGAAGTCCCCATCCGCGATATGCGCGCGCTCTTGGAGGGTCTCGCGGAAAATGCGCAGCGCGAGGCGGAACCCGCCATGCTGGCCGAACATGCCCGCCGCGCGCTAAGCCGTCACATCCGCAACATATATGCGCCGAACGGCCATATCCGCGCTCTGACGCTGGCGGGACCGCTGGAGGCGCGCATCCGCGAGCTGGTTCAGCAGGCGCAGTCGGGCAAGGCCATCCCGCTCGATCCGCGCGAAGCGAAGGCGATTCTCGGTGCGTTGGTCGAAGGCGCGCAGGACAGCGAAGCCCGCGCCATCGTCGTCGCCCCCGATCTGCGCCCACAGCTGCGGCAGTTGATCGCGCCCGATCTGTTCGACGTCCCCGTTTTGTCCGCAGCTGAACTGTCGCCAGGCGTCCGCATCGATGTCTGCGCAGAGATTCCGCTGCCCATCGTCGATACGGCGAATGGCAATTTACGCGTTCTGGAATCTTCCGCTCCTGAAAGTCCCACACCAGAAAAGGTAGCTGCATGACCCCTAGATCCGCTCTCGTCGGTTGCTTACTCAGCGCATCGGTAATGGCACTGCCAGCCGAGGCCGCGCGCGTTCCCGCAGGGGACCGCGCCGTCGAGCTGTCTGCGCGCGAGCAACCCGTGGGTGCGTTTCTGTCAAGCCTGTTCGGACGCATCGGCGTTCCCGTAGCCGTCTCGCCCGGTGTTGCGGGTGCGGTGAATGGCCGGTTCGACGGCGAAGTGCAGGAGATCGCGGACGACATCGCGTCTGCCTATAATCTGGCGCTTTATTATGACGGCGCGGTGATGCACGTCTATTCGTCGCGGAATATATCGACACGCAGTTTTCCGGCGGGCAGCAATGGCAACGCCATTCGTAGCGCCGCGCGCGAGCTTGGCCTGCCCGACGATCTGAACCGCCTGCGCACGACACGCGGCGGGCTGCTGGTGGCAAGCGGCACGCCGCGCTTTCTCGACCAGATTTCGGAACTGGCCGATGCCGTCGGTTCGGTGCGGGACGAGCAGACGCCCCGCGCGGGCATACCTATTCCCACAAACGATCCCGTCCCCCTCGCCTTTCGGGTATTTCCACTGAAATATGGTTGGGCACATGACGTGACCATGCGCGTCGGTGATCGGGAAACCACGGTTCCGGGCATCGCCAGCATCCTTCGCGCGATGGTCATGCCATCCGAGGGCAGCCGCCTGTCAGGCCTTGGCGATGGCGTGTACCGCGAGCGGTTCATGCCGCCGACTGTCCCAAGCATGCGCGGCTACGATACCGTGCCGAGCGGGTCCGACCGGCTTGGCTATCCCGACGCGCGCGGTGGCGGTTACGCCAATGGATTTGTGGGCGCGGCCTATACGCCGGACGGACGCTATGTCCCTGATGCGCCCTACACGGCCTCACGCAATCCTATCGAGGATGCCGTCCGTATCCAGGCCGACAAACGGCTCAACGCCGTCATCGTGCGCGATACGCCCGACCGGCTCAAACTCTATGACGACCTGATCGCCGCGCTCGACCGCGAACCGCAGATGGTGGAGATCGAGGCGACCATCATCGACATCGATGTCGACAAGGCCCGCGACCTCGGCATCGACTGGCGCCTTTCGGACAGCGAGGACTTTTCGATCGGTTTTGGCAATGGTACGACTAGTGATTTGCGGCTGCGACCCGGCACCGACGTGGACAGTATCACGCCGCTGTCGCGCGGGCTCAGCATCTCTTCCATCATCACTCTGGGCGATGTTGATTTCCTGTCCCGCATCACCGCCCTCGCGGAAAATGGCGCGGCAAAGATCATCACCCGTCCGCAGATCCTGACGCTCAGCAACAACGAGGCGATCTTCGACCAGACCGAAACCTTCTATGTCGAGGTCGCGGGCGAGGACGAAGTCGACCTCTTCAACATCGCCGCCGGGACGACACTCCGCGTGACACCGCACGTCTTCGCCGAGGAAAACTCGACCCGCATCCGCGTCCTCGTCACCATCGAGGACGGAACGATACAGTTTACCCGGTCCGTCGATGGCCTGCCCACCGTGCGGCGTTCAGCCGTCAATACGCAGGCGCTGATTCAGGAGGGGCAGAGCCTGCTTCTGGGCGGCATGACCCAGCAGATCGACATCGAGCGCACGATCAAGATTCCGCTGCTCGGCGACATTCCCGTCATTGGACGCCTGTTCCGCATGGACAGCAAGAACAGCCGCCGCATCGAACGGCTGTTCCTTATTTCGCCGCGCCTCGCCTCGTCCTTCACGCAGGTGACGGCGGAATCCTATGACGTGCCACTCGATCAGCTCAAAGACGAAGCAGAGGGAGACCCGCAATCATGAACATGCAGCTCCGCATTACCGCAGGTCCGATGGAAGGTGCCGAACGCGCCCTTTCGACCGGCGACCGGGTCTTCGTCGGCTATGACCTCAGGAACGACATCGTCATTCGCGAGCCGTCCGCGAAGGGTATCCGTCTCTCGCTGGCGGAAGCCGACGACGGCGTGCGGGCCGAACTGATTTCGGGAACAATCATGCTGCACGGGGCGGAGATCGAGGCTCCCCGCAACTTTCTGCTGCCACCGCTCACGCCCATCGGAATCGGCGACAATATCGTCGCCGTGGGCGAAAGTGGCGATATCCACTGGGCCAGTTGCGAGCGGCTGTCACAGGCACTGGCGCTGCAGGCTCCGGCTGGCGAGCCGACGATCGACCCCTGGTCCGGTCTGAATGGCTGGCTTCGTGTCGGCTACCGCGACATCGCCAAGCGCTCTGCGCTTTTCATGATGGGCTTCGCCGTCCTTCTGGGCGGCACGGCCATGGCCACCGCGGACGGCATAAAGCTGGGCAGCATCAATCATCACCAGCGCCTGGCGACAGCGCTTAAAAATAACGGTTTTTCCGCTCTTGAAGTGCGCGACAACATTGAGGGCGAACTGGTCGTCGACGGCTTCGTATCGAGCGATGCGCAGCTAAGCCGGGTCGCCGATGTGATCGAGGCGACAGGCGCGCCCGCCATGACCCAGGTCGAAAGCGGCGAAACCGTCGCGCGCGAAGTCGAAAACGTCCTCCGCATCAACGGCGTCAACGCGACGGCGGTCTATCGCGGTAGCGGCAAGGTCGAGGCCATGGGGTTCGAGGCACCGCGCGACATCATGCAAAAACTGCGCCGCGCCGTCATGGACGACGTCCCCGCCGTCGAGCAGCTGGTGCTGACGCCGAAGAAACTGACCGACGGCGAAGGCACGGTCATGGCGCATGATCCCGGTAAGCGCGTCGCGACGGTCGTTGGCGGACCGCGCGGCTATATCATTACGGACGACGGCGCGCGCTATTTCGCGGGCGCCTCGCTGCCGACCGGCGATCATCTCGTATCCGTCAGTGCGGACGCCATGGTGCTTGAGCGGAACGGTCTGAAACGCACCGTCAGATTCTAGAGGACCATCCAAAGTCACCCAAGAAAGAGGGAGTTAGTGCAATCAACGTCAATGAAGCCCAGATGCTCGCAACCATGGCAGCCTCACCCGGAATCGGCCGCCGCGAAAGCAGCACCACCAATGGCACGTCCTGGTACGAGGCGCTCGCAAATGCGTGGGGCAACGCGCTCGACAATCAGGCAACGCGCATACAGGATCAGTCCGAACTGCTGCGTGATGGCATGGACAACCCTTCGCAGATCACGCTTCTTACTGCGGAATCCCTTCGTATGGGATTCATGGCGCAGTCCAGTTCCACATCGACCAACAGCGTCGGTGAAGCGCTCTCGACCATGGCCCGCAAAAACTAGGAAAGGCGATCGCCATGACAGCAGAAATCGGCGCTGCGGCGCTGTCACTTTCCAACCTTTCCGCGACCGGCGCGGCTGCCTCCCCCATGAATCCGGCAGCCATGCCCGCGGCGGCCTCGCTCACCGACATCGGCAATTTCGCCGCGTCGATGGAGCGGGCCGCGGCGTCAAGCGGCAAGGACATGGTTTCACCGGTAATGGAATCGGTCATGGAAACGCTCGGTACGGTCGATGCGCATGCGAAAAGCATCGCCATCGACGCCAACCAACTGGCGGCATCGGGTGCGGACCTGACACCCTCGCAAATGATCGATCTGACCGTCCGCTCGCAGCAATTCATGTTTCACTGCCAGCTGACGTCCAATGTCGCCAACCGCACCTCTGACGGCCTGTCGCAGCTGTTCCGTCAGCAAAGCTAGGACATAAGAAGATGACCAGATGGTGTATCGGCCTCGCGCTCCTGCTGCTTTCCGCCTGCGGCAGGGGTGAGCTTTATTCCGACCTCTCCGAGGGCCACGCGAACGAGATGCTGGTCGTCCTCGACCAATCGAACATCAGCGGATCGAAATCGGAAATGGACGAGGGCCGGTTCTCCATCTCGGTCGACAGCGACGATTTCGCCGACGCCATCGCGGCCCTGAACGCCCAGGGCTATCCGCGCGACGATTTCGCCTCGCTGGGCGATGTGTTCCAGAAAGAGGGCTTCGTCAGCTCGCCGCTCTCCGAACGCGCCCGCCTGATGCACGGGCTCAGCCAGGAAATGTCACGCACGCTGACTGCCCTGGATGGTGTCGTCGTCGCCCGCGTCCACCTCGCCATCCCGCAGCACGATCCACTGTCGGAAGTCCCCAAACCCTCGTCCGCGTCGGTCTTCATAAAGCATCGGGCGGGCGTCGACATGTCGGGTGACACCGCGCAGATCAAGGCGCTGGTCGTCAATGGCGTAGAGGGTCTGACGCCCGACAATGTCACCATCGCCATGTTCCCGGCAAAGCCCTATTCCCGTCCCGAGCGCGGCGGCGACCAGAAACTGGCGGCGGGCATGGGCATCGTCGCCCTCATTATCGGCGGGCTTGGTCTCGCCGGTGCCTGGCCGACGTTGAAACGGCGTTTCCTGAAGCAGCCGGACCCCGCTGAATGAAGCGGCAGGATCTATATGACCGCACGCGCAGCTATGCGCGCTGGCGTGATGCGGATGGCGCTGGCGGCGGCCACAGGCTGCTACATCATCGGAACCGGACCCCGATGGCGATGCTGACGAACCTGCCCGACTGGATGCAGACCGCAGAAGCCAGCAGCGACACCCTGTCCGCAGATGCCGAACGCGCCGTCATTGCCGCCCGCGCGGCCGCAAATCTCGACGCGGATACATTGCGCAGTCTCGCAGCCGACATTGGTGAAGACAGGCTGGACCAGCTTCTCGCGCTTTCCGGGGATCGGGATCTGCCGGAAAATGGCCGGGATATTCTTGCCAGCGCGCTGGAGGGCTCCCCAAAAGGTGCGTCGGCCCGCGCGCTTATCGAAGCCCTCATCGCGCTTCCAGCGGAGGAACCCGCGACATGACGCTTTATCTGGTCGCAAAGGGCAAGGACTCTTCGCTGTTCACCGATGATCCGGTGATCCGCAAACAGGATGTCGTTATCGCCGAAAACTTCCCCGACATGCTGCACCATGTGGAATCAAAAGCGGACGAGCAACGTCTTGCAGCCGACGCGGCACTGGCGCAGGCCCTCGAAACCGCGAAAGAGGAAGCCGAGCAAAATGCGCGGGCTCGTCACGCGCGGCAGTTCGCCGACCTTGAGGCACGGGCCGCCAATCTGGGGCGGGAGGCGCGGCAGCAGGCTGAAACTCTGGCCGTCGCCATCGTTCGTCAGATCGCACCTGGCTTCGCCGAGGACCGCCTCGTCGCGGCCCTCGCAAAACGTGCTATCGACAGTCTGGAAAGCGATAGGCCCGTCGAGGTGCATGTGCATCCGGATGCCGCCGAAGCGGTACAGCGGCGCCTCGCCGATCAGGCCGGTCGCCTGACCATCGTCGCGGACGAGGCGCTCTCCCCGCGCGACTGCCTGGTGATCGGCCCGCATGGCCGCGTCGATGCGGGGCTGGAGGCACAGCTCGCCGCGCTCGAAACCGCCTTTGCCGAACGCGCGGAGGAGGCCGCCGCAGATGCCGCCTGACGCGCTTCCCGATATCGTCAGCGCCCTGCCGCGCATCGATACTCTGGCCCGCACGGGCCGCATTGTCCGCGCCGCAGGCACGGTCATCCGGGTTAGCGGCCTCGGCGCACGGATCGGCGAACTTTGCGACGCGGTGGATCCCGTCACGGGCCATAAACTGGCCGCCGAAGTGGTGGGCCTCGACGCCGATACCGCCATACTCACCCCGCTCGAACCGCTGCACGGCCTGGGTGAGGATTTCGATGTCATCCGCAGGCGTGGGCAGAACGGCATTCCCTATGGCGAGGCGCTGCTGGGCCGGGTTATCGACGCGCAGGGCATACCGCTGGACGGCAAGGGTGTCCTCCCCGCCAACCTGCCCCGCCGCCCCGTCTATGCGAAAACGCCCGATGCGCTGAAACGCATGCCTGTTGACCAGCCCTTCGAAACCCGCGTCCGCGCCATCGATGGCCTGGTTCCCGTCGGGCGCGGCCAGCGCCTGGGCGTATTCGCCATGGCGGGCGTCGGTAAATCCAGCCTTCTCGGCATGCTCGCGCGCGGCATGGAGGCGGACGTCACCGTCGTCGCCCTGATCGGCGAGCGCGGCCGCGAAGTGCGCGAATTCGTCGAGGATACCCTGGGCGAGGAAGGGCTGAAACGCACCGTCGTCATCGTCGCCACCTCCGACCGCCCGGCCATGGAGCGCGTCCGCGCCGCCCATGCCGCGACCGCCATTGCCGAGGGATTCCGCGCGGAGGGCATGAATGTCTGCCTGATGATGGACAGCGTGACGCGCTTCGCCCGTGCCCTGCGCGAAATCGGCCTCAGCGTCGGCGAGCCGCCCGTCAGGCGCGGCTTCCCGCCGTCCGTTTTCGCCGAGTTGCCGCGCCTGTTCGAGCGGGCGGGCAATAATGACAAGGGCTGGATGACGGCCTTCTATACTGTCCTTGTCGAGGATGAGGAGGGCGACGACCCCGTCGGCGAGGAAGTCCGCTCCATCCTCGACGGTCATATCACGCTCTCACGCAAACTGGCCCAGTCCGGCCATTATCCCGCCATCGACATCCTCGATTCCATCAGCCGCGTGGCCCCCCGCCTGATGGACCGCAGCCAGAGCGACGCGGCGCAGGATGTCCGCGCGCTCCTCGCCAAATATGCCGAGGTCGAGTTTCTGGTCCAGGTCGGCGAATATTCGGAGGGCAGCGACGCCCTCGCCGACCGCGCCATCGCCCGGCGCGACGCCATCGGCGCTTTCCTGAAACAGCGCATGGACGATCAGGTCGGCGCGGACGACATGCGCCGCGCGCTGCTGGAGCTGGGCCAGTGACGGCAAGAACCGCCGCCATCGCCCGCCTGCCGGACCTGCACAGAATGCGGGAAAAACGCGCGCATGATGCACTCCGCGAATGTCGCAGGGCCGTCGTCGAGGCCGAGGAGGCCATTCGCCTTTGCGATGTCCAGCTGACACTGGCCCGGGATCATCGCACGACGCTCTCCCGCTGGGTGGAATCGGCGGACCCGTCCGAACGGGAACGTTTCGCGGCCATGGCGGAGTCGCGGATGCAACTGCTCGAACAGCGCTGCAAGGATCTGGGCAATCGCCGCGACGATTATGAAGCGACGGCGGAGGAAGCGCGCGCCGACCTCGCCCGGGCGCAGAAACACTGGCAGCAGGTGCGCGCCCGCGCCGATGCGGTCATCTCGCTGGCCGATCATGTGAAGGCCGACGACCGCCGCCGCCGCGAATTGCGCCACGACCGGCAGCTGTCCGACGAACTATCGGCATTTGGAGGGCAGACCCGATGACCGTGACACCCGCCGACAGCGCAGCCGCACGCGCTCCCACGCCCGTACCGCCCCGCAATGACCGGCACGACGACCGCGCCGCCGCCGACCGCTTCGCCGCGGCCATCCGTCGCCATGAGCGGCCACCGGAAAAACAGCAGGAAAGGGCGCGCGAACAGCCCGCCAAAGCCCCGCAGCCAAAGGCGCAGAGCCGGGAGGAACAAAAGGAAGAACGGTCCGGCCTGTTCAGCATGTCACAGGGCGGCGCGCCCCATGCCGCCACCGCCACAGCAGGCGGTGCGGTCATGGACGCCGCCGCCGACATCGGCGCGGTCCCGACGGAGGTCGTCACGCCGGAGAAGCTCGGCGCGATGATCGACGATCTCTTCATGTCCGCGGACGGCGACAAGACATTGATGATGCGCTTCAACGATCTGCTTTCCCCGCTTGAAGGCGTGAAGGTCACGCGCGGCGACAATGGCGCGCTCGGTCTGCACCTGACCGCCAATGCCGTTCACATGCCGCGCCTTCACGCCCAGATCGAACGCCTGCGCGAACGCCTGCTGGCGCGCGGTCACCAGATTGACGATATCGAGATCGAAACCGACGCCGATCCCGCCGCCAGCCTGAAATCCGGCAATGCGAGATGGTGATGGCGGCATTGCGCATCGACGCCGCCGACGATGACGCGCCCGGGGGGGCGGCGGGCTTCCCGGTCGAGGCCGTCATCGCCGCCGCCCCTGCCC
>JBARZR010000281.1:0-18564 GCA_049650205.1 Pacificimonas sp. | reverse complement strand
GAGACACAGATATGTATATAAGAGGAGAGCCCGGCGGTCAGCTGGAGGCCGCGTATGGCGGCATCATCAACGGCGCACTGCTGCGCTCGCGTATGTCGCAGCGGCGGCTGTCGCAGAAAACCGGCATTACCAAGGATACGCTATCGCGCATGATGTCCGAGAAGCGCCGCGTGCAGACTGGCGAGGCCGTGCAGCTTCTGGAAGCTCTGGGTGCGCCCGCGCGAGGAATTGTCGTTCTGTCCCTGTTTGACCGGCATGCGTTGATCGAGGACTGGACGGCGACCGAAGCGGCGGAGTTCCTGGAAACGCTGATAGAGACATTGCCCGCTGCGCTCGAAGCCGAGCTTGGCGACGATCTCGATAGGATCCGATCACGCTGGGGCAAGCCCACGGCGCACCTCATCGCCAAACGTATATCGAAGCATATCGCCGAAGCCGCACGGCATGAGGAAATGATGGGCGATGACGATGCCGGACGCATCCGTGCCGTCGGAAACTGACAGCAGAAAATGATGGAGACGAGAATGTACGATGAAGATTTGATGGGCCGTATTCGCCGACGGATAGCCGCGATGCCCCAGACCGACATACTCTGCGATCAGTTGCTGAAGCTCGATGGGGTTTCACATAGCGACCTGGTCGAACACGCGAAGCTGCTCATCGATCTTGGTGAGATCGATGCTCGGATCGTTGGCGAAAACGAGCGCCGGACGGTGTTCGTTCGTAAGCTCACTCATGACGGATGGGCAAACCTTCTTAATCTGCGAAGTCCCGAGCTCACGGCATCCGCAGGTTTGAAAGCTAAAGCAAATCAGCGAGCTACTCGAGACTGCTAGCCTTGGGTGGTCGACCGCCTCTGTTCCGTCAAGCCGACCTTGAACGTGCGCTGCGCGCAGCGGCTGCGGCTGGCCTGGAAGTCACCAGAACCGAGGTCGCGCCCGACGGGCGCATCATCATCGTGCACGAGAGGGGAGGACGCCCTGCGTCGTCGAATTCTTTCGACGAATGGAAGGCGGCTCGCGGTGAGAGTACGACTTAAAGGATTAAACTTCTCGCGGAAGCGGATGGCCGACGGATCGGTGAGGACGTACTATTACGCTTGGCGAGGCGGACCACGGCTTGAGGGAAGGCCTGGCACCCCGGAGTTCATGGCCAGCTACAACGAAGCGGTATCTCAGCAGAGCGCCAGATCGGACAAAGTTCTAAGGTCGGCGCTCGATGCTTTTCAGGACTCTGCGGACTTTGGCGGTTTGGCAAAGCGCACGCAGTCGGATTATCGGAAGTTCCTCAAATTGATTGATGCGGAGTTTGGCGATTTCCCCATCGATGCGCTCGAAGACCGCCGAACACGAGGCGAATTTCTCGCATGGCGAGACCGGCTGGCTCTGAAATCGCGCCGACAAAGTGACTATGCGTTCTCCGTTCTCGCGCGCGCCGTTTCATGGTCACTCGATCGTGGTCTCGTGTCAGCCAATCCATGTAAGAGTCCTGGTCGTTTGTACCGCTCGGAACGTCGAGAAACGATTTGGACTGACACCGATGAGTCCGCGTTCAAGGCGGTCGCACCTGATCATCTTTGGCTCGCGTTTCAGTTCGCCGTTTGGACTGGCCAGCGACAGGGGGATCTCATTAGGCTCGAATGGAACGCATTTGATGGAACGAGTATCAGGCTGCGTCAGGGCAAGACCGGTGCAAGGGTAGCCATCCGCATTGCAGCTCCTCTTCTTGATTTGCTGGGTCTCACGGAGCGTCGAGCAATTACCATTCTGACAAACGGTGATGGCGAGAGTTGGACTAGCAACACGTTTGGGACCGCTTGGCGGCGTTCTTGCCGACAAGCAGGGATTAAAGGCGTGACCTTTCACGATCTACGCGGAACGGCCGTCACACGGTTTGCGCGGGCCGGGGCAACAGAAGCAGAAATTGCGTCGATCACCGGCCATTCGCTCGCCGACGTCGGAGCCATTCTCGACACCCACTATTTGAAGCGCGATTCAAACCTGGCGGATGCGGCGGTGCGCAAGCGTGAGCAGCAAGATTTTCAAACCAAGTCTCAAACTGCCGGTACCCGTCGCCACGCCAAAACGAAGAAAAACGTTTGAAAAGAGTTGGATGCCCGATGAGGATTCGAACCTCAATTGACGGAGTCAGAGTCCGTAGTCTTACCATTAGACGATCGGGCAGTGCCAAGCGTTCACCGGCGATGGCCGATGCCACTCGCGGGTAAGGGGCCGATATAAAAGCGCGCGCCTGTCTGTCAACGGCTGTTTGGCGGCCGGTTTCATGCGAAACCTTGTTTCCGGCGCAAATCTGGCTAATGTCGCCTTCAAGTTACCGTCACGGCGCGGAATATGCTGCCGCGATGGCCCGAATTGAAGAGACAGGTGCCATATATGGCGACGCACGCCCGTCCGGACTCCGGCCCAAACCGGCAAACCCGGCGCCTCCGCAGGGGGCATATTCCAAAAGCCCGGCGCGCCTATGGCGCGCTCGACCTTGGCACGAACAACTGCCGCCTGCTGATTGCCCGCCCCGGCGCGAACGGTTTTTACGTCATCGACGCTTTTTCGCGCATATGCCGTCTGGGCGAGGGCCTGCTGGAAACCGGGCGCATTTCAGACATCGCCATCGAAAAGGCCATGGAGGCGCTGCATGTCTGCGCGGACAAGATTGCTCGCCGCGACGTGTGGATTACCCGTAATGTCGCCACCGAAGCCTGCCGCCGTGCCGCCAACGGCCCAGCCTTTATCGAGCGTGTTCATGACGAGACCGGCATCGCGCTGGATGTCATCACGCCCGCGGAGGAAGCGCATCTGGCGGTGCTGGGCTGTCAGGCACTGATCCGTCCGGAGTTTTCCCATGCGCTGGTGTTCGACATTGGCGGCGGCTCCACGGAAATCAGCCTCGTCGAAATCCAGAATGGCTGCGCGGTGCGTCAGCTTGGCTGGAACAGCGTGCCCTGGGGTGTGGTGTCGCTTACCGAGACGGAACCGCGCAAGCACGATCATCTGGACAGCCGCCTTGCCAGCTATGGCCGGATGCGCGGACGCGTGGCGGAGAATATCGCCGCGGCGATGAGGCAGCTGACCCCGCCGGACGGGTTCGGAACGCTGCAACTGGTGGGCACATCCGGCACGATTACGACGCTGACGTCGATGCATCTGGGCTTGCCGCACTATGACCGCAGCAAGGTGGATGGAGCGTGGGTGGAATCAGCCGCCATGCGGAAGATTGCCGACGGTCTGTCGCGGATGAGCCATGACGAGCGTGCCGCGCAGCCCAGCATCGGCCATGACCGTGCCGATCTGGTGGTGGCCGGCTGCGCGATCCTGGACGCCATATTGGAGGCGTTCCCGGTCGAGAAGCTGTGCGTCGCCGACCGCGGCATCCGCGAAGGCATATTGCGCACCTTGATGTCGCGCGACGGGCACGCCCTGTGAACGGGTCCAAGGTAGGCAAGGGTGGGCAGGGCAAGACCCGTGTCAAGACCGCGCGCCGCCGCTCCGCGCAATCGACACGCTGGCTGCAGCGGCAGCTGGACGACCCCTATGTGAAAGCGGCGAAGGCGAACGGCTATCGCAGCCGCGCGGCCTTCAAGCTGATCGAGCTGGATGAGAAATTCGGGCTGCTGAAAGGCACGCATCGCATCGTCGATCTGGGCGCGGCCCCCGGCGGCTGGGTGCAGGTTGTGCGGGAGAAGCGACCGAAGGCGTCGGTTGTCGGCATCGATCTTCTGGAAATGGACCCGATCGACGGCGCGCATATGCTGACCATGGATTTTCTGGATGACAATGCGCCGGACGTCCTGATCGACAGCATCGGCGGGCCGCCCGACCTCGTGCTCAGCGACATGGCCGCCAATACCATCGGTCACAAGCAGACCGATCATCTGCGCACCATGGGTCTGGTCGAAGTCGCGGCGGACTTCGCCTATCGCAACCTGACCACCGGCGGCGGCTTCGTGGCAAAGGTACTTGCAGGCGGCGCGGACGCCAGTCTGGTCGCCGATTTGCGTCGCAATTTCAGGACAGTGAAACATGTGAAACCGCCCGCCAGCCGGAAAGACTCCTCCGAATGGTACGTCGTGGCGCAGGGATTCAAGGGCGAGGGTTGAATATGGCGGCGGCCTATATTCTTGTCGGCAATACCGGTGCGGGAAAAAGCACTTACGCCGCACGGCTCGCAAAACGTCTAAGGGCGCATGTCTTCGCCAATGACGAGTGGATGCGGACGCTGTTCTTCCCCGACATGCCCGATCCGCCGGACTATGAATGGGCGCTGGAGCGGACGCAGCGGATTGAGCGGCTGGTTTGCGCCGAGGCGCTGAAGCTGATGGCGCTTGACGTGGATGTCATTCTCGATCTCGGCTTTTTCGCGAAGGAACAGCGCGACCGGGTGCTGAGCTTCTTCACTGAAAAGGATGCGCCTGCGGAAATGCATTACCTCGACGTTGATAAGACGACCCGGTGGGCACGTGTGGAGGAGCGTAACCGTGGCCTGTCCGACACCTTTCAGTTCGAGGTCGACCGCGAGACGTTCGATTTCTGCGAAACCATTTTCGAACCGCTTGACGAAGACGAACGGGCCCGTTCTGTCATTGTCGATGCCTCATAGGAGACCAGCCATTATCTCTCTTCGCCCCATCGCCATCCTGCTCACCAGCGCCGGACTGGCCGCCTGCAGCAATCCGGTATCCAAAACGGAAGCCGCGCCGACGATGGCCGCTCCGGAATTCAGCGTCGAGAACCTGAAGGAAATGACGCAGATTCTGTCCTCTGACGATTATGAGGGCCGCGCGCCCATGACGGCGGGTGAGGAAAAGACCATCGCCTTCCTGTCCGAACGCATGGCGGCGGCGGGACTTCAACCGGGTGGTGAGAACGGCGGCTGGTATCAGAAAGTGCCACTGGTGGAGGTGAGTGTCGATCCCGCTTCCGCAGATCTGATATTTTCCAGAAATGGCCGCGAGATCGCAAACGGAGCCTATGGAGAAGATCAGGTGGTTTGGTCGAGAAGATGGCAACCCGATGTCGACCTCAAAGATGCCGAACTGGTATTTGTTGGGTATGGCATCGACGCGCAAGAAAAACAGTGGGATGATTACGCCATAGACATGACAGGCAAGGTTGCCGTCATTCTCGTCAACGACCCGGATTGGAAAATGGACGGACTGGACGGCGATTTCGGCGGTCGCGCCATGACATATTATGGTCGTTGGACGTATAAATTCGAGGAAGCCGCCGCACAGGGCGCGGTCGGAGCACTGATCATTCATGACTCGGAGGCGGCGGGCTATGGTTGGCCAACCGTGGAGTCGAGTTGGAGCGGCCCGCAAATCTATCTCGACGGGCAGAACCAGCTGAAAAACCGACTTGCTGCGGAGGGCTGGCTGCACACGGATTTCGCGGAGACTTTATTCGAGGCATCCGGGCAGAACCTCTCTGATCTTCGCGATGCGGCCGGTCAACGAAACTTCAGTCCCGTGCCGCTTGGGACCACGATGTCGATGACTTTAAGAAACAATAGCATCCGCCGCCAGCAGTCGAACAATGTCGTCGGCATTCTGCCCGGCACTGAGCGGCCTGATGAATTTGTGCTTTACACTGCGCACTGGGATCATCTGGGCCGCTGCGGGGCTGATGAAACCGGCGACGATATCTGCAACGGCGCGTTCGATAACGCGACGGGAACGGCGGGCTTGGTGGAGCTGGGCCGCGTCCACGCCGAAGCGGGCGCGACCGAACGCAGTCTGGTGTTTCTGGCCGTGACAGCCGAGGAGTCCGGCCTGCTGGGCAGTGCCTATTATGCCGAGCAGCCACTCTATCCGCTGGCGCGGACGGTCGGCGGCGTGAACATGGACGGACTGGGTATTCTGGGCGAAACTAACGATGTCGTTGTGATCGGCGGAGGCAAATCGGAGCTGGAAGACATCCTCGCCATCGAAGCGGCCGCACAGGACAGACGCATCGACCTGGAACCGTCGCCGGAAAAGGGCAGCTTCTACCGCTCCGACCATTTCAGCCTCGCCAAGAAAGGCGTGCCGATGCTCTACGCCGAGGGGGGCATCGATATCGTCGGCAAGGGGCCGGAATTCGGTCGACAAGCAGCGGACGATTACATCGCCGCGCGGTATCACCAGCCCTCTGACGAATATGATCCCGATTGGAACTGGTCCGGCGCGGTGCAGGATCTGGAAATGTACTACGCGATCGGACGGACACTGGCGCAGTCGGAAGAGTGGCCGAACTGGCGTGCGGGTGATGAATTCCGTGCGATCCGCGACGAAAGCCGGGCCGACGTCGCCGGTGAGTGATATCCACCTGCCTGCCGAATGGGCGCCAATCGAGCGCATCTACACCGCCTGGCCATGGCGTCGCCGGGAATGGCGTGAACCGCTTGGCCGGGCGCAGAGCGAGGTCGCCGCGTTCGCAAAGGCGGTCGCCAAGGGTGGTACCGCGATCACGCTGCTGGTCCCTGACAAACGTGTCGAAACCGCCGCGCGGGAGCAGGTCGGCGACGCGCCCGTCGATATCGCCCGCACACGCTATGGCGATATCTGGCTGCGCGACACCAGCCCGCTATTCCATGCGGAGGGTGCGGCGGCGTTCCAATTCAATGGCTGGGGTGAGAAGTTCGTCATGCCGGGCGACGAGCGGGTCGCGGCCATGCTGGCGAAGCGCGAGGATGTCGCGCTGACGAAGCATGACATGGTGCTGGAAGGCGGCGCGATCGATCACGATGGAACGGGGCTCGCCATCACGACCGAACAGTGCCTGCTGAACCCCAACCGCAATGGCGACATATCGCGCGAGGGGGTCGAGAAGGTGTTGGCGGAGGCGCTGGGACTGACGCGCGTCGTCTGGCTGGGCAGGGGCCTCGCAGGCGACCACACGGACGGCCATATCGACAACCTGGCGCGGTTCGTAGCGCCCGGAAAAGTGGTCCTGCCACAGGCGCTGGACACGGACGACCCGAACAGCATGGTCTATGAAAGCGCCGCCGCGACCCTCGACGAAGCTGGGATCGAGACCGTGCGCATTCCCTCTGCGGGACTGGTAAAGGATGAGGAGGGCAAACCCATGCCCGCCAGTTACATGAACTTCGTGCTGACCAATGAACGCGTTATCATTCCCACATATAGATCGTCCTACGACGACCGTGCGGTCGATATGCTGGGGCAGCTGTTCCCGGATCGTGACGCCATCGGTCTGGGCGCAAAGGCGATCCTTTCGGGGGGCGGCGCATTCCACTGTATGACAAGGGAAGTTCCGGCGATATGACCAGCATCACGGTAGCCGCGCTGCAACTGTCATTCACTGACGACGAGAGCGCCGACATCGCCGCGACCGCAGACCTGGTGCGGGAGGCGGCGGCGCGGGGCGCGGACCTGGTGCTGCCGCCCGAACTCTTTCAGGGCCATTATTTCTGCCGGGATGAGAAGGAAGCGCATTTCGCCCGCGCCCATCCGGCTGCGGATCATCCGGCGGTCAGGGCTATGCGGAAGGTCGCCGCCGACACGAAGACGATCATTCCAACCAGCATTTTTGAGGTGGACGGCCCGCATTTCTACAACAGCCTCGCCATGATCGACGCGCACGGGTCCGTGCAAGGCGTGTACCGGAAATCACACATTCCGGATGGCCCCGGTTATGAGGAAAAATTCTATTTCCGGCCCGGGAACAGCGGTTTTCGCGTGTGGGACTCGCCCTTCGGCAAAATCGGTGTCGGCATCTGCTGGGACCAGTGGTTTCCGGAGGCGGCGCGCGCCATGGCGCTGATGGGAGCGGAGCTCCTGCTCTATCCCACCGCGATCGGGTCGGAACCCGACGAGCCCGACCTCGACACAGCCGCCATGTGGCAGCGCGCGATGCAGGGCCATGCGGTATCGAACACGATGCCGGTTCTTGCCGCGAACCGCGTTGGAACCGAGGGGGGGCAGATCTTTTACGGATCAAGCTTCGCCGCGAACGAATATGGTGAGAAGCTCGCCGAACTCGACCGGATCGAAACCGGGATGGCGATTGCCAGATTCGATCTGACTGCTGCGAAGGCGCACCGGGCAAGCATGGGTTTTTTCCGCGACCGAAGGCCGGAATTATATGGCAAATTGACGGAGGCCTAACGCTCCGCTTCCGCCGCGCGCAACACGTCCGCGAACATTTCCGGCGTCAGGCGCCCAGTGTTCGTATTGTAACGGCTACAGTGATAGCTATCGATCAGAATACGGCCATCGGGCAGTTCGTGCCGTGCGCCATGCCCGAATTTGAAATGATTCAGGGTCAGGCCGTAAACCTTCATGACCTGCTGGTGCGCGATCAGCCCCAGTGCGAGCAGCACGCGGACATTTGAGAGCGCATTTAGCTGCGTGTCGAAATAGGGGCGGCAAGTGGTTATTTCGGCAGGCGTCGGCTTGTTCTGCGGCGGTACGCAGCGCACGGCGTTGGAGATGTACGCGCCCTTCAAACGGAAGTCGTCATCGCCGTCGGTGGTGTAGGTTCCCTGGGTCCAGCCGAACTCCTTCAATGTATCGAACAGCAGGTCGCCCGCCCAGTCGCCCGTAAAGGGCCGGCCTGTCCGGTTCGCTCCACGGAGGCCGGGGGCGAGGCCGACGAAGCATAGCCACGCATTTGGATCGCCCCAGCCGGGGACGGGCGCGTTGTGCCAGTCGGGGTGTTTCTCACGCTGCTCATCCAGAAAGGCGGCGAGGCGCGGGCAGAGACGGCAATCGAGCGGCGGCTGGGGAATATCTGCTGTGATCGGCATGGTCGCCGCTTAGCCATGATTTGCCCGCCCGTCATCTCACCATGGTGCGCCGCGCACGCCGTCCCGGTCTTGAGCTGGGGCGTTAGGGGCCATAGGGCGCGAAACTGACATTGGATCCGGGCTCAAGGCCGGGATGACGCGTAAGGAGGGAGCCCTGGCAATCATAATCGCCCTTGGGTCCAATCGTCCGCATGGCCGCCACGGTGCGCCTGTGGCAATCATCATGGCGGCAATGACAGTGATGCAGACCACAGGCATGAATATCGTCAGATGTTCCCGCATCGACCGCACCCGCCCGCTCGGCCCGTCGTCACGCGAATATGCCAATGCGGTCGTTGCCGTCCGTACAGCGATGAACCCGGAACAGTTACTACGGACCCTGCACAGCATCGAGCACCAATTCGGTCGCAAACGCCAGCGCCGATGGGGGGCGCGTGTTCTCGATCTCGACCTGGTCGCCTATCATCAAGAAGTGCGCGGCGGTCCGGACCTTTACCTACCGCATCCGGAAATGGCCGTGCGGCGGTTCGTCCTCGCGCCCATGATGGAGGTCGCACCCGGCTGGCGGCATCCCATTCTGAACCTGACCGTGCGGCAGATGTACGCGCGTTTGACCGCACGGCGTTGACGCGGCGGCATCGGCCTTCTACATCGCCGCTTCCGCCTGACTGGCTTCGACGGGTCCTTAGCTCAGTTGGTAGAGCAACTGACTTTTAATCAGTAGGTCGCTGGTTCGAACCCAGCAGGACTCACCAGTCAGGCGGACTTCAATCTCTCAACCAGCTTCCCGACTGTCGCGCCCTGTACGAGCACGCTGAACAGGACAACGCCATAGGTCGTGGCTAGGATGGCGTCGCGGACTGGGCCGTCCGGCAGGCTGAGGGCGAGCGCGATGGAAATGCCGCCCCTCAGGCCGCCCCATATCAGGATGGGCGTCGCCATTTTCGACAGCGGCGTGAGGCGGCGCAGGCCGCTCATGGGTATACCGACGGCCAGACTGCGTGCGATCAGGACCAATGGAATGGCGACGATGGCGAGGACCAGGTAGCTGCCGCTCGCC
Organism: Pacificimonas sp.; assembly: GCA_049650205.1. Lineage (GTDB taxonomy): Bacteria > Pseudomonadota > Alphaproteobacteria > Sphingomonadales > Sphingomonadaceae > Pacificimonas. The sequence goes on along the minus strand of JBARZR010000281.1, from coordinate 8,741 downwards.
GCGATGACGATGACCTCCAGGCCGATCAGCAGAAAAAGGACGCTATTCAGCACCTCGTCGACGATTTCCCAGAATTTCAACAGATAATCGCGCGTGATGTCGCTCATGGCGAAGCTGACGCCCTGATTGCCGATCAGGAGGCCCGCGACTGCCATGGCGACCGGTCCGGCGAGGTGAAGGCGGCTGGCCAGCGCATAGCCGCCCATGACCACGGCGAGACTGATCAGGACTTCGATGGAATAGACATCGATCGCACGCATGGCGCGGAAGGCGATATAGCCCGTGACGAGGCCGAGAAGAATGCCGCCGCCTGCCTCTATGGCGAACAGTTCAAGTCCGGCGACCAGCGAAAAATCCGCGCCGGACAGTGCCGCGGTGAGAAGGATCGAGAAGACGACGACGCCGACACCGTCGTTGAACAAGCTCTCGCCAGCGACCGTGGCCTGAAGGGTTGGCGGCACAGTCGCCTTCTTCAGGATGCCGAGGACCGAAACCGGATCGGTCGGGCTGACGATGGAACCGAGCACCAGACACCAGATGAACGGGATATCCACCCCGACCATCCCGGTCAGCAGGCTGAATGCGAAACCGACGAACACCGTCGAGATGACGACGCCGACTGTGGAGAGGACGAGGATCGGTAGCCAGCCCTTCTTCAACTCGTCGAGATCGACATGCAGCGCGCCCGCGAATAGCAGGAAGCTGAGCATGCCCTGCAATAGCGTCTCGGGGAAATCGAGCCCGGACAGGAAGTCGGTCGTCCATGCACCGATGCCGATGCCGGGAATGACAAAATCCGCCGCCACCGCCGCGAGCGAAAGCCCCGCACCAAGGATGGTCAGGCCGATAACATGCGGTAGTTTTAGCAGGCGGTGATTCAGATAACCGAGCAGCGCGGCGAGGCAGATGACGATGGCGGACGCCTCGAAGGCGGTGATGGGGGCGGTCTCGTGCATCGCCCGCTTCTACCGACGGCGCACCCTGCGGCAAGCTAGCGCTTGCGGAGGGTGCGCCGCGAAGGGCAGGGCAGGGAAATGACGGACGATGCCGCCCCCATCATCATGACGGCCATGCTGGACAAGCACGCGTTTCAGCGCCTCGACGCGCTTCGGCAGGCGCATTTCCCGCCCGAACGCAATTATTTGCGCGCGCATCTGACCATGTTTCATCATCTACCCGGTACGCAGGCGGCGGAAATCGCGATGGAGGCGAAAGACTCTGCGCGGCACGAAGCGCCGATGTCCGCGCGCGCCGAACGGTTGCACTTCATGGGCCGCGGCTCATCGGTCATTATCGAATGCGAGCCGTTGAAGGAATTCCGTGCGCGACTGGCGGAGATGTGGCGACACCACCTGATTCCGCAAGATAGCCAGGGTTGGCGTCCGCATGTCACTATTCAGAACAAGGTGAATGCGAAAGCGGCAAAGGCGCTTTACCAACGCCTGAATGCCGATTTCGCACCCTGGTCGGCGACGGTCGAGGGGATATCGCTGTGGTGGTATCGTGGCGGCCCGTGGGAGAAGCTGCGCGATATCCGCTTTCGGCCCTAACTAACCGTACCGATGTCGTCGCAGCTCATGCCAAAGGAAGCGAGCCCGGCCTCCAGCATGGAGGCGAGAGCGGGGACTTGCATCAGTTCCTCCGAAAAGCTGGTGATTTCGCCGTCGACTGCCTCCTTGGCGTCTTCCCATTCCGACGCTTCGTAATCGCCGCGCCCGACCGCCATCAGGCAATAGAGTTCGACCTGCTCGTCTTCGGACAGGTCGTCGATGGCCGTCGTCAGTTCGATCTCGACCGACGTATTGGTCTCGTCTTCCAGCACATCGACGGCATCATCATCCGCCATGTTGCTGCTGTCATCGGGGTCGACGGCGGGAACCTGCGCGTCATATTCGCGGGCACGCGCCACGATGCGGCAGACTTCGTCGAGAGAGATTTCCATGTCCATGATGTGCCGCCCTTTCGTTGGCGCTAGTGAAGGATTTCACAGCGCCAACGGCGGGCGGGCGACGACGGTTCCCAGTGTTTGTTCGGACCGGTTTCACCTGGCCGACTGTGCCGCCAGACCCGCAAATTAGAGCGCCAGACGCTTGCGTGCGGCCTCATATTGGCGGATCAGCTTTGCCACGAGCTCGGCGGCGGGGAGGATTTCATCCACCGCGCCGATGCCCTGCCCGCAGCCCCAGATGTCTTTCCAGGCCTTCGACTTGGAGCTGCCGCCGGAGCCGAAATTCATTGCGCTGGGATCGCTTTCCGGAAGATCATCCGGGTCCATTCCGGCGTTGCGGACGGACGGTGCGAGATAGTTGCCGTGAACGCCGGTGAAAAGGTTCGAATAGACGATGTCCTCCGCGCCGGAGTCGACGATCATGTCTTTGTAGGCCCGGTCGGCGCGCGCCTCTTCCGTGGCGATGAAAGCGGAGCCGATATAGCCGAGGTCCGCGCCCATGGCTTGCGCTGCCAGCACGGCGTCACCCGTTGCGATGGAACCCGAAAGCGCGACCGGCCCGTCGAACCACTGACGGATTTCCTGGATCAGCGCGAAGGGACTGAGCGTGCCCGCATGTCCGCCCGCACCGGCGGCGACGGGGATCAGGCCGTCCGCGCCCTTTTCGATGGCCTTGCGGCTATATTTGTCGTTGATGACGTCGTGCATGACGATGCCGCCATAGCTGTGGATGGCGTCGTTCACGTCGGTGCGCGCGCCCAGCGACGTGATGATGAGCGGCACCTTGTATTTCACGCAAAGCGCCAGATCGTCCATCAACCGGTCGTTGGATTTATGCACGATCAGATTGACGGCATAAGGCGCGTCGTCCTCGGTAAGTTCGGCCTCAAGGCGCTGAAGCCACTCCTCGAACTGCGCCAGCGGTCGCGCGTTCAGTGACGGGAAAGATCCGACGATGCCCGCCTTGCACTGCGCGATCACCAGGTCCGGGTTCGAAATGATGAACAGCGGCGACGCGATGGCGGGTATTTTCAGGCGACCTTCGAGGACGGCGGGCAGGGTCATGGTGTTCCTTTCAAAATTCGTCATCCTCTAGAATACCGTCATCCTGAGCTCGTTTCAGGATCTCTCTGTAATCTGCGTGAGGTCCTGAAACGAGTTCAGGATGACGATGTCTGGATGGCTGACGGCGTGTGGATAGATAACGTTTCGCCAAGCGGGTTAGCTGTCGGACCCGTCGCCGCCTACTGTTCATCTCCATAGATTGCGGTGGAGATCGTGCCGTCCGACAGCGCCATTCCGCGATACATGCCCTCGCTGTTGAAGCTGTAGGCGGGCGTGCCGTCCGCCCCGACGACGATGACGCCGCCCGATCCGCCCAGCGATTTCATGTCGGCCTGCACGGCATCGGCGGCGGTCTGCACATCCTCGCCCAGATAGCGGATGCGCGCGCAAATGGAGGCAGCGACATTGGCGCGGATGTAATATTCACCCGCGCCGGTCGCCGACACAGCGCACGAGGCATTGTCGGCATAGGTTCCCGCGCCAAGGACGGGGACATCGCCGACCCTGCCGAAGCGCTTGCCGGTCATGCCGCCTGTGGAAGTCGCGGCGGCGAGGTCGCCTGACTGATCCCGGGCCACCGCGCCAACCGTGCCATATTTGCGCTCGATATTCAGGCTGTGGCTGACGTCCTCGCCACTCTGCATTTTCTCCAGCTGCGCGCGGCGGCGGTCCGTTTCAAAATAGCTGTTCGGAACCTGGGCCAACTCCTGTTCGCGAGAGAATTCGTCCGCGCCGACACCCTGCAGCATCACATGCGGGCTTTTGTCCATCACGGCGCGCGCCAGGTCGATGGGATTGCGCGTGGTCGTGATCCCGGCGACGGCCCCGGCATTGCGGTCCGCGCCATTCATGATGGCGGCGTCGAGCTCGATGGTGCCCGCCGCGTTGAAGACCGCGCCATGTCCGGCGTTGAAGCCCGGATGATCCTCCAGCACGCGAATGGCAGCCTGCACCGCGTCGAGCGATGTGCCGCCGTCCACCAGAACCGCCTTGCCCGCCTCGAGCGCCGCCTTCAGCGCGGCATGTTGCCCGGCCTCGTATTCCGGAGACATGGACCCGCGCTCCAGCACGCCCGCGCCGCCATGGATGACGAGCGTCCAGTCATCTCCGTCCTGCGCGTGGGCTGCCATTGCCGTGCCAAGCGCCGCCAGCGCGAAAATCATTTTGCCGAACATGTCCATCCTCTCGATAAGTCCGAAACGCATAAGCGCGCGGACATTGCGCCGCAATGCGTTGACCACCGAAACGCGCGGGACTATATCGCGCGCTTCCGAAAGCCTGTGTGGCCCGGTCCTCGATGGGGCGGAGTAGCTCAGCTGGTTAGAGCAGCGGAATCATAATCCGCGTGTCGGGGGTTCGAGTCCCTCCTCCGCTACCAGGCCTTCACGATCCCTGTAACGTTTTCGATCAGCTTTGCTTCGGCGGCGGCGCTGGAAAAGGCGTGGTCGGCGTCCAGTGTCATGCTACTGGCGAATTTCGCCGATTGTGTCCTAGCGAGCGGGCGGAACGCATCCGCCGTCCGGTCCTGCGATGACAGAATCAGATACATGGGCCTTGTCGTAGCGTCGACCGTCGCCGCCACGCGGGATTCGAGGTCGCCCATCGACTGCGCACGCGCGGCGCCGAGCAGGCTGGCAAATGCGCTTCTGATATTCACACTGCCCTTAAGCAATCGCAGCCATGCCGCCGGTTGTAGCAGCCGCCGTCGGTAATGCGCTTCCACTGCGCCTGCGGGCAGGGCAGCACCGTCTTCGATCACCCATGGATTTAGCAGAATTAGTCCGTCGAGCGCGTCTGGCGCGAGCAGCATAGCCGTCGCGCCGTCGCACAGACCAAGCCCGATGATATTCCTGATCTGGGGCTGATGCTCTCGCAATGCCGCCGCAGCAGCAGCGATGTCGGAACCGCAACCGGTAAAGCCCGCATCGATGCCGCCCGAATCACCGATACCGCGCCGGTCGAAGCGCAGCACGGGGTGACCTGCTGCCGCCAGCCCAGCGCCCAGTCGCGCAAAGAGTCTCTGCGGCCCGGCGCGCACCTGTCCGCCGCCCGCCACGATCAGCACCGCCGTTTCCGAACCTGCTTCGTGCAGGCTGCCGAACAGGTCCACGCCCTTGCAGGTAAAGCGCATCGGCGTCACGTGGTCACCCGCGCGGCTAAGTCATGGGCTATTTCGCTGGCAAGGCCAGCAGCATCGACAGGATCGGCCTGCCGCCAGACCGGCGGCCCCTCATAGTCTGCGTTCTCGCCGCCGATGGTGGCAATGCTGTCGGTTGTTGCCTCGGTCCTGTCCATCAGCTGCGCCGCGAGGGCGGGCGTCACGTCGTATCCGGCCAGTCGGCACGTCTCGCCGCGTGCCCAAGCCTGTTCCGCGTCCTGACGGCCGAAGGGTTTTCCCGTTCGCTCCCGCTCGCCAATGCCGTGCGCGCGGATCAGATCGACCAGCAACCGCGCGCCGCGCCAGACCGGAGCAAGGGCGGTGTGCGAAACGCCATCGCCAGCCAGCAACGCGCCGCCGCGCAGGGACAGAACGAAAACCTGAGCGGATTGCGCGTGGACAAATGCGGAAAATGCTTCCTGTGCCAGTTCGAGGTCGAAGGGCGACATCTCGGTATGATCGCCGGTACACGGAAGGTCGGGCAGGGCGCTGCCAATCCCAAGGTTCGCAAGCGCGCGAGCGATGTCCGAAAGGAATTTACGGCAGCGATTATGTTCTTCGAACAGAGGCTGCGCGAAGATGACCAGTGGTCCGCTATCCATGCCGCGCCGGATGACGGGCAGGTTAAAAGCGCCAACGCGCTCCTGCGCAAATCTCGCCACCGGCGGCGTTCCGCTCAAGCGGCGACCTTGGCCCGGATGAAGGCGGTCAACGCGCCGAACGTCTCGAACAGCTCGCCGTCCACCTCATCATCGTCGATCAGGATATCGAGCCGGTCCTCCAGCTCGGTCAAAAGGCCCGCCACCGCCATTGAGTCCAGTTCCGGCAGCGCGCCGAAAAGCGGCGTATCGGTGGTCATGCCATCCGCTGTCGCCGCATCCAGCGCGAGAACGTCGCGCAGGACAGCGCGGACCTCTGCCTCGATATCAACCACGTCGGTGCTTGCGGCTTTGTCTACGGACATCCTGATCCCATGGTCTGCGTGTTACGCGATCTCGTTTTGACAGGGCAGCGCTTATACTGTCAGGGCGCGGGGGTGCAACGACTACAAGGACCATGACAGCGTTGACAGCGGAAAAACCTGGCCTGAAAGAAACGATTTCCTATGTGGCGGCGCGGCTGACGACGCCGCTGCCGGGGCTGGGCTGGCATCGTTACCGCCTGCTCGCCGTGCCGCGCGTCGGAATGCCGACAATGCCGCGCGGTTACCGGGTGGAGGAGACGGCTGCAAATGAACTCGAGGGCCGGATCGACGCCAGCGCCGATGTGATTGCCTACCGCCGCGCTCAGGGCCTGACCGCGCTTGCCGCGTTTCGTGACGATCTGCTCGTGGGCGTCAACTGGATCAGTGCATCCGCGTTCAACGAGGACGAGGTCGCCGCCCGCTGGGTTCCACCCGCGAAGGGCGCATGGGACACGGGGCTGTGGGTGCATCCGGGCCACCGTCTGTCGCGTGCCTTTTCGGCGCTGTGGGCGGGTACGTCCGACTGGATGAGGGAACGGCAGCTGGACTGGTCCTTCAGCCGCATCGCCGATTACAATCTTGGCTCGCTCGCACCGCATTTGCGCATGGGTGGTATCACGGTCGGAACGGCGAGTTTCGCACGGTTTGGTCCCCTGCAGCTTGCAGATCGGGGGCGGGGACGGGTATCGGCGGGCGCACCCGTCACCATAAAACTGGAAATCCCCCGCTGATGCGCGTCGATGAGCTTCATCTGGGCAAGCCTGCCGATGGCGAAGCGCTCGTGACGAAGGCGCGCCGGCTGTCCTATGGCGCGCTGGAAGGCGAAGTCGCCGCTGCCTCCGCGGCGTTGCGGGCGAAGGGTCTGCAACCGGGCGACCGGGCTTGCGTCTGGGCACCGAAAACGTGCGAGGCGGTGGTCAGCCTGTTCGCCATCATGCGTGCGGGCGGTATCGCTATTCCAATCAATCCCGCGCTGAAGGCGGCACAAGCCGCGCATATATTGTCGGACAGCGGCGCGAGGTTGCTTCTCGGCAACCGCGCGCGTGTCGAAAGCGTCGGGACGGACGCGGTTGTAATTCCCTTCGAGGAGGAATGGGACGGGCTTATGCGGATAGCGCGGGGTGTCTCCGTGACGCGCAAAGCCGGCGATCTCGCCATGATTCTCTACACATCGGGTAGTACCGGCAGGCCGAAGGGCGTCATGCTGAGCCATGCCAATCTCTGCCTGGGGGCGGAAAGCGTGGCGTCCTATCTTGAGACGGGCAGCGATGACCGCACATTGGGCGTTCTGCCGATCAGTTTCGATTATGGCCTGAACCAGATATTGACCGCGTTTCGTCAGGGCGGGACGGCGGTCCTGCTCGACTATCTTTTTCCCAGGGATGTTGTGAAATGGGTGCGTGAAGAGCGCATCACGCAGCTGCCCTGCGTCCCGCCGCTTTGGATGCAGCTGGACCGCGAAGACTGGGGCGATAGCGGCGATACGCTCCGCACGCTGACCAATACCGGCGGTCACATGCCGGAACGGCTGACGCGCGCCTTCGCCAAGCGGTTTCCACAGGCGCGGATATTCCTGATGTATGGCCTGACGGAAGCGTTTCGCTCGGCCTATCTCGTTCCCGAACTGGCGCTGGAAAAGCCGGATTCCATCGGCGGGGCCATTCCCAATGCGGAACTGTTCGTGCTGCGCCCCGACGGTAGTGAAGCGGATGCGGACGAAGTCGGCGAACTGGTGCATTGCGGCCCGCTGGTGGCGCAGGGCTATTGGCAGGATCGGGAGCGAACCGACGCACGGTTCCGGCCCGCGCCCGCTTTTTCGCGCTATGACGGCAGGGCGGTCTGGTCGGGCGACCGCATGCGGCGCGGGGCGGACGGCCTGCTCTATTTCGAGGCCCGCGCGGACGACATGATAAAAACCAGTGGAAACCGGGTCAGTCCGGGCGAGATCGAGGAGGCGGCGCAGGCGACCGGAATGGTCCGCGAAGCGGCGGCCTTCGGCGTGAAAGACGAGCGAGTGGGACAGGCGATCCTGCTGTTCGCCGTCATGTCGGACGATACGGACGAGGCCGGTTTCCGGCGCGCCATGGCGTCGTCGCTGCCGACCTTCATGCAACCGCAACATCTGTCATGGAAGGACAGCCTGCCGCGCTCGCCTAATGGCAAGATCGACCGCACGGCGCTAAGAGAGGAAGCGAAAACTTATGAATGATGTCGCTTCCGACCCGCGCATCGCCGGACTGTTCGCCGCCGCTGACGATGGAGAGCTTCTGATCGGCGGTCAGCGCGCCTCGGTATTGGCGGAACAGGCGGATGACACGCCGCTGTTCATCTATGACCGCGGGGTTATCGACCGGCGCATCGCGCATTTGCGCGCGGCGATGCCGGATGAGATTTTGCTGCATTATGCCATCAAGGCCAACCCCTGGCAGCCGGTCGTCGACCATATCGCCAAACAGGTGGACGGCCTCGATATCGCTTCGGCGGGCGAACTCGATTTCGCGCTCGCCAGCGGCACGGACCCGGCGCATATCAGTTTCGCGGGGCCCGGAAAGCGCGACCGGGAGCTTGAGGCGGCAATTGCCGCAGGCGTGACACTGAACATCGAA
>JBARZR010000280.1:0-9162 GCA_049650205.1 Pacificimonas sp. | reverse complement strand
GAAGGGGATCGACATCGCCTCCTCGACGACGCACGGATTGTTCACATGGCCGGAAATCTGAAAGAGTTTCGTGCCGGTATTGTTTTCCCGGCCGATACCCGCGAACCAGTCCGCGCCGCGCCTGAGGATTGTCGGCGTCACGGCGATGGACTCTACATTGTTGACCGTCGTCGGCATCCCATAAAGGCCCGCGCCCGCTGGAAAAGGCGGCTTCAGGCGCGGCTGCCCCTTTTTACCTTCCAGGCTTTCGATCATCGCGGTTTCTTCCCCGCAGATATACGCCCCGGCCCCGCGGTGCAGATAGACGTCATAATCATAGCCGGACTTCGCGGCGTTCTTGCCAAGCAGGCCCGCGTCATAAGCCTCGTCGATGGCGCGCTGCATGGCCTCGGCCTCACGGATATATTCACCGCGAATGTAGATATACGCCGCCTTGGCGCGCATGGCGAAACCGGCGACCAGAGCGCCCTCAAGCAGTTTGTGGGGATCGTGGCGCAGGATCTCTCGATCCTTGCAGGAACCGGGCTCGGACTCGTCGGCGTTGATGACCAGATAGGAGGGGCGTTCCGGCGTCGGTTCCTTTGGCATGAACGACCATTTCACGCCGGTCGGGAAGCCTGCGCCGCCGCGTCCGCGCAGGCCTGACGCCTTGATGGCTTCGACAATCGCATCCGGGCCCATGGCGAGCAGTTTCTTCGTGCCGTCCCAGTCGCCGCGCTTTTTGGCGGCTTTCAGATCCGGGGACTGGAAACCGTAAAGATTGGTAAAGATGCGATCCTTGTCGTCGAGGAAGGTCATAGGCCCATTCCAAAATAGAAAGCGGCGGCGATCACGAGGACGCCGATAATCACGATCGTCTTCACGACGCCCTTGAACAATTTCCAGGCGATGACGATGCCGACCAGCGCCACGAGGAGGGAAACGAAGGCGCTCATGACGCGAACTCATGCAGGCTGGTGAGGCCGCCCGCGGGTTCGGACGAATGACGTCCATCCTGCGGGCCTGGCTTTGGCTGTTCACCTGCAGCGAGCGCATCGATCACGCGCACCGTGCTTTCCTGATCGAGGCATTCATAATTGTCGTCGTTGATCTGCAGCATCGGCGCAGTGGCGCAGTTGCCGAGACATTCGACTTCCGTAAGAGTGAACATGCCATCGGGCGTCGTTTTGCCCTTGTGGATGCCCTTCTCGTTCAGGACACGCATGACGTCATCCGAACCGCGCAGCATGCAGGGCGTCGTACCGCATAACTGCACATGATATTTTCCAACCGGGTGCAGATTATACATCGTATAGAAGGTAGCAACTTCGTAAACACGAATATAAGGCATTTCCAGCTGCTTGGCGATATACTCGATGACGGGAATGGGCAGCCAGCCCTGTGTGCCTGTCTCCGCGCCGATCTGACGCTGGGCGAGGTCGAGAAGCGGCATCACGGCAGACTGCTGCCGACCTTCGGGATATTTGGCGATGTGGATCGCAGCCGTTTTCGCGTTGGCGGCGGTCCAGGCGAAGCCGTCGAACGCATGGTGATCGACTTTTGCGGCGGCTTCGGCCTTCGCATGGCTGACGCTGGAATAGGAAGCGGCTGTCATCAGATCGTCTCTAGCTGGTGCCGGGTCAGGTCCGACGGGTTGGTGCCTGTGTTCGGTTCGCCTGCACGGTCCATGATGAGGACGTGACATTCCTCCTCGGCGCGCGGGCGGTGTTCCGTGCCGCGAGGTACCACGATGGCCTCGCCGCGTCCAAGACTTCGTGTTCCTTCGCGGAAATCGACGTGCATTTGCCCGTCGACCACGATGAAAAGTTCGTCAGTTTCGGCATGCGAATGCCAGGAAAATTCGCCTTTCAGCTTGGCGACGCGCAATTCACTATCGTTATAGCAACCAATGATGCGCGGGTTCCAGTGATCGGAAAAGCCGGAAAATTTCTCGCTTAGGGAAATGGGTTCGGGCATGCTCATGCGGCAGCCTCGCGCAAGTCTACCGCGGAAACACAATCCAGCGCCTCGCCATCGAGACGCAGCGTCCATTCGCTTTCCAGTTCCGCTTCATCGCCCGCGATGCTGCGTGACAATATGGTGACGCGCGATGCACCACTGTCATAGGCCGAAATATCGGTGGCGACACCAGCCCGCTCTCCCAGGCGGCGGTAAACCATCCGGCGGAAGTCGCCGAGACTGGCAAGATCGAGTGGCAGGCCATTTTCGGTAAGCGAAAACCCCTCACAGGTTTCCAGCTTTTCGATCATGCCACCGCGCCCGATCGCATTCATCGCCGCAAGGGGCACGCGGTAGGCAGGCGGCACATCGGCCACAGGGATGCCGATATCGCGGTAGCGCGACGGCACATCCGGCTCACCCTCACAGGCTACCAAGGTTGAAACTGCCGCAAAAGCCATGGCTAGCGGTCGCATTCACCGAACACGATATCGAGCGAGCCTAGAATAGCGGGCGCGTCAGCGAGCATGTGGCCTTTGCAGAGGAACTCCATTGCCTGAAGATGCGAGAAGGCCGTCGGCTTGATCTTGCAGCGATAGGGTTTGTTGGTGCCGTCACTGACGAGATAGATGCCAAATTCCCCTTTGGGGCTTTCCGTACCGACATAGACTTCACCCTCGGGCACATGAAAGCCCTCGGTATAAAGCTTGAAGTGATTGATCAGCGCCTCCATCGAACGCTTCATCTCACCGCGCTTGGGCGGGCCGACCTTCGGGTCGGTCGACATGACCGGGCCTTCGGGAAGCTCGGCGATGCACTGTTTCACGATACGCAGCGACTGACGCATTTCCTCCATACGGACCATGAATCGGTCATAGCAATCGCCTTTCGTACCGACAGGCACGTCGAAGTCCATGCGGTCATAGACATCGTAGGGCTGCGATTTCCGCAGATCCCAGGGGACACCGGAGCCGCGCAGGCAGGGGCCGGAGAAGCCCCAGGCAATAGCGTCTTCCTTGCTGATGGCGCCGATATCCACATTGCGCTGTTTGAAGATGCGGTTGCCGACGACGAGCGTTTCGAAATCCTTCAGAACGTTCGGAAAGCGGTCAGCCCATTCGGCGATGTCATTGATGAGCGCGGGCGGCACATCCTGATGCACGCCGCCAGGGCGGAAATAAGCGGCGTGAAAGCGGGCGCCCGATGCACGCTCGTAGAACTCGCAAATATATTCGCGTTCCTCGAACAGCCACAGCATCGGCGTCATGGCACCGACGTCCATTGCGTGCGCGGTGGTATTCAGGATGTGATTGGTGATACGGGTCAGTTCGGCGAACAGAACACGCAGATATTGCGCGCGGAGCGGGACTTCCAGATCGAGCAGCTTCTCGACCGCCAGCACATAACTGTGCTCCATGCACATCGGCGAGACGTAATCCAGCCGGTCCATATAAGGCAGCGCCTGAAGGTAGGTCTTGTATTCAATCAGCTTTTCAGTGCCGCGATGCAGCAGGCCGATATGAGGATCGACCCGTTCGATGATCTCTCCGTCCATCTCCATGATCAGACGCAGAACACCATGCGCCGCGGGGTGTTGCGGCCCGAAATTCATGGAATAATTCTGAATCTCCACATCGCGTTCGCCATGATCGTCGACGGACTCGACGGCGGGAAATCTTTCAGCTTTCTCTTCGTGCATCAACGTCTCGGCCATGGGCTATTGTGTCCCCCGGGTTTCGCCATCGACATCGTCCAGCGCTTCGTCCTCCACCTCGTCGGCGCCGTAAACCTCGTCGACGCTTTCCTGCGAAACATCGTCGTCGCGGTCGGTCGCCGCATCCATTTCAGCGGAGCCGCAGGCGGCGAGGATCGACAGCGCGGCGATAGGAAAAAAACGGATCATACGGTTTCTCCTCCGGCCTTTTCATCACCGGGCAGATTGTAGGTCGGCCCCTCCCAGGGGCTTTCGAAATCGAAGCTGCGAAAATCCTGCGCCAGTTTGACAGGCTCATAGATTACGCGCTTGTGCTCCTCGGACCAGCGCAGCTCGACATAGCCGGTGAGCGGGAAGTCCTTACGGAAGGGATGGCCGGAAAAGCCATAGTCCGTCAGGATGCGGCGGTGATCGGGATGGCCGTCGAACATGACGCCGTAGAGATCCCATACTTCTCGCTCCAGCCAGTTCGCCAGCGGCCAGAGAGGCGTGATCGATCTGACTGGCGTGTCCTCATCGGTCAGCACTTTCACGCGGATGCGCTGGTTTCTAGTCAGTGACAGAAGATGATAATTGAGTTCGAACCGCTGTGCCCGCTCAGGATAATCGCACCCGGCGATCTCGATTAGCTGTTGAAACTCATGCTCGTCGCGCAAGGACTGAAGCGTGGCGAACAGATCGGTGCAAGAAACGGTAAGGGTCAACTCGCCGCGATGCTCATGCGCATCAGCGGATGCGAACGCTTGAGCGAGCGCGCTGGGGGAGGCCATCGCTGGTGCGGGGTTCTTCATAGCAGTCTCTAACGCTCGAACGTGCCGACGCGGCGGATTTTCCGCTGCAGAGCCATAATGCCGTAGAGCAATGCCTCTGCTGTCGGTGGACAGCCGGGGATGTAGATGTCCACAGGAACAATGCGGTCGCAGCCACGCACGACGGAATAGCTGTAATGATAATAGCCGCCGCCATTGGCGCAGCTTCCCATTGAGATAACGTAGCGGGGTTCCGGCATCTGGTCGTAAAGGCGGCGCAGAGCGGGTGCCATCTTGTTGCAGAGCGTACCGGCCACGATCATCACATCGGACTGGCGCGGGCTCGCGCGCGGCGCGGCACCGAAGCGCTCCATGTCGTAACGCGGCATATTGGTATGCATCATCTCCACACCGCAACAGGCGAGGCCGAACGTCATCCACCAGAGCGAGCCGGTGCGCGCCCAGTTGAACAGATCCTCGGTTGTGGTCGTCAGGAAGCCCTTATTATCGAGCTCCGTTCCGACATCCTGCACGAACTGGTCGTGCGGAACGGCATGATGTTCTTCCGGCACGCGGATCGTCGGGGCTTCTACTCCCATTCCAGCGCTCCCTTCTTCCACTCGTAGATGAAACCGATGGTCAGGATGCCCAGGAACACCATCATCGACGCCCAGCCGAACACGCCCGTCGTGCCGAGCGATACGGCCCAGGGAAACAGGAAGGCAACCTCGAGATCGAAGATGATGAAGAGGATCGACACGAGGTAGAAGCGCACGTCGAACTGGCGGCGGGCATCCTCGAAGGCGGGGAAGCCGCACTCATATTCGGCAAGCTTCGCCGCATAGGGCTGGTGCGCGCCCGTCAGGTTGCTGACGAGGATCGGAAGGCCGACGAAAACGCCGGACAGTACCAGCGCGATGCCGAGAAAAATCAGGATGGGCAGATATTCCGCCGCAACGGAGGCCATGGAATCGCTTTCGTTTTCGTTATGTCCCGCACTTAGGCGGCAAGGCGGAGACGTGCAAGGACAGCAATGCCGCAGTGCGGCATGACGCCTACTTCCTCAGGGCCCCGGCAACCAGCTTGTGCAGCTTGGAATGCAGCGCGCCGTTGGCGGCGACGATCTCGCCGTCCATAACGCGAGTGTCGCCGCCGCGATAATCGGTGACGAAGCCGCCCGCTTCACGCACGATCAGGACACCTGCCGCCACGTCCCAGATATTCAGGTCTTTCTCCCAATAGCCCTCATAACGACCGGCGGCGACCCAGGCGAGGTCGAGCGCGGCGCTGCCGAAACGGCGGATACCGGCAACCTGCGGCGCGACAGCATCCAGCTGACGGCGGAAGTCATCATGATCGCCATGACCATTGAACGGCACGCCCGTCGCGAACAGGGCGTCGGCCAGTTCGCGCCGACCAGAGACACGTAAACGCTTGTTGTGCAGGAACGCCCCCTTGCCGCGTTCGGCCCAGAAAAACTCGTCGGTCAATGGCTGATAAACACAGCCCGCGACGATTTCACCGCGGATTTCGGCAGCGATGGAAATGGCGAAATGCGGAATGCCATGCAGGAAATTGGTGGTGCCATCGATGGGATCGACGATCCATCGCGGCTCACCGTCCTTGCCCTCGATAACGCCGCGTTCTTCCAGCAGAAACCCCCATTCCGGGCGCGACTGCCGAAGGATTTCGACAATGGTTTCCTCCGCCTCGCGGTCGGCCGTTGAAACGAAGTCCGACGGGCCCTTGCGACTGACCTGAAGTTGCGAGACTTCTCCAAAGTCACGGCGCAGTTTCGGCGCAGCCTTCCGCGCCGCCTTGTCCATGACGGTGACGAGCGCGGGACGTGCGGGCATTACTCGGCTTTCGGTTCTGGCGCGGGCGCGCCGCAGATACGGGAAAGCACGATCAGCGCCTGCGTATTGTCCTTGCCATCGATCTGCGGATTGTCGTTCAGCGTCTTGGTCAGAGCGGCGGACACTTCCCCAAGCGGCTTCGCATATATGCAACCAAAAAGCGCATTCTTGACCGGCACGGGCACTTCCTTCGTTTCAATCGCACTCGTGATGAGGCTTAGCGTCCGAAACGACGCTTCGACCTCTGCCTTGCTCGGCGCCTTGGCCTGCGCCATGGCCGGAGCAACTGCCAGCGTCGCAACGACGGTCGCGGTGAGGATGAGTTTGATATCCATGATCAATCGGCCCTTTTTACATATTCCTGAGAGTATACGTCGACGATGACGCGAGTCCCCGATGCGATATGCGGCGGCACCATGATGCGGACGCCATTTTCCAGCATGGCAGGCTTGTAGCTGGAGGAGGCCGTCTGCCCCTTGACGACGGCGTCGGCCTCGACGATCTCAACTTCCGCCTGATCGGGAAGCTGGACCGAAATGGGGCGCTCCTCGTAAAGTTCAAGCATGACCTGCATTCCGTCCGTCAGGAACGGCGCGGCGTCACCGAGTAGATCGGTGGGCAGCATAACCTGCTCATAGGTCTCCGTATCCATGAAGGTGAGCATGTCATCCTCAGCATAGAGATATTGGAAATCCTTGGTATCCAGACGGACTTTTTCGACTGTCTCCGAAGAACGGAACCGGTTGTTGGTCTTGCGGCCATCCAGCAGGTTCTTCATCTCGACCTGCATATAGGCACCGCCCTTGCCCGGCTGCGTGTGCTGGATCTTGACCGCGCGCCACAGACCGCCCTCGAATTCGATGATGTTGCCGGGACGGATGTCCACGCCAGAGATTTTCATATGCGCACCTGAAATTTGATGGATTGTTCCGCGCCATATCAGGCCGCAGGTCGTTCCTCAAGCAGCGCCCCGAAGCGGGCCATAGCGGCGGCAGGACCGCCGCTGGCTGTCCACACGGCACCGCTTACCGCCAGGAAGTCCGCACCGTTGTCGATAAGGGGCTTCGCGTTATCGGGCGTGATGCCGCCGATGGCCACACAGGCGACTTCGCTGATCGTCGTCCACCAGCCAAGGATAGACGGGTCGGGGCGGTGTGTCGTATCTTTCGTGTCGGTATCGTAAAAGGCTCCGAAGGCCACATAATCCGCACCATGTTCGCCCGCCTTCATCGCCAGATGCCGGCTGTCATGGCAGGTGACGCCGATCTGCGCCTGATGGCCCAGAAGCGCTCGTGCCTCTGCCACGCTGCCGTCGGACTGACCGAGATGGACGCCGTCGGCTTCAAGTTCCTTCGCCAGATCGGCGCGGTCGTTGACGATCAGCGCGACGTCATAAGCGTCGAGAATGGGCTTGATGACAGACCCGGCACGCAGGATTTCCATATCACCGAGCCCCTTCAGGCGCAGCTGGAAGGCCGCGACCGGGCGGGCATCCAGCGCCGCCTTCAGCTGTTCGGGAAAGCCCGGATCATAGGTCGGCGGCGAAATCAGATAAAGCTGGCAAGGCGGCCTCCCCTCTCCGCCCTTGTTTTTCATCGCTCCGCCAAAGCGGTCGGCAAAGTCCGGATCGAGATCAACTATGGTCATGTGCTGGGCGCTTAGCAGCTTTGGTGCCCGACACGAAAGTCACATCGACGGCCTTCTGGACGGTCTCGTGCCGCACGTTCTCGAACCCGGCATCGTGCATCAACTGGGCGGCCTCTTCACCGGTCCACAGGCGGAAGCCATGTTCATGGCCGGGCCATTGGCGCATCTGTTCTGCGGGCTCGAATCCAATGACGACGCGGCCCTGCGGGCGAAGAACATGATGGATTTCGGCAAAGGCCCTTGCCGGGTCGTCCCAGAAATAAAGGTTGTGCAGACTGGCGACGCGATCCGCGCTATTCGTTGCAAGGGGCAGGTCCGTGGCCCTTCCCTCCACAAGGGTCACGCGGGATTGCCGCTGGAACCGCTTTCGGCCGCGCGCGACGATATCCGGCGAAATATCTATTCCGGTCACAGCGCCCTGCCCCTTGGTCAGTGCCGCCGCCAGGAGGTCGCCACCACCAAAGCCGATTTCGAGAAAGTCGTCACCGGATCCAAGCGCCAGTCGCGCCAGCATGAGCCGGTTATCCTCCCGGCTCATGCGGTTTAGCCAAGGCGCGATCAGCAGGCGACCGAGCGCGCCCGATGGCTGGGCAAACTGACGCGCCAGCAGACGGTGAAACCAGTTTGCCATGTAGCAGGACTCAGGTTGTCGAAGCTGAGCAGATCCTATTTATGGCGTCGGCAAGCGTCCTGTCGAACTCGGCATCGTCCATATCGTGCCTAAGGTCCTGTAGCAGCGCCCGGCTGAAACTGGCTATCATACCGTGGTTTTTTCTTAGCTCCGCGCAGGCGTCATCCTGCGAAAACCCGCCCGACAGCGCGACCACGCGCGCCACTTTCGGATGCGCCACCAGCGGTACGTAAAGATCAGCATTGACCGGTAGGGACAGTTTCAACATCACGCGCTCGCCATCCGGCAACCCATCAAGCGCGCGCATCAGTTCCTCGAGCAGGATAGCGTCGCAATCCGCGCGGCTATCAGACTTGATATTCACCTCCGGTTCGATGATCGGCATCAGTCCCTTGGCGAGAATGCGCGCGCCCACTTCGAACTGCTGATCGACGATGGCGGCGATACCGGTTTGGGAGGCGTGATTGATGACGGAGCGCATTTTCGTGCCAAAAATTTCCTTCTCCTTCGCCCGGTCCAGCAGCGCCTCAAGGTCGGGATTGGGCTTCATCAACTGAACTCCGTCGACCTCGTCCTCCAGGCCCTTGTCCACCTTCAGGAAAGGGACTACGCCGCGTTCCCAAAGGA
>JBARZR010000279.1:0-12248 GCA_049650205.1 Pacificimonas sp. | reverse complement strand
GCATAGCAGCGGCAGGACGCCGGCCACAGGCGAATGCCAGCGGCAGCGCCACGCGGGAGAGTCAGAGCGGCGAAGTTGGCGGCATCGGTCAGATCCCCGGTATTCCGCTTACACAGTCCGTCTACCGCACGGGCATCGGTGCGGATTGGGAAATCGACCTGTTCGGGCGTATTGCCCGCCGCATCGAGGCGGCCGACGCACGCAACGCCTTGTCCGAGGAAGATCGAAACGCGGTTCTCCTGACCGCGATCGCCGACACGGTACAGAACTATACCGAGCTTCGCGCTGCACAGGCACAGGCGGCCGCTGCGGACGAGAATATTGCGGTCGCGGCCCGCACCGCCGACTTGACGCGTTTGCTCGCCGACCAGGAGCTCGCTTCTGATTTCGACGTGGCTCGCTCAGAGGCCGCGCTCAGTTCCGCTCGCGCTGCGAGGCGTCCTTATTTCGCCGACATCCGTGCCCGTATCGCCGCTCTTGCCGCACTCACCGGCACGACACCCGAACGCGCCGAGCCGATCTTGGCGGCAGCACGACCTCTCCCCACCATGTTGGACGCGATTCCGGCGGGTCTGCCATCAGACCTTCTCCGGCGGCGCCCCGACGTTCGCCTTGCTGAGCGTCGACTGGCTGCGGAAACGGCCGATATCGGTGCGGAAATCGCCGACCTCTATCCGCGTTTCAGCCTATCCGGGATGTTTGGTTTCGCCTCCAGCGCCGTCGAAAACCTGTTTGGCGGCGATGCAGAAACATGGTCCGTAGCCGGTGCGCTCAACTGGCCGATCTTTGCAGGGGGCCGAGGCCGCGCGGAAGTGGATGAAGCCCGCGCGGGCGCGGATGAAGCCCGTGCCCTGTACAGTGCCGCGGTGGTGAATGCGTTTCGCGACGCCGAAACTGCGCTTTCCGCCTACGTCTCCACCAGCCGCCGCCGCACCGAACTTGCCGAAACCCTTGCGAGCCAGGAGCGCGCCTATGAACTGGGTCAGCTTCGTTTCGAAATGGGCCTCGACAGCCTGCTGGATCTCCTCGATACGCAGCGCCGCCTCATCGAGGCTCGCTCCGCTTTGGCGGCAGCCGACCGCGATCTCGCAGTCGCGACCGTCACCAGCTTTCGCGCGCTGGGCGGCGGCTGGGAAGACGCTCTGGACATGCGCGCCGAGCCCAGTGCCGAGGATTGAGGGCCGCGGGACGAGCGCCTTGCCCAGGTTTTGCGACAAGGATAACGCTGACCGCTTTTCGAGGCGGCAAACGACCGCTTTTGAATTGAAGATGTTACAAGCCGAAATTCCGGCGACCGGTCCCTATGCTGACCTTTGCCGGCGTGGGGTGGGGGTGTCGTCGTGTGCGCCGGAAGCGGACGGGCAGATCTCGAGCGACCTGATTTGCGAAAGAGACGCTCGCCATGCATTGCCATCGCCGGCAACGGCGCTTCAGTATGGACGAGATCCGCTGAATGTCCTGACAGATATCGCGCTCGCACCTTGTCGAGGGAGACTTGGCTCTATTGCGAAATCCAGTGATGTCGATCGGGGCGCGACCGACACGTGGTAGCCACGGCGCTGCCGGTCTGAACGGTGCGCGGTGGCCTTTCGCCACGGCAGAGCGGGTGCCGGATGCACCGCTGGATCTGTCGCACCTGTCAGATAGCAAACCGATTGCCAAGATCAGCAAGCGTAGAAAATCCTTGGACTGCGTTTGAAGCCTGAAGCGGAACCGGCGTGATAGGGTCAGGTATCGCGCCTTGTTCTCATACTTTCCAGCAACAGGACCGTCTGTTCGAAACAATGCCCAACGGACGAGGGAGTGAAAAACCGCTTTGGTGGCCCCGGTTTGGCGCGATGAAGATGCGAACGAGGTCAGATTCCGACCGAAGAAAAGGCGAGGCCCGTTCGCCGGGGACCGCGTTGCGCGCCACCCTCATCTTATGCAGACCTGCCAATCGCCCGACGGACGCACTATGTACGCCTCCAAATGGACACGAGGACAGGCTAATGAGCGATCAGGACATTTACACCCCACCCAGCGTCTGGACATGGGACAAGTCCTCGGGCGGCAAATTCGCCAATATCAACCGGCCGGTTTCAGGCGCGACCAGCGAGAAGGGTCTGCCGGTCGGCAAACATCCTCTGCAGCTCTATTCGCTGGCGACGCCCAATGGCGTGAAAGTCACGGTCATGCTGGAGGAATTGCTGGCGCTGGGCCACGAGGGCGCGGAATATGACGCCTGGCTGGTCAATATCGGCGAGGGCGACCAGTTCACGTCGGGCTTTGTCGGCGCGAATCCGAACAGCAAGATTCCCGCCCTTATGGACCATAGTGGCGATGTGCCGTTGCGGGTGTTTGAATCTGGCTCGATCCTCATTCACCTCGCCGAGAAATTCGGTGAATTCCTGCCGGCGAAGCAGCCCGCCCGCGCGGAATGCTTTTCCTGGTTGATGTGGCAGATGGGCAGCGCGCCCTATCTGGGCGGCGGCTTTGGACATTTTTACGCTTACGCGCCCGAAAAATACGAATATCCGATCAACCGCTTCGCCATGGAAGTGAAGCGGCAGATGCACGTCCTCGACACGCACCTGGCGGACCATGAGTATATGGCGGGCGACGACTACACCATCGCCGACATGGCGATCTGGCCCTGGTATGGCAGCATGGCGAAGGGCGTTCTTTATGAAGCCGCCGAGTTTTTGCAGGTTCACGAATATGAAAACGTCATCCGCTGGGCCGACAAGATCGGCGCGCGCGAGGCGGTGAAGCGCGGGCGCATGGTCAATCGCAGCTTCGGCGACCCGGCCAGCCAGCTGCGCGAGCGGCACGATGCGGGCGATTTCGACACGCAGACGTGGGATAAAATCGGAGGCGATGGCACAGACTAGGCTGCGCAATAATATTACGCTATTGAGGCCGGGCAATTCCAGACCTCAGAAAGCGTCCCCATGAAAATCGGCGTCCCCAAGGAAATCAAGGTTCACGAATATCGGGTCGGCATGACGCCGACGTCCGTGTTCGAACTGACCGGCGCGGGCGGACACGACGTCTATGTCGAGACCGGTGCGGGCGCGGGTATCGATTTTTCCGACGCGGATTACGAAGCGGCGGGCGCGAAGATCCTGCCCGGCCCTGAGGCCGTCTTCGATGCCGCCGACATGATCGTGAAGGTGAAGGAACCGCAGCTGCACGAATGCGCGTGGCTGAAACCGCACCAGACGCTGTTCACCTATCTTCATCTTGCCGCCGACAAGCCGCAGGCCGAGGCGCTGATGAAATCGGGCGCGACCTGCATCGCCTATGAGACCGTGACCGACAAGCTGGGCGCGCTGCCGCTGCTGCGCCCCATGAGTCAGGTCGCCGGGCGGCTGTCGGTGCAGGCGGGCGCGCATTATCTGGAAAAGGAAAATGGCGGGCGCGGCATCCTACTGGGCGGCGTTCCCGGCGTCGCCCCGGCCAAGGTCGCGATCCTGGGCGGCGGCATTTCCGGCTTCAACGCGGCGCAGATGGCGGTCGGCCTCGGCGCGGACGTGACGATCTACGACGTCTCGACCATGCGCCTCGCGGAGCTGGACGAGCTGTTTCAGAACCGGGTGAAGACCGTGTTCGCCAGCGCCGCCGCCGTGGCGCGCGCGGTCGAGACCTCGCACCTCCTCATCGGCTGCGTGCTGATCCCCGGTGCCGCCGCGCCGAAGCTGGTGACGCGCGAGATGTTGAAGACCATGAAGCGCGGCTCGGTGCTCGTCGATGTCGCCATCGATCAGGGCGGCTGTTTCGAAACCTCCCGCCCGACGACGCACAGCGACCCCGTCTATGTCGAGGAAGACGTGATTCACTATTGCGTCGCCAATATGCCCGGCGCGGTGGCGCGGACGTCGACCTTCGCGTTGAACAACGCGACATTGCCCTACATCGTCAAACTGGCGAACTTGGGCGCGGACGCGGCGATGGCGGCGGACGCAGGGCTGGCCGAGGGGCTGAACGTGAAGGGCGGGAAGATCACGCATGAGGCAGTGAAGACGGCGCTGGGGCTGTAAAGGTCATCGCCACGCCGCACAGGGCGTCACCCCGGACCTGATCCGGGGTCCAGCGGCACGTCGAAATTGCGCCCATAACCCGCAATATCGCTGGACCCCGGCGCGGCGGCTGGGGCGACGCCTTTTTGGTTTGAAAATTGGGTGTGAGACGGCGACTCCCCTCCCTGCTTGCAGGGAGGGGGTGAAATGCGATTAGCTTTTCACGGGAGGGTGCGAGACGCGAAGCGGCGAGCCTCTGGACGTGCGGCACGCGCCGACGCTCGGCTGCGCCGTCGCGACCCTCCCCTAACCCCTCCCTAAAAGGGAGGGGATATCAGCTCGCAGGCAGATGCGCCCTCGGGTCCACGGCTTTCCGCCCCTGCCGCAGTTCGAAGTGCAGCTGCGGACTGGTGACCGATCCGGTTTGCCCAACCTCGGCGATGACCTCGCCCCGATTCACCTGATCGCCACGCTCGACATAGAAGGCGTCGGCATGGGCATAGGCGCTGACCCAGCTGGCGCCATGTTCGACGAGGACGAGATTGCCCCAACCCTCAACGCCATTCCCCGCATAAATGACCGTGCCCGACGCCGCCGCGCGTATGGGCGCGCCCTTCGCGGCGGCGATGTTGAGGCCGTCATTGTAAAGTCCGCCCGCCTTCGCGCCGAAGCTGGAGACAAGTTTCCCGTCGAGCGGCCACTGAAAGCGGCCATCGAACGGAATGATCGCGGCGGCGCGGACCGCCTTCGCCGGTTCGCTGATCGGCGCTTCGCCTGAGGCGACCGCAGGTTCGCCGCCGGAAATAATATCGTCGATATCAATGTCGAACGCCGCGCTCTCGGCGGTAGGTCGCGTTGTGCCCGCCGCGACATCGCGTTGCGGCGGCGCATTCGACGGCAGCAGCAGCTTCTGCCCGACGCCCAGCAAAAACGGCGCGCTGAGGTCGTTCGCGCGAACAATACTGTCCCAGTCGACGCGGTAGGCGAGCGCGATGGCGATGCCCGTCTCCCCGCGATTGACACGGTGATAGCGTCCGCCCGGGATGCCCAGCCGCTGTCCAGGCCGGATGACATAGGGCGGCGCGATGCCATTGGCGCGGGCGATGGCGCGCACGCTGCTGCCTGTCGTCTCGGCGATACGCGAGAGGGAATCGCCGGAGCGTACCGTGTAGGTCTGCGCGGCCACGGTGCGCGCATCGGTCGTCACGGCACGGGGCTGCCAGCGCGCGCGCGCGGGAGGCGGTTCGGGCACGACCATCGGCTGGCGCGCCGCCGTCTGTGACGGAAACGGCGCCTCACTTTGCGGCGCGACGCAGGCGGCGAGCGGAACCAGGCTGGCGAGAAGCAGACGGCGCATGGCTGTGGTCATAGCATTGGCGGGCGCGTGGCAGGAAGCCGATAAGGGGCCGCGTAGGAAAGAAAGGCGCTTGGTCACCATGAAGACCCGTCGTGCCCGCGCCGGCAGGAATGAGGATTGTTCCCATTCGGGGAAAATCGTCGCCTAGCCAAGATCGCCAAGCGCCCCGCGCAGCTTCTCCATGGTCGGATAATGCGTCATGTCGAGGTGCAGCGGCGTCACCGCGACATGCCCCTCCCGCATTGCCTTCAGGTCGGTTTCATGGCCGGGCTCGGTTGCGTCCCGGCCCAGGCCGAACCAGAAATAATCGAAGCCGCGCGTGTCCTTGCGCTGTTCGATATGCGTGCGGCCAAGGTCGCGGAAGCCCTGCTCGCAGACGCGCACGCCCTTCACCGCGTCCGGCGCGACAGGCGGGAAATTGACATTCAGGAGTGTGCCGTCGTCCCAGTCCATGTCGATTAGCGGGCGCAGGACCTTCGCCCCCCAAGCGCGGGCGGTGGCGAAGGCATCCATGTCGTGCAGATTGCCCATTGCCTGACTGAGCGCGATCGACCTGACGCCGTATAGCGTGCCTTCCATCGCCGCCGACACGGTGCCCGAATAGGTAACGTCCTCGGCGATGTTCGCACCGCGATTGACGCCCGACAGGACGAGGTCCGGCTGCTTATCCTTCATCACATGGCCCAGGCCCATCATCACGCTGTCCGTCGGCGTGCCGACGACGGCATAGCGCCGCTCGTCATGTTTCCTCAGCCGCACCGGCGTGGTCAACGTCAGGCTGTGGCCCGCGCCCGACATTTCATCGGCCGGCGCGCAGACCCAGACATCGTCCGACAGTTCGCGCGCGATTTCCTCCAGCACGGCAAAGCCCGGGGCGTGATAGCCATCGTCATTGGTAAGGAGAATGCGCATCGGGAAACCTGCCTTTTCGTTAGGGTTGGCCTGACCTATAGGCGGCACTGACAAAAAGGGAGACGCATATATGGCGCAGCCATCCATCATCGTCGGCAAGGGGCATGAGAGCCTTCAGGAAATGCTGCTGGGCCGCGCCAACCGGCATGGCCTGATCGCGGGCGCGACCGGCACGGGCAAGACGGTGACGCTGCAGATCCTGACCGAGGGGTTTTCGCGTGCCGGCGTGCCGACGTTCCTGTCGGATGTGAAGGGCGACCTCAGCGGCCTCGCCATGCCCGGCACAGACCGCTTCAAACATCATGACAAGCTGATCGAGCGGGCGGAAACCATCGGCCTCGACGATTACCGCTATGAACCCATGCCGGTGACCTTCTGGGATCTGTTCGGGGAGCAGGGGCATCCCGTACGCGCCACGATCAGCGAGATGGGGCCGCTGCTCCTCGCGCGGCTGATGGGGCTGAACGATACGCAGGAGGGCGTCCTCACCATCGCGTTTCGCATCGCCGACGAGGAAGAGATGCTGCTCCTCGATCTGAAGGATCTGCGCGCGATGCTGACCTGGCTGGGCGACAATGCCAGCGACGTGAAGACGCGTTACGGCAATGTCTCGAAGGCGAGCATCGGCGCGATCCAGCGGCGGCTGCTTCAGCTCGAGGAGCAGGGCGGCGAACATTTCTTCGCCGAGCCCGCCCTCGACATCATGGACTTTTTGCGCACCGCCGATGACGGGCGCGGCATGGTGAACATCCTGGCCGCGGACAGGTTGATGAACAGCCCGCGCCTCTACGCGACCTTCCTGCTGTGGCTGCTGTCGGAACTGTTCGAGATGCTGCCCGAGGTCGGCGATCCCGACAAGCCGAAGATGGTGTTCTTCTTCGACGAGGCGCATCTGCTGTTCGACGAAGCGCCCAAGGCGCTGGTGGACAAGATCGAGCAGGTCGTGCGGCTGATCCGGTCGAAAGGCGTCGCGGTCTTCTTCATCACGCAGAACCCCGCCGACGTGCCCGACGAAGTGTCCGGCCAGCTGGCGCACCGGGTACAGCACGCGCTCCGCGCCTTCACGCCCAAGGAGCAGAAGGCCATTCGCGCGGTTGCCGACACCTTCCGGCCCAATCCGACCGTGGATGTCAGGAAGGAAGTGACGGAACTGGGCACCGGCTGGGCGCTGACCTCCATGCTGACCGAGGACGGCGCGCCGACGCCGGTCGAGAAAACCATGGTGCGCCCGCCGTTATCGCGCCTTGGGCCGCTGACGAAAGCGGAGCGGACGGCGGTGATCGCCGCAAGCGATCTGGGGGCGAAATATGAGGAGAGCGTGGATCGGGAGTCCGCTTACGAGCTGCTGGCCGAACGCGCCGTCGATGCCGCCGAAGCCGACGCGCTCGAAAAAGCCGAAGACGAGGAAAAGGCAGCGCGGAAACCCGCGCGGCGGGCATCGCGCGAGAAGGAGGATAGCGCCGGCGGGTGGCTGGGCGGTGTCTTCGGCAAGATCGCCGCGACCGTCGCCGGGGCTGTGGTGGCGGATCAGGCGCGCGATTTTGGCGAGAAGCTGGCGGGCAAGAAACCATCGGGACGAAAACGGCAATCGACGGCAGCGAAGACCGTCGGCACGACCGGCAGCACGCTGGGCGCGGAAATCGGCCGGGCGCTGGGCGGTTCCACGGGCGCGCGTATCGGACGCGGTGTGCTGGGCAGTTTCTCGCGGACCATGGCGAAGAATTTCAAACTGTAGCGTAATGAAAGTCCCGTCACCCCGGCGAAGGCCGGGGTCCAGTCCGAAACTTCCAACATCGCTGTTCTCTATACATGGGGACTGGATTCCGGCCTCCGCCGGAATGACGATTTTGTTTTGGCAGAAAAACTACCTCCTGACCCCCAGCCAGATCACGTGCCGCGCACCGCGGCCACCGCGTTTGCCGTCGATGTGGGCGCGGGCAGGCAGTTCCTTCGTATCGAAGCCGCACTTGATCATGCGGCGCGTGAAGGCCGGATCCGACTGCGCCGACCAGATGGCAAGAACGCCGCCGGGTTTCAGCGCCGATTTCGCGCTGTGCAGGCCGCGGCCGCTGTAAAGCCAGTCATTCTCCGCCTGCGAGATGCCGTCCGGGCCATTATCCACATCGAGCAGGATCGCGTCGTAAGCGCCCTTCTCCGGCTCGATCAGATGGCGCACATCGTCGAGTTCTATGGCGACACGGGCGTCGGTCAGGCTGGCACCGTAAAAATGCGCGAGCGGCCCTTGCGCCCATTTGTATACGGCGGGGACCAGTTCCGCGACCGTCACGCGGGCCTTCGGGCCGAGCGCGTCGAGTGCCGCCTTCAGGGTGAAGCCCATGCCGAGGCCACCGATCAGGATGTGCGGCGCGTCGCTTTCCGGCATGGCGTCGATGCCAAGCGTTGCCAGCGCCTCTTCCGAGCCCGACATGCGGCTGTTCATCAGCTCGTTCGCGCCCAGCATGATGCTGTGTTCTTCTCCGCGCCGGATCAGGCGGAGCGATTCACCGCCGGGCAGGTCGGCGGTGTCGAGGAGTTCGCGTTTGAGCATGGCTCACCTCTAAACCAATTCGTCATTCCGGCGAAGGCCGGAATCCAGGCCCCATACCGAAGGATGTGCGATGTTAGAACATGGGGACTGGACCCCGCCCTTCGGCGGGGTGACGCAATTACTGAGACAGCGCCATTTCCCCCATCGTCACATAGTCCAGCTTGCCCGTGCCCAGCACCGGCAGCTCGTCCACGACGCGAATATCGCGGGGCAGCATCAGTTCGGTGACACCATTCTCCTTGCCCCAGCCCTGCAGCGCTTTCGGTTCGGCATCCTTTCGGGTCGTGAACATCACCAGCTGCTCGCCCTTGCGCGCGTCGGGGCGGGTGACGACGGCGTGGTCCGCGTCGGACCACAACGCGGCGGCGTAGCCTTCGACGGCGGGCAGGCTGACCATTTCGCCGCCGATCTTGGCGAAACGCTTGGCGCGGCCCCTTATGGTGATGAAGCCGGGATCGTCGATGGTGACGATGTCGCCGGTGTCATGCCAGCCGCCCTCTGGCGGTTGCAGCACGCCGGGTTTGTCGACCTTCAGATAGCCCGCCATCACGTTCGGCCCGCGAATGAACAGGCGTCCACCTTCTTCGATGCCGGGAACGTCATCCAGCTGCGTTTCGATACCGGGCAGCGGGCGGCCGACGCTCCCCGCCTCGAAATGCATGGGCGTGTTGACGGCGATGACCGGTCCCGCCTCGGTCGCGCCATAGCCCTCCAAGATGCGCAGGCCGAATTTCTCCGCATAGGCCTTGCGCGTTTCACCGCGCACCCGCTCGGCCCCGGCGAAGATATAGCGCAGCGAATAGAAGTCGTAGCTGTGCGCCATGCGGGCATAGCCACTGAGGAACGTATCCGTGCCGAACAGAATCGTCGCATTGGCGTCATAGGCGAGCGCCGGGACGATGCGGTAGTGCAGCGGGCTGGGGTAGAGCACGGTCTTGATGCCATGCAGGATCGGCAGCAGCGTGCCGCCCGTCAGGCCGAAACTGTGGAAGACCGGCAGCGCGTTGAGGACGATATCCTCCGAGTTGAAGTCGATCCGCGCCGCCAGCTGGTGACAGTTGGCGAGGAGGTTGCGATGCGTGAGGACGACACCCTTCGGCACACCCTCCGACCCGCTGGTGAACAGAATGACGGCGGGCGCATCCGGCGCGACGGCACGCCGCGCATGCAGGCGATGCGCGAAGACGCTTCGCACCGCTGCGCACAGCTTTTCCCGCGTGCCGATGGTTTCCGCCACGTCCTCCAGATAGATGAACCTGCGCCCGTCCGCCTCCAGACTAGAGACGATGTCCTCCAGCTTGCCCTGCTCGATAAAGGCGCGCGCGGTGACGATGGTTCTGACCTCCGCCGCCGTGCAGGCCGCCTGCATGGCGCTCAGGCCCACCGTGTAGTTCAGCATGGCTGGCACGCGGCCTTCCGCCTGCAGCGCGAAGAACGCCGCCGCGACGCCGTTCACATTGGGGAGGAGCAGGCCGACATTCTCGCCCTGACGCGTCGGCATCGCCAGTTCGCGGCCCAGCGCCAGGCTGCCGATCACCAGCTTCGAATAGGTCATTGGATCGCGCTTCACGTCCTCCACCACCGGCACATTGCCGCCATGGGTGCGCTTCGCGTCGAGGAGCGCGGTGAACAGCGTCCGGTCGAGGTCGGCGGTCGCGAAGATCATGCCCGACATCTCGTCGTACAAACGCCGCCCGGCGATGGCGCGGCGTTCGCGGGCGCTGTGCTGCCCCTCGATGGCGAATTTGCGTGGCTCCAGGATGGTCAGCCGGATGCGCGGGAACCAGCGCTGGCGCAGCTTCCCCTTCAACCGCGAAAAGCGGGAGAATTGCGCGCCGTCGATGCGGACGGGAATGATCGGCGCGTCGGCCTTGTCGGCGACCATGCCGGGACCGTCGAAAACCTTCATCAGCGCGCCGGTGACGGTGATCCGCCCCTCCGGGAAGATGACGAGCGTGCGCCCCTCCTTAACCGCCTTCACCATGGCCTTCGCCGCCATGGGGTTGGTCGGATCGACCGGGAAGGCGCGGAACAGTTTCATGGCGGGCCGCATCCACCAGCGCCGCGCGACATGGCTGTTGATGGCGAAGGTCGGCTTTCCGGGCAGGAAGACCGCCAGCAGCAGGCCGTCGAGCCAGGAGACGTGATTGACGACGATGACCGCTTTCTCGCCCGGCTGCGGGATATGCTCGCCGCCCTCGACGCGCACGCGGTAGAGGACGGTCAGGACCGTCTTGATCAGCGACTTGATGACCGTTTCCGGCAGCAGCCAGCAGGAGATGAGCGCGACGGCGAGCGTTGCGAAGCCGAGCGTGCCGATGATGCCGGGGACGGAAACGCCGAGGCCGAGCAGCAGCGCGGTCACCAGCACAACCGCGACGGTGACACCGGCATTGACGATATTGTTCGCGGCGATGACGCGGGAGCGTTCCTCGGGCGGGCTTTCGGTTTGCAGGATCGCGTAGAGCGGCACGATGAACATGCCGCCGAAGAAGGCCGTCCCGGTCAGGCCGAACAGGATGTGCAGACTGCCCGGCGTCGCTGAAAACGTGCCAATATCCGCGCCCGCCGGCCGGACGTTGAAGCCGCTCGTAGCGATCCAGATGTCGATCAGGAACAGCGCCAGCATCAACGCGGAAATTGGGACGTAGCGCGCCGAGACCTCACCCTTTAGCAGGCGATTGACGACCAGCGACCCGGCGGCGATGCTGAACGAGAAAATAAGCAGGAACAGCGTCGCCACGCCCTGCGACGCGCCGAGCGTGCCACTGACCAGCGGCGCGAATTCCGACACCAGCACCGCGCCCGCCGCGAAGAACCAGCTGATCCCCAGGATCGCCAGCCACAGGCCGCGGCCATGTTGCGCGGCGGCCAGCACCTTTTTCGTGCTGCGCCAGATATTGTAATCGATGGCGGGCGCGTCGCCGAGCGGCGGCGCGCTGGGCACGCGGAAGGCGGCGACCAGACCGATACCTGCCAGCACCGTCGCCACGCCGCCCGCAAACGTCGGCGGGATGATCCCGGCCAGCAGCTGCCCGCCCAATATGGCGAGGAACGTTCCGGCTTCGACAAGACCGGTACCGCCCATGATCTCGTCCTCGCGCAGATGCTGCGGCAGGATGGCGTATTTCACCGGCCCGAACAGCGTCGACTGCATCCCCATCAGAAAGAGTGCGCCAAGGAGCAGCAGAATGCTGTCCGTCCAGAAGCCGACCATGGCGAGCGCCATGATGCCGATTTCCGCCGTCTTCACGGTCCTGACCAGCATGGCCTTGTCCATCCGGTCGGCGATCTGGCCCGAAATTGCGGAGAACAGGAAATAGGGCAGGATAAACAAACCGGTCGCGACCGTCGCCAGCATCTCCGCCCGGTCCGGATACGCCGCCAGAAGGCCAAAATTCGCCAGGAACAGCAGCGCGAACTTCAGAAG
>JBARZR010000278.1:0-6526 GCA_049650205.1 Pacificimonas sp. | reverse complement strand
TGATGCTGCCGGGGCGTTACATACTGCAACCAGAAGTCATGGGCATTTTGAAGACGCAGGGTGTTGGCGCGGGCGGGGAGATCCAGCTGACCGACGCGATGGCCTCGATGATCGGCACGCAGCCCTTTTACGCCTTCACCTTCGACGGCGACCGGCATGATTGCGGCGACAAGGCGGGCTTCGTAAACGCCACCATCGACCTTGCGCTGAACCGCGCGGATATCGCGCCCGCCGTTCGCTGTTTTATGGAATCACGCTTTTCCGCCTGATGGGTCAAAATAATCCCCGCGACGCCTACTGGCAGCCGACACCAAGATGAATTTGGGCCGAAGCCGGCTTCTCGATAAGAAACGTGTTCGTACCCTCGATTTCAAGGTCGCAAGAGTCGATATCCAGTCTTGCGCCAGCTTCCAATTGAACGAGCGGGACCGCCGCTGCGCCCCGCGCCACAAGTTTCGCGACTTTCACTATCGCATCTTTGCCGACCCAGATATGTGCACCGGATGGCGCGACGCTGATGAGCGTACCGGCGTCGACTGTTCCCCAGAAGCGAAAATTCCGGTAGTTGCGGCTGGAGGTCAGGCGGTGGAGTTGGCTATGCCTGGCCTTCAAGTCAAAGCCCGCGTCTGCATTGGCTTCCGCGAACACATTATCGATTTTCAAACGATCAACGCCGCGTTCTGCTGCAATGCCATCGCCTTTGGGGTATTTGCCATTCTTCGTCACCGTGCGAAAGCCAGCGACACGTCCATTGGAAATGACGATGTTCTCGCCGTGGCGGACGACGATGCCGCCTGCGAGCTTTTCCGCAGGATTTTTTGCAGCGGAAAGATCGAAATCGTCGATGGCGACACTTCCGACATCGCCATCCAGGCGAATGCCCTCCCGGCCGAGATCTGTCGCGACAATCCGTGAAATGACAAGATCGTCTATATCGCTGTTCTTGCCGCTCCAGAGGACCGCGCGTGCACCTAAAATACGAGCCGGGCCGATTATGACACCATGCGCCCTTGCGGTGATTTTTAGAAGCAAGTCACCATCAACCCGCTCCGGTGCTTCCGCTCGCCAGCGGTCTCCGTCCGACAATTTGATTTCCGCTGCAGCCGCGCTTCCGCAGATTGCCAGAATTGCCCCCAGACCGAGCCATCCCGCGCAGATGCCCAGCCTAGTAGGCATTCTTGTGAGTCACGACGTTGATAGTCCTGAAAAGAATGGCGATGTCGCGCCACAATGACCAGCCGGAGATGTATTCCAAGTCCGCCTGCAACCGCCGGGTCAGGTCCGCCCGTTCCAGCGTCGCCCCCCGGAACCCGCGCACCTGGGCCAGACCGGTGATGCCGGGACGAAGAAGATGCCGATGCCAGTAATGCTCCTCCACATCCCAGAAATGATCTTCGCCCGCGCGTGAGCCGAGGGCATGTGGTCGCGGGCCGACGATGCTCATTGAGCCGCCGATGACATTCAACAACTGAGGCAATTCATCGAGGCTGGTCCGGCGCAGGAACGCACCGATGCGGGTAATGCGATCATCGTCGCGCGATGCCGAGCGCGCGCCGTCGCCATCGGTCATATCCGCACGCATGGACCGAAATTTCAGGACCGAAAAAAGGCGGTTGCCTCGCCCGACACGCTGCTGCCGGAAGAAAACCGGCCCCGTACTATCGAACTTGATGGCTAACGCGACTATTAGCAGAACGGGAAGCAGAATGAGAACCGCAGGCAGTGCCACGGCAAGGTCGAAGCAGCGCTTTGTGAGGCGGTCCCTTAGCGCCAGTGGGCCTGCGCCAACGACCAGAGTGCGGTCGCCGCCGAATTGCGAGAGCGTAAGCGCGCCGAGTGCCTCAAATTCCGGCACGACGATTTCGCCGCGAATATTCGCGCCTTTCAGAATGACCGCCCATTCTCGCCGCTTTTCCGGCTGGCATGCGACAATCACCCGGTCATAGGCGGAAAGACGAATGGCGAGCCGGTCGAGCATCATCGGATCCCGACGGTCTGCCACAAGCCCCTCCGCGATTGCGTCGATCCGATCATATCCTTTGCCGCGTGGTGGCGGCGGATCCCGGTCCATATCGACGATGAGTGCCAACCGTGATAACCGAGACGAATGACTACGGGCGATGGTTTGGACAAAGACATACCGAGCGACGAATAGCATGACCGAGGAAATGGCAATTCCCATTAGCAGTGCGAGACGCGACACATCCTGTTCCACTCGCAAAAAGAAACCAAGCAAAAACAGGATGACGAATGCCATGAAGATTGCGCCCACGCCTCGTCCCGCAGCCCGGTCCGCCTCACGTAGACTATCTACGGAATAAGCGGAAAAGTTCACGGCAAAGACAAGATAGATAGGAATGAGAGTAAAAAGGACATTAACGAAACTTTGTTCGAGCTGACCGCTGAAACGTAGCGCATAACCACCCGCCAATCCGAAGTTCAAACACATGATATCGATTATAAGCAGGGTGAAATACAGGCGGTAGCGAAGTACGCGGGCCCCACGAAATCCTAGTTGGTCCGAAAAAGATAGCGCCTCTGGGGATGGACTGCGTTCAAGCTCAACATTCATTTTTCGACCATCCGCATCGGCATCTCCTGCCGGCTTAGGTTATCGTAAAAATGCTGCAGTGCAACGTGTCCTACGTCGCCCTATCGAAAAAATTGTTCGGATCCGCCTTTTGTGCGATGCGCAATTCGCCTCAACCCCTGCTCAGACCAAAATTGCAAAGAGAATGATAGCGGACCAGACGGCAACGCCGAATGTCAGACCAATGCCGAGTCCGCGCGCCTCCGAAACAGGCATCTGGTCTGAAAGTGTTTGCGTGACTTGCCGTTTCCGTAGAACGGCTTCTTTATCAGCATCATGCGCTACAAGCATGAGTTCGATCCTCCCCGACATATTCCCGCGCCTTTGGCTTACGGGTAGCAATCGACGGCATAACTGTTATTCAGTCCGTCAACCTCCCGCATGGCCTAACCAGATGATGCGACAAATTGCAAGAAACCTGCGGCGAGCTGATGGAACCTTTTTTATTTCGCGAGAAACCCGTCCGATGGTGACAAGCTTCGACCATGACTGATCTGTTCGCGCGACGAGCGCGTGCTACCGCTCAACCATATAGTGACGCGACCGACGCGCTCCCATTAATTGATTTCACACGTATCGCCTCTGCGATACGCCGTCGCTGGATGCCAATGCTGACGGCGGCGATGGCGGCACTACTTCTAGTTGCGATCGGCTATGCGCTGAGCACGCCGACCTATGTGGCGCGGGGACAAATCGGTTTGGAGCGTTCAGTCGAAGAATTTGTTCCGGACGCGGAGGGACGCCGCGGACCGCAGGCTGATTCGTCGACGGTCGACACAGAAGTCCAAGCTCTGCGCGCGCCGGAGATTGTGCGCGCGGTCATAAACGACCTCGGTGCGCGAAGAATTGTTGATCCATATCTTAAAAAGGGAGACCCGCAACTCGATGCCGATACCGTCGTCAGCCGCGCTTTTTCCATCTTGAACCGTGACCTGGTCATTCGTCGCGAGGGAACGTCATTCGCCATTTCCGTTGCTTTTCAAGGCCGAAACCCTGCGTTAACCACCGATGTCGTGAACGGAGTCATGGACGCTTATGTCGGCGGTCAACTCGTGGGCAAATCGGAACAGAAAAGCCGCGAAACCGAGTTGCTGCGGGATCGCATTGAAGCGTTGCGTGCCGAGGTTCTGGCAGCCGAATCCGATGTTGCCCGCTACCGCGCGGCTACCAACCTGGTTGATATCAAGGATGACAGCACGTCGGCTCAGCAGGCGCTCTCCATGCTGGGAGCCAGTCTTGCCGACGCGCAGGCCGAACAGGCCGCCGCGGAAGCGCGCGCTGCGGCAGCGAGCCAGGGAAGCGCAGTGCAGGGGCAGGCCTCGCCGCTGTTGCGCGAGCTGCGGTCCCGGCAGGGTGTGTTGCAGGCCGAACGAGCTGACCTCGCCGGGCGTTATGGAGAGTTGCATCCCAGCCTTGCCAATGTGGACCGTCAGCTTGCCGATCTCGACCAGCAGATCGGCCGCGAACTGAGCCGCGAGCAGTCTGCGGCGCAGGCCGAAGCGCAGGTGGCGCGGCAGCGCACCGATTCAATCCGGCGCTCGATCTCGAAAGAACAGTCGGAACTGTTGGCGGGTAACAATGCGTCCGTCCGCCTCGCCGAACTCGAACGCACGGCGGAGGCGGCGCGGGCACTTTATCAGTCCTTCCTGAGCCGTTATCGGAAGAATGTCGCGGAGGAAGGCACCGAGCAGAGCAATGCTTACATCATTGCTCGCGCTGTGACCCCAGGCGCGCCAATATCGCCAAGCCCGGCTCTGTTCAGCGCGATCGGGCTGCTCGCCGCGCTGCTGGCGGCCGCCGCGGTCGGGACGGTGTTCGAACTGCGTGAGGGTGGCTTCCGCTCCCGTCGTGAGGTGGAGAAACTCCTCGGGTTTCCCGTACTTTCGACAATCGCCGACCTGGCCACGGTTCCCGACAAGCCCTCCAGTGCATCGAACCTGCAGGACATTCTGGAATATCTGCTGGCGAACGAGGGATCGGTCTTCAACGAATCTTTCCGCAGCTTGCGAACCGCGCTTCATATTGGACGCAGCGAGCAGGTCGTGCGCTCACTGGCCTTGTGTTCGCCGCTGGCGGGCGAAGGCAAAACCACCACCTCAATGTGCCTTGCTTGGTCAATGGCGATGGCCAAGCGCAAGGTCGTGGTCATCGACTGCGACCATCGACGCGCCACGCTGTCGCGCAGCATGCTGCAAGACATGGATGTCGGGCTGGTCGAGGTTTTAAAAGGAGAGGCGGATTGGCGCAGCGCACTGATTGGGGGACCGATTGCGGGGTCCTTTATTCTACCACAAAAGGCGCCGGGGCGTGACGATCTCGACCTGATGATTTCTCAGCGGCTGGCCGAGCTGATCGCCGAACTGTCGGAAGAGTTCGATCTAGTCATCCTGGACACGCCGCCAGTTCTGCCGGTGGCGGAAACGCGGGCGATGGCGGCCATGACGGATGCCGCGCTGCTGGTTGTCAAATGGCGCAAAACCAAGCGTGAGACCGCTTTGCAGGCGCTGGAGGAATTGCGCCGGGGCGAGGCGAATATCGCCGGTGTCGTGATGACGCAGATTGACGTCCGCAGGCAGGTGGATGCCTATGAAAACGGGGTTTATTATTATGGCATGGACGACGGCGCGGCGGCAACGGCCTGAGCTGGGTAATAGCCTATAGTGTCAGTTTCAGGCTGACACTGCTCTCGAACCGGCTGAAATCGCGGTCTGCATCGAAATTCTCGGCGGCGCGGCCGGAAACGCCCATGCGTGCATTCAGGGTGAAGCTGGGATTTATGAGCCATTCGGCGGAAAAGGCTGCGCCAGTCCTCGTCGCCTTCGCGGGACTAGCGACGTAGTTGGCCGTCTCCAGATTTCCGGTCGCCGAAATGATGACGTTTCGCAGTAGTTCATGATCTGCGCGCACGCCAAATGAGCTAACCAGTGCGCTGGGCGAGGTCACGGAAGAAATGCCTGACAGGGAGCGTTCGGCGGAAAAGGACAAAGTCGTCAGCGGTGTGGCGAAATAGTCGACGTCCGCGGAAAAGGCGAACGCACGGCGGGTGTCCTGGGACGGATCTTTAAAATTTCCCTGCAGATAACCGAGCGCAATGTGGCCGACCACAAGCGGCGAAATTTCGCTGCGCCAGCCCACGAGAAACTGCGTTTCGTCGACATCGCGGCGCGGCGTCGAGTCCAGCCGCGCCCGGCGCGGCGCGAAACTGGCAGCCACGAACGCGTAGCCGCCCGCGCCCACACGGGTCCCCGCCTCGCCTTTCACCTCGAACCGGTCGGCGTCACGAAACTGCTGGTTCGATACGACGCCCGTCGGCGTAACGGCGTCCTCATAGTCAAATTTCTCATAGCGACCGGTCAGTTTCGCGAAGACACGTCCACGCGTGGTCTGTGTGGCGGCGGAAACTGCAGTGCGGTTCAATCTGACCGGCGCACGTGTATCGAGGGTTTCGCCCACAGCACCCCGATCTACCAGCCGATGTTCGTGAAGGGCGGAGGCAGCGATGACGACGTCCCTCGTCACGTCGAGCGTGCCATCGAGGCGCGCATCATATTCGGTGCCGCTTTCACTGGTCAGGTCGGCATACTCGCGCTGGTTGACAGAGGCGGCGAAGATCAGGCCGTGTCGCTGCCAGTCGGAGCGCAGCGCGACGCCCGCGCCCAGGTCGCCCGCCATATCACCCTGCCCGTCCTGTTGAGCGAGGACATTACTGTCATATTCTGCTCGAATCTCGGCATAGGGATAGACATTGAAGCCGCCGAGTTCGGCGCCGCGCGCCTCATACTCAGGGCGAGACCGCCTTCTTACCGACTGTCCGCGCCGGTCCTGACCGCGAAGCATGTCAAAGGGGTCCGTGTCATTGTTCACGCGGTCGGTTTCGCCCTCCGAGAGCCGCAGACCCGTCTGGTCCGCCGCTCCGGTCCGGACACTATCCCGGTC
>JBARZR010000277.1:0-4399 GCA_049650205.1 Pacificimonas sp. | reverse complement strand
CGGCGACGATGTCCAGATGGCCGGTTTTTCCGCGACGCTGATGACGGTGGAGCCGACCGCCGGGGACAATTATACCAGCGTCATGGCCGCGCTTTCCATCACCCGCGACGACGACCGCTACATGCTGTTCCCGGAACGGCGCGCCTTCATCACACCGACGCAGGTGACGACCGAGACCGACATCCTGCCGCTCTGGACCGGAAACCTCTACGCCGTCATCGGCGAAGGATCCGGCGACGGCAGCTGGCAGGTGCGTCTCAACTGGCAGCCCATGATCGCCCTGATCTGGGTCGGTGGGTTACTGGCAGCGATGGGCGGTCTGGTGGCACTGTACGGCGGACGCAGGCAACGCGCCAACGACAGGCGGCAGGTCGTGACAGCGTGAAACGCATTGCCCTGATCGTGCCGCTGGCGCTGTTCATCACCTTTGCCATCGTGGCGGTGTCGGGTCTGAACTCCGAACCGAACCGGCCCGTCGAATCGCGCATGGTGGGCCAGACCGTTCCCGATTTCGAGCTGCCCGGTCTCGATGACGCAAATCCCGGCCTCGCCTCCAGCGACCTGAAGCAGGGCACGGTGACGCTGGTGAACCTGTTTGGCAGCTGGTGCCTGCCCTGCCGGGTGGAAGCGCCTCAACTGGAAAAACTGGCGGAATCCGGCATCGTTATTCATGCCGTCGCCATCCGCGACGAGCGCGGCGACGTGCAGCAGTTCCTGACGCAATATGGCGATCCCTTCACCCGTATCGGAATGGACCCACGCGGACGGATGCAGGTCGAATTCGGCGCGACCGGCGTTCCCGAAA
The DNA here is from genome assembly GCA_049650205.1 of Pacificimonas sp. Lineage (GTDB taxonomy): Bacteria > Pseudomonadota > Alphaproteobacteria > Sphingomonadales > Sphingomonadaceae > Pacificimonas. Next base: position 3,594 of record JBARZR010000277.1, on the reverse strand, counting down.
CCTTCCTGGTTGACGGCGAAGGGGTCATCCGCCGCCAGTGGATCGGCGACATCCGTGCGGATCAGGTGGACGAGATTGTAGACGCTGTGGGGGAATTGCGGTGAGCGTGTTCCGCCATCTCCCAAGCCCGCTCAGTATAAGCGGACTTGGGCTTGCTGCGGCAAGCTTGCTGTTCCTAACTGCCGCCGCCGAAGCCCCTCTTCCCGATCCCGCGCAGGAGGCCGAGGCCCAGGCGCTGATGTACGAACTCCGCTGCCTCGTCTGCCAAAGCCAGTCCATCGCCGATTCCGATGCGGAAATGGCGGTCGACATGCGCGCTGTCGTGCGGGAGCGCATCGCCGCAGGTCAGGAGCCCCTAGAGGTGCGCAATTACCTGATTGCCCGCTACGGCGACTGGGTGACGTTTTCGCCGCCGAAGCGCGGCGCGAACCTGATCCTGTGGGCCACGCCAGCCATTCTGCTGCTCGTCGGCGGCTTCATCGCGGCCAGACTGTTTAGGCGCAAAGCGGCATGAGCATGGCCGTTCTCATCCTGACCGGCTTTGCCATCTTGGCCATCGTCCTGCTGCGCGCCGCAAAGATGCCCATGGCCGCCATCGCCGCCGTCATCCTGGCCGCCGCCCTCGCTTACGGCCTCAGCGGTGATCCGCTCCAACCAAGCGCGCCCGCCGCCAGCCCGGAACCGCCTGCTGACAATGCCGAACGTCAATCCGCCGCCCAGCAAAGGCTGCTCGCCAACCCCGGCGATACCGCCGCCTGGGCGCAGTTTTCCGACACTTTGATCGCGGAGGGCCGCTCGAAGGATGCGGTCGAGGGGCTGCGCCTCGCCGTCCGCGCCCTCCCGCAAAATGCGGACCTCTGGGTGCAGTTGGGCAGCGCGTTGATGGCCCATGGCGACGGCGTCATCACCCCCGCCGCGCGCCTGGCCTTCGGGCGCGCGTCGGCGCTTGATCCGGACCATCCCGCACCATCCTATTTTCTCGGTCTCGCGCTCTTGCAAGCCGACCAGCCGGATGAGGCGCTGCGTATCTGGGAACAGCTGATGGCCAGAACACCGCCGGCTGCCCCGTGGCGCGCCGACCTCGAGTCGAAAATCGCGGCGGCGCGCACGATGATGGACATGCGCGGCGGACGTGCGGGCTAGGCCGCGCCCAGCATCTGGTCCTTCAGCTTCAGCTTTTCCTTCTTCAAGGCGTGCAATCGGACATTATCGGGGACAGGGCGATGCGTTTCCGCTTCGATTTTCCCTTCCAGCTTACGGTGCTTCTCTCTGAGCGCGTCCGTATAAGCCTGACCCATGTTCCGATCTCCCTTGGCTTGATGTTAAGGAACACGTACCAAATCACGAAAATGCGGGCGTGTCAGCCCCCACATGCGAAACGATATGTTAGGCAGGTAAATGGATGAACGCGAAGCCAAAATCCGGCTTGAAGGTTTGCTGATCGAACATGCCGACCTCGACGCCGCCATCAAGGCGCTCGCCGACTCGCCCATCCCCGACCAGTTCGCCATCGCGCGGTTCAAGCGCAAGAAACTCGCGATGAAGGACCGTATCGAGGAACTGCGCGACATCCTGCTGCCGGATATCATCGCCTGAAACCTAGGGCCGTCATTCCCGCTTCCGCGGGAATGACGGATCAGATGGGTCGAGCGTCCCTATTTCCCCAGCGCCGATGGCTTGCCGCCGGCATCGTCGCCATCCTTCCCAATTGCCTTCACCAGCTCCCCAATCCCGCCAATCGTCCCGGCTAGCGCCGTCGACTCCAGCGGCAGGAAAATCGTCTTCGCGTTGGGGGACCGCGCGAAGTCCGACATCGCCTCGACATATTTCTGCGCGACGAAATAATTGATCGCCTGCGCGTCGCCATTCGCAATCGCCTCCGACACCATGCGCGTCGCCGCAGCTTCGGCCTCGGCCTCACGCTCGCGCGCCTCCGCGTCACGGAAGGCGGCTTCGCGGCGGGCTTCGGCCTCCAGGATATTTGCCGCCTTCTCGCCTTCGGCCTTCAGGATTTCCGACTGCCGCTGGCCTTCGGCGTCGAGGATCGTCGCGCGTTTCAGCCGTTCCGCCTTCATCTGGCGGCCCATCGCGTCGACGATGTCCTTTGGCGGATTGATGTCCTTCACCTCGACGCGCGTGACCTTGACGCCCCAGACGCCGGTCGCCTCGTCGATCACCATCAACAGGCGCGCATTGATCTCGTCACGCTTCGACAGCGTCTCGTCCAGATCCATCGAACCCATGACCGTGCGCAGGTTCGTCGTCGTCAGGTTCAGGATGGCGTTGTAAAGGTCCGACACTTCATAGGCCGCCTTCGCCGCGTCCAGCACCTGAAAGAAAACAACGCCATCCGTTGAGATCATGGCGTTGTCCTTGGTAATGATCTCCTGGCCCGGGATGTCCAGCACCTGCTCCATCATGTTCACCTTGCGACCGATGGAATCGATGAACGGGATGATGATGGAAAAGCCGGGTTTCAGCGTCTGCGTATAACGCCCCAGCCGTTCCAGCGTGTATTCATAGCCCTGACGGACCACGACAACCGATTTCCACATCAGGACGATCGCCGCGAGTGCCACGACAAAGGCAACAACTTCAAAACCGCTGAACATGACTGACCTCGCTGTAGGTAATTGCCGCCATCTATGAACCCATCCGGGTTAAGTTTCCACTGCCAGACGTTTGAGTTCGTAAAGCAGGTCGAGCGCGGCGCGCGGCGTCAGTTCATCCGGACGCACCTCGTCCAGCCTTTCGCGCAAGGCGTCCGCTTCATCGGCCTTCCCACCCGCATCCGCAAACAGCGGCAGATCGGACAGCCCCGCCGCGATACCGCCCGTTTTGTCCCGCGTCGTCTCAAGCGTCTTCAGCACCTCCGCCGCCCGTCGCGTCGCCCGGTCCGGCAGGCCCGCCAGCCGCGCCACCGCCAGACCGTAGCTGCCCGCCGCCGCGCCAGGGACGACCTCGTGCAGGAACACCAGATCCTTTTTCCACTCGCGCACCTTCACCGTTGCGAGCTTCAGCGCAGACAGCCGCCCCTCCAGCGCGGTCAGCTCATGATAATGCGAGGCGAACAGGCAACGCGCCGTCAGGTCGTCATGCACCGCCTCAAGAACGGCCCAGGCGATCGCCAGCCCGTCATAGGTCGATGTGCCGCGCCCCACCTCGTCCAGAATGACCAGCGAGCGGTCCGTGGCCTGATTGAGGATCGCCGCCGTCTCGACCATTTCCACCATGAAGGTGGAGCGCCCCTCGGCCAAGTTGTCGGACGCGCCAACCCGGCTGAACAACCGGTCGACAATGCCGATATGCGCGGTCTCCGCAGGCACGAAGCTGCCCGCCTGCGCCATGATCGCGATCAACGCATTCTGCCGCAGGAACGTCGATTTGCCCGCCATGTTCGGACCCGTGACCAGCCAGACATGCGCGTCCCTGCCCAGCGCGCAGTCGTTGGCGACGAATTCGCCCGCCTTCATCGCCGCCTCGACCACCGGATGCCGCCCGCGCGCCACGTCGAACGCATGGCTGTCATCCACCACTGGCCGCACCCAGCCGCGCTGCGCCGCCAGGTCCGCGAGCGCCGCCGCGACGTCGAGC
>JBARZR010000276.1:0-9908 GCA_049650205.1 Pacificimonas sp. | reverse complement strand
TGTCGAAGCGCTGGTTGCCGCGGGCGGCTTTCAAGCCGAGGTCGGTGACGCTGGCGGCGCGGTGTCGGTGCGTATAGCGGCGGCCCGCCCGGACGCGTTGTTCGGCTGGATCGAAACGCTGGAAGGCACACATGGCCTGCGCGTCACGACTGCCGAGATTTCCCGCAACGAGGATGCCACCCTGTCTTCCGAGCTGACTTTAGGCGGTCCGGCGTGAGTGTCGCCGAAGGAAAAAGCGCGCCACGCCGCTACCGCCTGTCGCTGGGACGGGTGGCGCTCGTGGTCTGCCTGCTGCTATTCTGGTTGCTGGCGACATTGCCTTTGGCGCTGGGCGTATCGCTATTCCGTCTGGACGACAGGGGCGTGAGTGCGCGCAGCGCGTCGGGGTCGGTCTGGGCGGGCCAGTTGGAGGATGCGCGGCTCGGCGGGCTACCGCTCGGGTCGTCAAGGGTCAGACTGTCGCCATCGCGACTTTTGATAGGGGAGGTGGAGCTGACGCTGGACGGTGCGGATGCGGGGACCGTCAGCGGGATCTTGTCTACCGGACGGAGTCATTTCTCCGTTACCGGGATGAATGGCGTGATTTCTCTCTCCAGCCTGCTGCCGGGGGAGATGGGCATGGTAACGTTGACGGACATTAACGCGCGGTTTGCAGATGGACAATGCGTCGAAGCTGCGGGGACGATCATGGTGGACAGACTGGGACAGACTGTACCGCTGCAATGTGAAGCGGGCATGGCGAGGGCGCGGTTCGGCGCGCTTGGGGCGCTGAACATCGATGTCAACGGACGGGTCACGGTGACAGGCGCATGACGATGCGGGCGCTACGGTTGGAGCGGACGGACAAGGATTATACCGGACTGGCGCTTCGTGACCTGCCGATGCCGGAACCGGGGCCGGGCGAGGTTCTGGTGCGGGTCAGGGCGGCGGCGGTGAATTTCGTCGATCTGCTGATGACGGAGGGGCGCTACCAATATAGACCGGACCTTCCTTACACGCTGGGGTCGGATTTCGCGGGCGACGTGGCGGCGACGGGTGGCGGGCGGTTTGCTGTTGGCGATGCCGTCATGGGAATGAACCTGGGCGGCGCGTTAGCCGATCATATCCTGGTAAAAGAATCGCAGCTGAACGCGAAACCCGCAGCATTCGATTATGCCGAGGCGGCGGCGTTTGGGCAGCCTTATCTGACCGCTTATGTCGCGTTGACCCGGCATGGTGAGTTGAGATCGGGACAGTGGATATTGGTGCAGGGCGCGTCGGGGGGTGTCGGGCTGGCGGCAGTCGATCTGGCGAAGCGCATGGGCGCGAAGGTGATCGCCGCCTCCGCGTCGGATGATAAACTGGCGCTGATCGACACCGATTATGCGCCGGATGCGTTGCTGAATGTGTCGGGGTCGTTCCGGGAGCGGGTGAAGGAACTCACCGGCGGCGGCGCGGACGTGGTGTACGATCCCGTCGGTGCGGACATTTTCGACGAGGGCATTCGCTGCGTCGCTTTTGGCGGCAAATACCTGATTATTGGCTTTGCGGGCGGGCGCATTCCGACGGTGGGCGCGAATTACCCGCTGATCAAGGGATTCAGCCTGGTCGGCGTGAGGGCGGGCGAATATGGACGGCAATTTCCTGAACGCGGCGTAGAGGACCGGGCCGCAATTGCCGCCTTGGCGGCGGCGGGCGATGTAAAACCGCGTGTGCATGCGCGGTTCGCGCTCGACGACTGGCGCGAGGCCTTTGCCATGATGGACAGGCGTGAGGTCGTGGGGCGCGTCGTGCTGGAACCCGGACGCTGAGCCGCATCCAGTTTGATCCCTTCGTCGCCGCGCTGCTGTTCGCCGTGGCGGCGGCGACGTTCGTTCCCGTGGCTGGCAAGCTGGCGCAGGCCATGAACCTCACCGCTTATGCGCTCATCATGCTGATGTTCTTCTTTCACGGCGTGCGGCTGCCGGGACGGGCGATTGTCCAGGCGGTGACGAACTGGCGGCTGCACGGGGCGATCTTGGCGGTGACGTTTCTGGCCTTCCCATTGGCAGGGTTTTTGTTGCGGGAAGCGGGGCTGGCACTGCTCCCCGCCGGAATTGCCGCCGGTCTGCTTTACCTGACGCTCGTACCATCGACGGTGCAGGCCTCGGTTGCGTTCACGGCGGTAGGGCAAGGGAATGTCGCGGCAAGCGTGGCGGCGGCGTCGACATCCAATATCCTTGGCGTATTTGTCACGCCGGCGCTCGTGGCCGTGCTGATGGGTGCGGGTGCGGGTGCGGGGGTGTCCCCCGATGCCGCTTTGAAAGTCGTGGCACTGTTACTCGCGCCCTTTATTGCAGGGCATCTGCTCCGGCGCTGGCTGTCGGAGTGGGCGGGGCGAAATAAACGCCTCCTGGGTCTGACCGACAAGGGCGCGATCATGCTGATCGTCTATACCGCCTTTTCCGCCGCCGTGCTGCAGGGCGTGTGGACGCGGCTGGGCGCGGGAGAGCTGGCGCAGCTGTTCGGGCTTTGCCTGTTACTGCTGACGGTCGTCACGGGGCTGCTCTGGTTGCTGGCGCGGCGGTTTCCGGCAGATATGCGCGCCACACTGATATTCTGCGGCGGGCAGAAATCACTGGCGGCGGGGGCACCGATGGCGAGCCTGCTGTTCGCCACGCCGCTTGTGGGGGAATTGTTGTTGCCGCTGATGATCTATCATCAGGCACAGCTGGTTCTTGCCGCGTTGATCGCGCCCTATTTGGCCCAGTCCAAGCCCATCATGTCGTAGCTGTCGCGGCTTTCGGACCAGTCGGCCTTCACCTTCACCGTCAGGAACAGATGCACCTTGCTGCCGAGCAGGTCTTCCAGTTCGGCGCGCGAGTCCGATCCGATGGATTTGATACGCGATCCGCCCTTGCCGAGGACGATGCCCTTCTGGCTGTCACGCTCGACGAAGATAGTCTGGTGAATGGAGATGCCATTGTCGCCCTCGGCCCAGCTTTCGGTTTCCACCATAGACGCATAGGGCAGCTCCTGGTGCAGCTGCAGGAAAAGTTTTTCGCGCGTGATCTCGGCAGCGAGAAGTCGTGTCGTGACGTTCGAGACCTGATCGTCGGGGAAATGCCAGGGCTCCTTTGGCATAGCGGCGGCGAGCGTTGCCTTGATGTCGGCGATGCCGTCACCCTTCGGCGCGGCGATCATAAAGGTATCGGCGAAATCGATGCGGTCGTTGAGCTTCTGCGCCAATGGCAGCAGACGTTCGCGTGACGTCAAGTCGATCTTGGTCAGCGCCAGCATCTTGGGTTCGCGGCGATGTTCCAGCGTTTCCAGGATGGTTTCGACATCGTCCGTCATGCCGCGCTTCGTATCGACCAGCAGCAGCACGATGTCCGCGCCCGATGTGCCGTCCCAGGCGGCGTTGACCATAGCGCGCTCAAGGCGCTTTTTGGGGGCGAAGATGCCGGGCGTGTCGACGAGAATGATCTGCGTGTCGCCTTCCACCGCGATGCCCATCAAACGGGCGCGGGTAGTCTGCACCTTCGGGCTGACGATGGCGACTTTTTGCCCAACGATGGTGTTGACGAGGGTAGACTTTCCAGCGTTCGGCGCGCCGACGACGGCCACCACGCCACATTTGCGGTCCTCGATATGCGTATCACTCATAAGGCATTTTCTCTTTTCAAAAGCGCGAGCGCGGCGGCCTTTTCGGCCTCTTGCCGGCTCGCGCCTTCACCGGATATGGGGTGAAGACCGCGAACGGTCACCTCTACGCGGAATTTTGGCGCATGGTCGGGACCATCGCGCCAGACGATATCATAGTTTGGAATAGGCTTGCGCTGTCCCTGCGCCCATTCCTGCAGCTGGTTTTTGGGGTTGCGAGGCGGCTTGCTGGCCGTGTCAATCCGGTCCGCCCAGCCCTTGCGTATGAAGCTATTCGCCGCCGCCATGCCGCCATCAAGATAGAGTGCGGCGATCAACGCTTCGCAGACATCGCCGAGCAGATTGGCGGACCTATGCACGCCTGAAGCGCGGGCTGCGCTTTCCAGCTGGATATGCGCCGAGGCACCGATCTCGGCGGCGACATCGGCGCAACTCTGCTTGTCAACCAGGCTGGCGAATCTGCGGTTCATGTCGCCCTCGGATTCGTCGAAAGCCTCGTAGAGCCACTCGGCGATAACGAGTCCCAATACGCGGTCACCGAGGAATTCCAAGCGCTCGTAGTCGCCGCCGCCCGCGCGTTTGCCGCTGCCATGCGTTAGGGCGTTTTCGAGAAGCTGAAGCTCATGGAAATCATGGCCGAGCGCATCCTTTGCCCAGCTTTTCAGATCCGTGGTCATGGTAGCCGCCCGATCCGGTCCAGCCGAAGCGCGTCGAACAAGCTGGAGGGCGTGCCCCAGTCGCCCGTACCATCGACGGACATGAACACAACGTCGGCCCGGCCGACAATATTGGTCAATGGGACCATGCCGAAACCACCATCCTCCGGACTGACGCGGCTGTCTTCGCTGTTGTCGCGGTTGTCGCCCATCACGAAGACGTGTCCATACGGAACGGTGAACAACTGGGTTTCGTCCAGCGGCTCGCGGTCACCGCGGCTGAGAATATCGATCCCGACGTCGCCAAGTTCCTGTCGATATCGCGGATATACGCAATCCTGCCCCAGGACGCGACCGCCATCGCAGGGCCTGCCCGGCATGATGGGTTGCGTATAGTCGCTGATCCTCCGCCTTTGCAGCGTCTCGCCGTTCAGCACCACCGTACCGGCCTGCATCTGCACCGTGTCACCAGGTAGGCCGATCACGCGCTTAATGAAATTCATGTCGCTGCCGCGGGGATCGGTGAACACGATCACGTCGCCCCTCTCTGGCGGCGTCGCGCCGACACGTCCATCGATCTCAAACGTGCCCCAGGGAAAGGAGGCACTGCCATAACCATAGGGATATTTGGCCACGAATAGATAATCGCCTGCCATCAGCGTGGGGTTCATCGAGGCCGACGGGATCGAAAAGGGCTCATAGACGAACGTGCGCACGGACACGGCCAGGAGCACGGCGAGCAGGATCGTCCGCAATCCGACGATCCAGCCCGGCCTTGGCCTGTCAACCGGCGCACTGCGCGCGGCACCCACTGGCGGCGCGGAACTGTCGATCGGCGTGTCGGTCATGCTTTGGGCCTTTTCAGCGGCGTCCTCCGGTGTCAAGCGGCGCGCCAGAAGGAGACTGACATGACCGATATTGCCGCCGCGTGGACCGCGCTTGAAACGAGCATAGCCGAGGCACGCGAACACAGGTTGTCGGATGGCTTTGCCGGGGAGCCCGACCGGCTGGCGCGCCTGTCGCTGGATGTCGCGAACATCCACTACGACCTATCGAAAACCCATCTGGACGCACCTGTCGTCGATGTCTTTACCGATCTGGCGGCGGCGGTGAATTTTACCAAGCTGCGGTCCAAACTGCTGGGCGGCGGTGTCGTCAACCGGACCGAGGCGCGCGCGGCGACGCATGGTGCGGAGCGTGGGACGGGTGCGGACGCAGATGTTGCCGCCGCGACCGAAGCGCGGGCGGCGATGAAGGCGCTTTACGACCGGGTCGTGGGCGGCGTGTTCGGCGACATCCGCCACATCATCCATATCGGCATCGGCGGTTCGTTCCTGGGTCCGGCATTGGTCATCGATGCGCTCGCGCCCGTGGCGCCGGAATATGACGTACATATCGTCAGCAATATCGACGGTCGCGCGCTGGAGCGGGCGCTGGCAAAGGTCGATCGCACCCGGACCATGATCGTGACGGTATCGAAAAGCTTCACGACACTGGAAACCATGATGAATACCGAGAGCGCGCTGGCGGTGCTTGGGGAGGGCGCGAAGTCGCGGCTGGTCGCCGTGACCGCCAAACCGGACAAGGCGGCGGCATGGGGCGTCGCGCCGGACAATATCCTGCGCTTCGCGGAGACGGTTGGCGGACGCTATTCGCTATGGACCGGAGTGGGGCTGGCGGCGGCGCTAGCGCTGGGCTGGGATCAATATGAAGCGCTGCTTGCGGGCGCGGCGGAAATGGACCGGCACTTCGCCGAGGCCGCACTTGCGAAGAACGCCCCCTTTCTCGCTGCCTGCATGGACCTGACCTATGCCACCGTCGTGGGCGCGGAGACCCGCGCCGTCTTCGCCTATGACGAACGGCTGGCGCTGCTCCCTGATTTCCTGCAGCAGCTGGAAATGGAATCGAACGGCAAGCGGGTGACGCGGGACGGCGAAACCCTGACCCGCGCGAGTTCGCCGGTGGTCTGGGGCGGAGTCGGCACGGATGCGCAGCACGCGGTGTTCCAAATGCTTCATCAGGGCACGCACCTCATCCCGACGGAGTTCCTAGCCGTGAAAGCCCCCGGACATGATTTGGGCGGAGAGCATCACAGACAACTGCTCGCCAACTGTATCGCACAGGGGGCGGCGCTGATGCGAGGGCGGACTTTCGGGGAGGCGAAGGCGGCTGGGGCGGAAGATGTTCTGGCCCATGCGAAAACCTTTCCTGGCGATATTCCTTCGGCGACCCTGCTGCTGGACCGGCTGGACGCGCACACGCTGGGCGCGCTGATCGCCTTTTACGAACACCGGACCTTCACCTTTGGCGCGCTGCTGGGTATCAACAGCTTCGACCAGATGGGCGTGGAACTGGGCAAGGATGTCGCGCGCGACATCGCGGATGGGGATCTGGGCGATCTCGACCCGTCCAGCCGTGACCTCTTGGCGCGCGCGGGAATTTAATCGAGATCTTCCGCTATGCCTACCAGCGGATGAACCGCGGCAGAACCAGCCTTGTCAGCGCGGCGATGCCGAGGATTGCCGCTAGATACCATGTGCCGACATAGGCAAAACTGTCATAAGGGCAATGCAGGGCGAAGGCGGTTGTGCCCGCTGCGGCACTTGCGAGACCGGCAATCCAGCTGGCCCGCTCAAGGCGGGTCGGCGCGCTTTTTCTCAGCCAGAACAAGGCGGCCGCCCAAGTCGGAAACGTCGCCATGGTTATGCCGGTCAGGCAGTCACGCATCCATGTTGTGTTCGTCATCATATCGGCCTCGGCGGCGGGCGCGGCGATGAATGCGGTGACCAGGGGGACGAGGAACAGGGCGCAGCCCAGAAACGCCAGCTGTCCGGCACTGGCAATGCTCGTACGTCCCGGCTGTCCTGCGCGCAGCAGCAGAATGGCACCTGCTGCGGCGACGATGCCCGGCGCCAGTATCTTGAACGCGAAGATCAGCGAGCTTCCGGCCTGCACAAGGTCTGGCCTTACCTTCATGCCGACAATGACCAGCAGCAGGGACAGCACGAAGCCGCCCGCATACACGCCGATAAAGAGAGCCGCATTGGCCCGGCGAACGGGGCTGGCGTCTTCGGCCAGCCGGTCGAGCAGATCGCTGCTCATAATGTGTCTTCCTCTTGCATGACGAACGCGGACATCTTCTTCAGGCCGCGATGAATATTGACTTTGACCAGGCTCTCGCTCTGGCCGCTTTGCGCACTGGCCTCCGCGATGGTGAGCCCTTCGAGTTTGACAAGACGGATCGCCGTCGCCTGTTTTTCAGGAATCTGTTCCAGCAGCAGCCCGACCGCATGTCCGGCGACGGGCTGTTCGGATATGGTCGGGTCGCCATGCTGGTCATCCAGCTCGACCTGAGTGACCCGCCGGGTTTTTCTCAGCCAGTCGATCCACTTGTACTTGGCGATCGTATTCATCCACGGCATCAGTGGATATGCGGGATCATAGCTCGCACGCTTGGTGTGAACGGCGATCAGCACCTCCTGAACCAGGTCTAGCGCATCGGCGGGCGGAGCCTTCCGGGCGAAAAACCGCTTTAGATGCGCCTCGGCATGTTCCAGGAACGCGCGGTAGGCCACACGGTCGCCGTCCTGGCCCGCGACGAACGCCGCCTCCCAGTCTGACAATGTCCGCGCCACAGGCATCTTCCCCGATCCGAAGGCCGGATTTAGGGATATTGCCGGTCGTGACAAGGCCATCGCTCTCACTCTTACTGTTCCTTTCGCGCGCGGTAACGTTCATTTCATAGGCCCCGCCCACCGTTCAACAGGGGGAAGACGGCGGGCGGGACGGGTGCGCCGGGCGAAGTCGAGACCTGGCCGATGCACCTGTTCTGTCTTTCGGAAAGCGGCGACGAATCGTTACAGGACGCGACTTGTTGCGCCGCACAAAAGTGCCTATAGGAACGGGCACATCAGATTTTTCCATTTATCAGGACACAGGATAAGCCATGGCGCTTCGCAATGTGGCCATCATCGCGCACGTCGATCATGGCAAGACCACCCTTGTTGACGAACTGTTCAAACAGTCCGGCACGTTTCGCGAAAACCAGCGCGTCGAGGAACGCGCCATGGACTCCGGCGATTTGGAGAAGGAACGCGGGATCACCATCCTCGCGAAATGCACCAGCGTCGAGTGGAACGACTATCGCATCAACATCGTCGATACGCCGGGCCATGCCGATTTTGGCGCGGAAGTGGAGCGTATTCTCTCCATGGTCGACGGTGTCATCCTGCTGGTCGACGCCGCCGAGGGGCCGATGCCGCAGACGAAGTTCGTCACCGGCAAGGCGCTGGCGCTGGGTCTGAAGCCCATCGTTGTGGTCAACAAGATTGACCGCGGCGACGCGCGTCCCGCCGAAGTGCTGGACGAGGTATTCGAACTGTTCATGGCGCTTGACGCCACGGACGAGCAGCTGGACTTCCCGCATCTGTTCGCATCGGGCCGCGGCGGGTTCGCCAATGAAAGCCCCGACATTCACGAGGGCACACTTGAGCCGCTGTTCAAGCTGATTACCGATCATGTGCCCGAACCGGGTCTGGACGTGGACGCGAAATTCTCCATGCTCGCGACGCTGCTGGACCGCGACAATTTCCTTGGACGGATCCTAACCGGACGCATAGAATCCGGAGTCCTGAAAACCGGTATGCCAATCCGTGCCATCGACGTTGATGGCAAGGTCGTCGAATCTGGTCGTGCGACAAAGGTCTTCGCCTTCGATGGTCTGGAACGCGTTGCTGTCGAAGAAGCAAAAGCGGGGGATATCGTCGCGATTGCCGGTCTGACCGCCGCGACCGTATCGAACACGATCGCCGACCCGGAAGTCACCGAGCCGATCCATGCACAGCCGATCGATCCGCCGACGCTCAGCATGACCTTCGCCGTGAATGGCAGCCCCTTTGCCGGGCAGGACGGCGACAAGGTGCAAAGCCGTGTCATCCGCGATCGGCTGGAACGCGAAGCCGAAGGCAATGTCGCCATTCGAATTTCGGAATCGAACGAGAAGGACGCCTTTGAGGTCGCGGGCCGCGGCGAGCTGCAGCTGGGCGTGGTGATCGAGACCATGCGTCGCGAAGGCTTCGAATTGGCCATCAGCCGTCCGCGCGTGCTTTTCCGCGAGGGACCGGACGGTCGCGAGGAGCCTTATGAAACCGTTGTCGTCGATGTGGACGACGAATTTTCCGGCACGGTTGTCGAGAAGATGGCGTTGCGGAAAGCGGAAATGACCGACATGCGCCCATCCGGCGGCGGTAAGACGCGCCTGACCTTCAGCGCGCCGTCACGCGGCCTGATCGGCTATCACGGCGAATTCCTGTCCGACACGCGCGGCACGGGCATCATGAACCGCCTGTTCGAGAAATATGGTCCCTACAAGGGCAAGATCACGGGCCGACAGGTCGGCGTGCTGATCTCCATGGAGCAGGGTAAGGCGGTCCCCTATGCGCTGAATACGCTGGAGGATCGGGGCATATTGTTTATCGGGCCGGGTGAAGATCTGTACCAGGGTATGGTAATCGGTGAGAATGCCAAGCCGCAGGACATGGAGGTCAACCCCCTAAAGTCGAAGCAGCTGACCAACTTCCGTGCGTCCGGCAAGGATGACGGCATTCGCCTGACCCCGCCGAAGAAGATGAC
>JBARZR010000275.1:0-1867 GCA_049650205.1 Pacificimonas sp. | reverse complement strand
TTCACCGAGCGCAAGACGGCGGCGGACACCCAGATCTGGCTGCAGCATGGCGAGCCCATGCTGTTCGCGAACGGCGAAAAGGGCATCCGCCTGAACCGCGACGCATTGCGCCTTGAAATCGTCGATGTGGCGGACGGCGACTGGGAAGGCGCGGACGTCCTGGTCCATGACGAGAAGAACTGCATCCTCGCGCAGATGCTCGTCGACATGCGCGCACCCGACATGCCGGTGGCGCTCGGCGTCCTCTACGAAGACCCCGCGCCGAGTTTCGAACAGGATGTCGTCACCCAGAACGCCGAAGCGTCCAAGGGCAAGGTCGTGGACCTCGGCGCGCTCATTAAGAAGGGCCAGACCTGGGAAGTGAACCAGAAGAAGTTGCGTCGGGAGTAGGGTCCGGACAGGCTCGCGCGCTACGCGCTCTCGCACCCTCCCGTGAAAAGCTAATCGCTTTTCACCCCCTCCCTATTGAGGGAGGGGAGCAATGATAGATTCCCCTCCCTTCCAGGGAGGGGCTAGGGGAGGGCGGCGACGTCGAAGGCGAGCCCGCAGTATGCCGAAACAGACTCGCATCCCGCCGGAAACCCTGAAACGTGCAAGAGAAAACCGCGCGACGCTAACCCCCGCCGAAATCAAAGTCTGGAGCGCCCTCCGCGCGAAACAGCTGGACGGTTTGAAATTCACCAAACAGGTCGCGTTCGCACCCTATATCGCCGACTTCGCCTGCTGCCGCGCGAAGCTGATCGTCGAGGTGGATGGTGACAGCCATGCGTTTACCGAAGCGGCAGACGCGCGGCGCACGGCGTTTCTGGATCGGCTTGGCTATCGGGTGATCCGGTTTGCGAATTCGGCCGTGTACGACAGCTTGGAACATGTCCTGCGCGACATCAGCGAAGCCGCGCACTCCCGGCTCGCCGCTGGCGCGTCTCGCACCCTCCCTATTGAGGGAGGGGAATATAAAGCGCGCTCCCCTCCCTCCCAGGGAGGGGGTGAAAAGCGATTAGCTTTCCACGGGAGGGTGGCGAAGGCGCAGCCGAGCCCTTCCGATCCTGCCCACGGGGGACTCCCTTCACAACCAACGTAACCCCTGCGATGTTGCAGGTGATGACGGGACCTTCACCAACCGAGCCGAACGCGCTCATGCTCGACGTCGCCCAGGGCGACGACGGAGCCTTTCGCGCGCTCACGCAGGTGCTTTACGGGCCTGCGATCGGCACGGCGATGAAGGTGCTGGGAAACCGGGCCGAGGCGGAGGACGCGGTGCAGACCGCGCTCGTGAAGCTGTGGAAGACGGCGGAGCGCTTCGACCCGGAAAAGGCAAAGGTCACGACCTGGTTCCGGCGGATCGTCGTCAACTGCTGCATCGACAGGAAACGGGCGCTGAAGCCGGTAGACGATATCGACGAAATGGTCGGGATCGCGTCCGACGACCTCAGCCCCGAGGAGCAGACCGGCGATTTCATGCGCGACCGGCGTGTGAATGCGGCGGTGATGGAGCTCCCCGCGCGGCAAAGGGCGGCGATCACGCTGTTCTATGGCGACGGGGCGACGATGAACGAGATCGCGGAGGCGCTGGAAACGACGCCCAAGGCGATCGAAGGCTTGCTCGCAAGGGCGCGGGCGGATTTGGCACAGCGGCTGGCGTCGCTGCAAGAGGAGCTGGAGGCATGAAAAGCCCCAATGAGAATGTAGCGAACGACGCGGTGCGCAGTTTCGGCAAATCGCCGGAACCGATCGACCATCTGCTCAGCCGCTGGGCAGCTCAGGGTAGGGACATCGCGGTCTCGCCCGACCAGGCCTTCGCTGCGGCGGACGCGGCGCTTGCCGAGGCGCGGCATGTGCCCGCCACCCACCGCCGCTGGCTGCCCGG
>JBARZR010000274.1:0-14956 GCA_049650205.1 Pacificimonas sp. | reverse complement strand
GTTGGTAACCGAGGACGGCCTTGGTTTCCAGGAACTCGGCGAAGGCATGGTCGCCCCATTCGCGGCCATTACCGGACATCTTGTACCCGCCGAACGGGGCCATGAAATCGACGTCCGCGCCATTGATGTTGACTTGCCCGGCACGCAGGCGGCTGGCGACGTCGCGGGCCTTGTCGAGGTCCGTCGACTGTACATAGGCGGCAAGTCCGTATTCGGTGTCGTTGCCCTGGTCGATGGCCTCGTCCAGATCCGAATAGCCGAGCATGGACACGACTGGACCAAAAATTTCTTCTCTGGCTATCGTCATGTCATTTGTAACGTTGGCGAAGACCGTCGGCTTTACGTAATAGCCCTTGTCGAGGCCGTCAGGACGGCCCGTGCCGCCAGTGACCAGTTCCGCACCCTCGTTGATCCCCTTCTGGATCAGACCCTGGATTTTGTCGAACTGGGTCTCCGAAACGACCGGTCCCATCTTGGCATTGCCGTTCGGATCGCCGGGAGCCCAGCCATCCGCGGTGGCCTTGGCGACCTGTTTCGCTTCGTCCATGCGCGCGGCGGGAACGAACATGCGGGTGGGCGCATTGCAGGACTGGCCCGAGTTCATCATCACGCCGGAAATCCCGCGCGTTACGGCGTCGGCAAAACCATCGTCATCCAGAAGGATGTTGGGCGATTTGCCACCCAGTTCCTGATGCACGCGCTTCACGGTGGGGGCGGCGTCCTGCGCAACGGCGATGCCGGCACGGGTGGAACCGGTAAAGCTGACCATGTCGACGTCCGGATGTTTGGAAATCGCGCTGCCGACGGTGGGGCCATCGCCGTTGACGAGGTTGAACACACCCTTCGGTACACCCGCCGCATGCAGGATTTCCGCAAGCAGATAGGCGGAGAAGGGCGCGATTTCGGACGGCTTCAGCACCATCGTGCAGCCCGTTGCGAGCGCGGGCGCGATCTTGCAGGCCATCTGGTTCACTGGCCAGTTCCACGGCGTGATGAAGCCGCAGACGCCGATCGGTTCCTTGACGATAGCGGTCGTTCCGCGCTCGTCCTTGAACTTGTAATGCTTCAATACTTCCATCGCGGTGTTGAAATGCGCCATGCCAAGCGCCGCCTGCGCCGTCGAGCTCAGCCAGGCGGGAGCACCCATTTCCTCGGTGATGGCCTTTGCCATTTGGTCCTGGCGCTTCTGATATTCGCCCATGATTGCGCCAAGCAGCGCGACGCGGTCGTCGACGCTTGTCCGGGAGAAGGTTTTGAACGCGGTTTTCGCGGCAGCCACGGCGGCATCGACGTCGGCGGAAGTGCCCATGGCGATCTTGCCAGCGGCAGCCTCGGTGGCCGGATTGATGACCTCGGCCTCACCGGAACCGGCAGACGCGGCTACCCATTCACCGTTGATGTAGAATTTCGTGTAATCGCGCATGATGCTGGCTCCCTCGGATTTCATCTTCCTTCAAGATAAGGAGAGCCCGGTTCACTTACAGCCTGACGGTTATGGGGATTAAGCCTACGGACAACGAAGTCGTCATTCCCGCGGAAGCGGGAATTCAGCCCGGCACAAAACTATGGAGTGTAAATGGTTCTGGATCCCCGCATCTCTGAGGATGGCGACACGGAAACGCCTGCCTTTAAAATCTAAATCGCGCCGTCGATGGGCTCGACGTTGATAGCCTTCAGTGCCGCCATCAATCGTTCCGCCGCATTATCCAGAGCATCCTGCGCGCGTGCGCGAATGACGAAGTTCGATCCGACCTGTCCCTCGCGCCAGAAGGGGTAGCTGCCGATCTGCACGCCGGGTTTCTCCTTTTCAACTGCGATCAGCGTGTCGGCGACGGTGGTTTCGCCAACCCAAGCCCCGATGGTGCGGTCCAGAACGCGCTGGCCGCCCTCCAGTGTTCCCGCAATACCGGCCAGCATACCCTGCGTGATCTTGGGGACGCCGGCCATCAGGAATATATTTTCTACATGTATACCCGGTGCGCCCGAGACCGGGTTCCGGATCAGTTCGGCACCATGCGGTACGCGTGCCATGCGAAGGCGTGCTTCATTGATGCGATCACCATAATATCCCTCAAGGATCCTGAGCGCTTCAGGATGCACGACCACGTCGACGTCCAGCGCCTTTGCGACGGCATCGACGGTAATGTCGTCATGCGTCGGACCGATGCCGCCCGTGGTGAACAGATAGTCGAAGCGCGCCCGTCCCCGGTTGACGGCCTCGACAATACGCTCCATCTCGTCAGGGACGACTTCCACGCCGCCGAGGTCTATGCCCTCGACATTCAGCCATTTGGCGAGATAGGCGATGTTGGCGTCCTGGGTCCGGCCGGAGAGGATTTCGTCTCCGATAACAATCAGTCCGGCAGTCCAGATTTTATTTTTTTCGGGCATGGTGCATGGTCTAGCGCCCGCCCGCGAAGGAAGGAAGACCGATCATGGACGTGCAGGCGCACGACATCCGCATTGCCGGGGACGGCATAAAGCTGCACGGCGCGTCGGCGTTCGCAGGTATGCGCGCGGCAGGACGATTGGCCGCAAGTGCTCTCGACATGATCACGGAACATGTGGTGCCGGGCGCAGTGACGCGGGACCTGGACGACAGGGTCTATGAGTTCGTGAAGGCGGCGGGCGCGGTTCCGGCCACCATCTTCTATCGCGGCTATTCCCACTCCAGCTGTATCAGCATCAATCATGTGGTGTGCCATGGCATTCCCTCCGCCAAGAAGCTGGCGAAGGGCGATATCGTCAATATCGACATTACCGTGGTCGTCGATGGCTGGCATGGCGATACCAGCCGCATGTTTCTGGTCGGGGACGTGTCGAAGAAAGCCAGCCGCCTTGTCGATATCACCTATGAGTGCCTGATGCGCGGCATTGCCGCGGCGACTCCAGGCGCGCATCTCGGCGATATCAGCCATGCGATACAAAGCTATGCGGAAGGAGAACGCTGCTCTGTCGTGCGGGATTTCTGCGGCCATGGTCTGGGCCAGCGCTTCCACGAGGAACCGAGCGTGGTCCATGCCGGGAAACCCGGAACGGGCTGCGAACTGCGCCCCGGCATGTTCTTCACCATCGAACCGATGATCAATCTGGGTAAAGACAGCGTCAAGGTTCTTGGCGACGGTTGGACTGCCGTGACCCGCGACCGACAGCTGTCGGCGCAGTT
This sequence comes from Pacificimonas sp., assembly GCA_049650205.1. GTDB lineage: Bacteria > Pseudomonadota > Alphaproteobacteria > Sphingomonadales > Sphingomonadaceae > Pacificimonas. Next base: position 11,790 of record JBARZR010000274.1, on the reverse strand, counting down.
CGAACACAGCATCGGTATCACGGACGATGGTGCGGAGATATTCACGAAGTCGCCAATGGGATTGGACCATCCGCCCTACGCCGTATGACGACACCTTGTCGCTGTCCGCCTATATACTTGATTTGTAGAATTAATTTCAAATTTATATAAAAAACTTCATTCGGTCATTGGCAGGATCCCGAGTGACAGGTGTGTTGGTATTTGCGCCCCGGGCTGCGGAAAAACGCGGGAAGCTGAGCCTTACTATTGTTCCTCTCCTCGGTCCGTCGGTGCGGCTTTCGACGGACATGCGTCCCTCGTGCAGGGTGCAGATGGTATCGACGACCTGAAGGCCCAAACCTTTGCGCCGGCCGTCTTGGTCTCCATATCTGCTACTGCTATCTGCGCGCCCTGTATCGCCTGATATCCGCTCCGTATCGAACCCGGGGCCATTGTCGCGGACCTCTATCCATGTACGCCCCTCCTGCATGTCGCCGGAGATCTCAATATGTCCTCCCGACTGGGTGTAGAGAAGCGCATTGGAAAGAAGGCTGGCCAGCATCAGGCGCAGACCCCGCTCATTAGCGGTGAGTTGCAGGTTGACAGGGATATTGTTTTCCACGGTAATCTGTTCCCGAGCGGCGATGCCCGATACCATGGCGATAACCTCTTGCGCGACATCCACCGCGCGCAGGAGTTCCACGTCGAGCGCGAACGCATCCTGCCGCATGCGCTGCAGTGACAGCACTTCGGTTATCATGGCGAGTAGCTGTTTCGACGACTGATCGATCATGTCGATGAAGTCGCGGTGGCGCGGACTGAGTTTCCCCCCTTCGGACGCCAGCATAATTTGGGTGAAGCCCAATATACCGTTCAGGGGCGTGCGCAGTTCATGGCTGAAAGTCGCAAGAAAGTCGGCGCGGTCGTGGGCGCGCTTGCGGGCAAACCACAGCGCGCGTTTGAGCAGGAATTCGCGGTGTTTTACCTGATGGGACAGCGCGGCGATGTAGAGCGAGGCGATCGCCGTGCAACAGACATAGGCCTGCAGGATCAGTACGCGGTCCGGCGCATCCGACAGCCAGATTGGGCCGAAACCCTGCGCCACGAAATGAATGCTGGGAATTGACAGAATGAAAATACCCGTCGCCGCACCCAGCTGGCGGAAGCTGTAGGCCAACCACATGATTGCGGGGACGATGACCAGCAACAATGCGGTGTTGGGTGTTGCAGACACGCCGATATTCCGGTCCGCGTCGCCAAAAATCGCCTGGATGACGTCAAAGTCGTACAGCACGGCAATCAAAAGGAAAACGACACAGGCGCTGAATTCCTTCCAGCGCGCGCGGATCAGGCGGCTCACCATCAGAGCGAATTGATTTCCGATTATGAGAAGCGCGGCAAGAATGCTGACATAAGCCGTGAAATCACCGAACAGCCAGTCCCGCCAGATGAGCGGCACGTCCTTGCTATTCGTGATGACCGCTGTGCCCAGATCCAGACTTGGGACCATCGCGGCGGCAAAAGCGAATGTTGCGGACACGATGAAGATCACGCCAAGGAACAGCGTCACCCTGTAAGGTCGGCGAAGGGCCAGCCCCTGTGTGCCATAACGCCGTAGCAGCCAGGCGACCGTAGCGGCATCTGCGATGTCGATCAGGAGGTAGGGCAGGCTGCCGACGACGGAATGTGAATCCATGTAAACCCAGCTGAGCCCCGCGGCTACAAAGGCCAGAGTGGCCTTTGCGCGGGCCCGCCAGGACTGGGAGACAAAGAAGAGATATGCGAGGATTGCGAGGGGGGCGTAGAAAACCGATACGCCTGTATCGCCGACCCGCGGAGATATCAGCAGCGATCCGGCAATCAGAAAAATCAAGTAGAATATGAGAAAGCGCGTTGCCAGTAGCGCCAGCCGCTGCACCGGGGGCCGCTCCGGATAATTGCGGACCAGGATATTGGACATCATGCTCACGCCGATACGATTCCAGACGCGATTTCACAGCCTGCCATTAGCCATCCTCCGGCCCGGCAGCTCGAACATCCGTCTTTCGACGCTGGTCCGCCCCCTGTCAGGCATCTCCTCCAGAGAAGGCTAGGCCAATAGAATGACAAAGGCAAACGGCTGAAAACCGAACAATTTGACGTGTGAGGAATATAGAAAGTGTCTGAAGCTAAATCCGGATTAGCCATGGATCGTGAAGGAAGCGCTGCGCGCATCCGCGCAGGCGGCAAGCTGGAAATGCGTGCTAGACGGGCGGTACCATGCCTCGCTCCCGTCCCTCCGCCATTCTGTCTCGCGCCATGGCCGCACCAATTCGCAAGCTGTTCGCCACGCAGGACGGCGAGCATGTCACGGAGGATCAGTTTCCCGCCGCACCTGAAGAGGGATTATTTCCGGCTTCCTCGCCCACCCGTGCCGTTCATACCGATCTGACATCCATGATGATTGGCGGCATTTGCAGCCTGTTCCTGCAGATGCTGCATCCGCGTGCGTTGGCAGGGGTCTGGGATCATAGCGATTTTCGCGAGGACATGGCGGGTCGTTTGCGCCGGACCGCACGCTTCGTCGCCGTGACGACCTATGGCAGTTCCGCCGATGCCGGCCGTTTGTGCGCACGTATCAATGCCATTCATGGCAAGGTGTCGGGCACGCTTCCCGACGGCACGCCTTACGCGGCGACCGAGCCGGAATTGCTGGGCTGGGTGCATGTGACGGAAAGCTGGAGTTTCCTCGCCGCGCATCTGCGCTATTTGAACCCTTACATGCCCCGCGTGGCGCAGAACCGCTATTTCGCCGATATGGCGGTCATTGCCGAGAAGCTGGGGGCTCCGGGCATGCCCGTCACAAGGGCAGGGATAGAGGCCTATATGCGGCAGGCGCGCCCGCAGTTGCGTTATGATGCGCGTACGAAAGAGACATCAGCCGCCTTGAGGAGCCAGTCCGCGCCACGTCCCGAGTTGGCTCCGTTTCAAAGGGTTGCGATGCAGGCGGGCCTGGACCTGTTACCGGACTGGGCGCGGGCGATGCACGGCCTGCGCGCGCTCCCAGGGCAACGCGGCGCGACGCGGGCTGCGGCGGGGGCGATGGGCAAGGCGACGCGCTGGATCATGGCGGGATAAGGCGCGGGCGCTAGCCTTGCGTGCGGGCCCGTGTCTGGACAGCGGCGCGGCGGGCCTCGATCTCTTCGGGACTTACAACGCTGTTGCCAGCAGCATTTTTCCTTTCGATTTCGAGGCCGTCCGCAAAAGTCGCGGCATAGCCTTCGTCGATGGTGGCAAGGTAGGATTTCAGCATGGCGGGCTCGACGCTCAGCATGTCCTCGGCCAGCTGGCGGCAGGTCGGGAGCAGGTCGCCGGGCGCAACGACTCGGTTCACCAGACCCCAACGTTCGGCCTGTTCCGCACCGATGAAGTTGCCGGTCAGCGACAGTTCCTTCGCACGGGAGATGCCGATCATGCGGCTGAGTTTCTGGCTAAGGCCCCAACCCGGAGAAATACCGACGCGTGCATGGGTATCGGCAAAGCGGGCGTTTTCGGACGCGATTAGCACATCGCAGGCAAGGGCGACTTCGAAGCCGCCCGTAATGGCAACCCCGTTGATCGCGCCGATGATGGGACCGGAAAAACTGCCGAGCGTAGTGACCGGGTCGATGCTGTCGACGGCATCGCCGACCCTTGCCGCGCCCGATCCCAGTTCCTTCAGGTCGAGACCGGCAGTGAATGCCCGGTCACCGGCACCGGTCAGGATCAGGACGCGGATATCGGGATCTGTCTCCAGAGCATCGACGGCCCTGGCCAGTTCATGCCGTAATCCGGTCGAAAGGGCGTTCATGGCCTCCGCGCGGTTCATGGTGACGACGGCATAGCCGGTGCCATGCTTCTCGATCTCGATCAGGGCCATGGTTTAATCCTCTTTCGTATCGGTTTCAGGCATCAATTCGTCGGGAACAATCCCGTATTTCCAGTAGCTTTCCGCCGTGCCGGGATAGGCCGCCTCCGCGTTTTGAAAGTCGGCGGCGGCCTCATCCGTTCGTCCGAGCGTATGGAGCGCCAGCCCGCGACCATAGCGCGCGCTGGCGAAATCGCCGCCAGCGAGCGCCTCGTCATAAAGCGCCAGCGCGGCCTTCGCGTTACCAGCCTGCAAATCGACCAGCGCGAGGCTGTCGAGATAGGCCGGATAACGGTTGATCGCCAGCGCGCGCATGCAGTCGCTGCGCGCTTCGTCCAGACCTGTACCCGCCGTGGCGCGGGCCCAGCATAAGTTATTCCACAATGTTCCCGCCCAATTGCGCTGATCCTCGGTAAGGTCACCGTCCAGAAGCGCGTCAGCCTGTTTCCGGTCGCCCGCCGCCGCGCGCAGAAATGGATACCACCATGTCGAAGCCGGTCCGATTTCACTACCAGGACTTGCACGTGCCGCAGTGTCCAGTTCATCGACTTTCCGGAAATAGGCAATGCGCGCGTCGGGATCGGAGAGGACAGCATCGAGCTTGTCCACGAGCGAAAGCAGATTTGCAGGATTGGTGTCCAGCAATGCGAACAGGGCGTCGCGGCGCTCTCGAAAAGTTTCCCACAGATCGTAATGCAGGATGAGCATGGCACCGTTACCAAGCTCCTCGCTCACCAGATCGCGCGCGAGTGTCCGCGCGTCGTCCTTGCGGTCCATGTTAATGAGGATTTTCGCTTTCAAGCCAAGAGCGGCTGTGTCGTTCGGATGGTCAGCGAGCCAGCCTTCGACCTTGCTGAGCGCGGCTTCCGACCTTTTCAGACGGGTCAGCATTTCGGTTTCGAATATACGGGCGGATATGTCATCCGGCTGCCGCTCAAGATGAATCGCGAGATCGCTCGCGGCGCCTTCGTAATTCGCTTGCGCGGCGCGTGACCTGGCTCTCCAGGCATAGACATTGTCCGCGGCTGGAAAGCTTAGGATCATGCGATCCATGACGATTTCCGCGTCCTGAAAACGCCGCTGACCCAGAAGGAGACTGTAGCGGTAACCCAGACCGTCATAGGATGTTGGATGACGGGCAAGCAGGCGTTCATTCGCGCGGCTGGCCTCGTCCGCGCGGTCTAGCAGGGACAGAGCGACGGTTCGCATGGAAAGCGCGGCTTCGGTCGATGCGGCGCTGTCGTCGAGCGCGTCGAGTTTTGCGAGGACGTCCGCTGCCTGATCCTTCTCGAACCGGAAACGATAATCGGCTTTCGTCCATTCGACCGGGTCTCCCGCGAGAAGCGCGGTCGCAAGCCCGGCTGGATCGCTTTCTTCGGTTCCACCGGCCAGGTCCGCAGCGGCAACTTTCCGCTCGGCGACGCGAATATATAGTCGTTCATCCCAGAGGTCGTCCGTGTCCTCATCCGCGGCTTTCGCATCGGCAAGCGCCAGTTCCATGGGGGTGACGATGGTCGAGCTGGTCAATGTCAGAACGTTGTCCGAGAGTTCGGCCTTCCGGCGATAGCGAGCCGGGCCGATCGTTCGGTCGATGCCAGTCTTTCCATCAAGCGTGAAGCGACCGTCACCGGCTGGCAGTCGCAGTTTCACGCTGCTTTCGACAAATTCGGCCTGGCTCTGGGTGGGGACGTCCGCATAGATACCCGTGACCTGACGTTTCGTCGCAAAGTCTCTGCCCAGTCGGGAATAGGGAACGTCGTAGCGGCCTGTCTGGCCTGCGAGATTCCAGTCGAGATCCGCCGTTCCCGCAAAGGAGATACCGCGCGTTGCGCCCGCTTCGTCCTGTACCAATACTGCACTCTCGATCTCGATCCAGCCCATCTGGGAAGCCGCGAATTGCGTCAGCACGTCCTCTCGCCGCGCCTCGCCAGCCTGACGCAGCGCGAGATCAAGACCAAGTGCATAGTCGTCATCATAGCTTAGCGACCCCGTAACCGCCGCGTGGCTATCGAGACCGGCACTCATGTCGATGTCCACGCTGGTCACATTGGCAGGTTTGGCGGGGGCAGCATTCGGCAGAGATATCAGGTCACTACCCTTCGCAGTCAGCGGAAGCGCGTGCCGGTAGCGCGGCGGTGTCAGGCCGGATTCCAGACCATCGCCAATACCTGTGCCGTCGAGCCAGTATATCCTGCCATCAATCCGTGCCCTGACGATAACATGGTCGAACCACATGGCGGCGGGAATGGTCTGGTCAAGAAGGCCGCTCTGCACGGCGCGCACCAAAGCCGGCTCGGCGTCGATGCCAAGTTCACGAAGGAGAGCGACAAGCAGGACGGATTTTCCCTTGCAGTCGCCCTGACGATCATCCCACACCTGCTCCGCCGTGCGCGGTGTCATGCCACCCAGATCGTAATTGCGGAAGAGATAGCGCACATCGCGCTGGACCAGCTTGAGCGCGGCTTCCGCCCGCGCTTCCGGACTGTCATTCTCGGTGGCGATGCGTGCCGCCAATGCGGAAAGGCTGCCGCCCGCAGCTATGGTTGCGGCCCTGTCATAGCTGGGGGCGAACAGGCGGGAGACGCCGGACCAGCCATTATGATCGGAGACCGTGGCCATGAACTCGCGTGCGAAACGTGCCGGTGCGTCGGGCGGCAGCATCGGCAGGTTCGCGCCCGCGATATCGAGAGTGAGAATGTCCCGATCGCCATCCCGCACACGTTCCGCCGCGCTCCATTCCCTGCCCATTGTGAGATTGCGGGCCTGCCCATGCGGCCAGGAAAGCTGCATATGTATGCGGTCGGCAAGCAGGCCGACGGGGAGCGCGGCCAGCAATTCCATATGTTCCTGTAATGCCGGGTCGCGGCTGACGAGGCTGCTTCTGACCTCGACCCTGTCGCCCACGCGAAGTCCGGGAATGGCGAGAACCGCAGTCAGCTCGCCGCTGATAAAACCCTGTTCCAGTTGCGTTTCGCGCTGCAGCGTTTCGAACGCCGCCCCGCCCGTAAGGACATCGATAGCGTCGCTGCCGCGATGGATTTCGACGCTATGAACCCGCGCCTCCTGCAGCAGGGGCTGCCAGCTGACGGCGACTGTGCCCGCGCTTTGGAGCGCGGATGCGTCGTTTACCTGAATGGCAGTATGCTGAAAAACCGCGAGTGCGCCATCCTCGTCAATGCGGAACTGGCTATCGATCAGCCGGATCGCGAGCGCCTGTCCCCTTGTAGCCGAGGTCGCTTCGACCGGAGCCTCGATAGACCTGAGCCAGTCCGGTGCGGGCTCGAATTGCAGCTGCTCGGTCGCCAGAGCGGGGCCAGTCAGTACACACAAAAAGATGAGGAGAAACGCGCGCACGGATGGTGTCCTTACCTGATCGTAACAACAATTGCCGTGAAAGACATCGCGCGGCAAGCGCTTTACTGGCGGCGGTAACGAGCGACAAACGCGCTGGAAAAGCCAGCCAGACGGCCCTCGCTGATCGCGCTTCTGAGGGAGGTCATCAACTGTTGGTAGAAGGAGAGGTTATGCTCCGTCATCAGCATCGCGCCGAGGATTTCGCCTGACCGGATCAGGTGGTGCAGATAGGCGCGGCTGTGTGTCCGGCAGACGTGACAGCCGCAATCCGTGTCGAGCGGATCTTCATCTTCGCCGAACTTCGCATTGCGGATGTTGATCGGCCCGTCATGTGTAAAGGCCTGCCCCGTGCGACCGGAACGGGTCGGAAGGACGCAGTCGAACATGTCGATACCGCGCAGCACCGCGCCGACGATATCGTCAGGTTTTCCGACGCCCATAAGATAGCGCGGCCGGTCCTCGGGAAGCAGGGAAGGGGCGTAGTCAAGAACGGAGAACATCTGTTCCTGGCCCTCGCCAACCGCAAGTCCGCCCACCGCGTAGCCATCGAAACCGATCTCTTGCAGCATGGCGGAGCTTTCCCGGCGCAGGTCGGAGAACATCGATCCCTGCTGGATGCCGAACAGGGCCGCTCGGCTGGCGTGATCCCGACCGCTGTCGAATCCGTCCCGGCTGCGTTTCGCCCAGCGCATCGACAGCTGCATCGACCGCGCCGCCTCTGCCTCCGTCACTGGCCATTTCGTGCATTCATCAAAGGCCATGACGATGTCGCTGCCCAGATTGCGCTGGATTTCCATGCTGCGTTCCGGGCTCAGCATGTACTTCGAGCCGTCGAGATGCGATTTGAAGGCGGTGCCCTCTTCCGTGGTTTTCGCCAGCTCTGCCAGGCTCATCACCTGAAAACCGCCCGAGTCGGTCAGGACCGGACGGTCCCATTTCATGAATCGGTGCAAACCGCCCAACCGCGCGATACGCTCGTCACCCGGACGCAGCATCAGATGATAGGTATTGCCCAATATGATGTCCGCGCCAGTGTCGCGCACGGTCTCCGGCTTCATCGCTTTCACGGTCGCCGCCGTGCCAACGGGCATGAAGGCCGGTGTGCGGATGTTGCCGCGTTTCATCGAAATCATGCCTGCACGAGCGGCATCGTCCGTGGCGTGGATTTTGAAATCGAAACGGGAAGACATGGCCCGCGTCATATCGTCCGATTGTACCGGGGTTAAGCCCGGAACTGTCGGCAGATTTTACATTTTCGATTGTTGAAGAAGTGGCATTTTCCGTAACCATCGGATTATCAAGACGATATGAGATGTGGCACTGGAATTGCTTATGGGACCGCAACGAATATTGAAAGCCAGCAGGAAGTATGAGTATGAAATCCGTCGTCTTTACCGCAGTTGCCGCCACACTGGTCTCGACCGCTGCTCATGCCGCGCCCGTCACGCCATTTCTGGACGCAGCGAACAGCGCGCAGGGCCAGAGCTGTGAATATGACACGGCGACCATGATGGCCGACAACTGCACGGCGGTCGCTGCCAGCCGGTCCAACATCCTGTCCATCGACGAGGGTGTTGCCGGTTTCTATTCGCTCGGCCTCGGTGGAACGCTGAGCTTCGATGTGTCCCCAATGGTCTTCGATAACGAGCTTTTCGCGCTTGAGATCACCGGCGGCGCGCCAAATCCGAATTTCCCGGAAGCGGCGCGATTCGAATTTTCCGGTCCTGACGGCATCGAGTTCATCGAAGTTGCCACATTCGGCGATGCGGTCCGCAGCGCAAGTGGCGGCGTTTCCGTTACGCGCACGCTGGGGTCGGGCAGCTATTCCTTCAATTTTGACCTCAATGGCCTATCGTTCGATAGCCTGACGATCACCGACCGTACTTTCGGTTACTTCGCCAGCACTTATGATAACCGTACCAGCGACGGTTTCGACGTTGGCGAGCTGGTTTTCGATGCGGTCGATGTGCCGGCTCCGGGTGCGCTCGGCCTCCTCGGTCTCGGCCTGCTTGCCCTGGGCGCGCGCCGCACTCGCAGCTAGGATCGCTCTTTTGGGTATAAAGGGTTGTCGGTTTCTGCACCGGCAACCCTTTTTTGTGTAGATTATACGCGGGCTCAATCGGGCAGCAACAGACAGGCGTCGCCATAGCTGTAGAAGCGGTAGTCCTGCGCAATGGCGTGGGTATAAGCGGACTGCATCCGGTCCAGACCCATCATGGCACTGACCAGCATGAACAGCGTTGACTTCGGTAGATGGAAATTGGTCATGAGCGCATCGGCGGCGCGGAAGCGGTAACCGGGCGTGATGAAGATGTCCGTATCGCCCGAAAAAGCCTGTATACGGCGGTCCTCGGTTGCGGCGCTTTCCAGCAGGCGCAGGCTGGTCGTGCCGACAGGAATGATACGGCGTCCTTCCGCGCGCGCCGCATTCAGGCGGGTCGCCGCCGCCGGGCTGATCTCACCCCATTCGCTGTGCATGACATGGTCATCTGTTTCATCGACTTTCATGGGCAGGAAGGTGCCCGCGCCGACGTGCAGGGTGAGCGTCTCGCTGGCGATCCCGCGCGCCGCGAGGGCCGCCATCAGCTCCGGTGTGAAGTGCAGTGACGCCGTCGGGGCGGCGACCGCACCGTCCTTTTCGGCGAACATGGTCTGGTAATCCTCGGCATCGCGCGCATCGGTCGGGCGCTTTCCGGCAATATAGGGCGGTAGCGGCATGACGCCTGCCGCGGCGATGGCGGCTTCTATCGGCTGGTTCGCGGAAAAGCGGAAGCCGACGTCGCCGCCAGCTGCCTTGTCGACAACGGTTGCGGAAAGTCCGGCGCCGAAATCGACATGATCGCCCGGTTTCAGGCGCCGGCTGTTGCGGACAAAGGCGCGCCATTCGGTCTGGCTTTCGCGTTTGTGCAGGGTAACGCCGACAATGGCTTCACCACGTCGTCCGCTGAGCTGCGCGGGAATGACGCGTGTATCGTTGAAAACCAGAACATCGCCGGGTTGCAACAGGGAGGGGAGGTCGGTGACGCCGCCGTCTGTCAGACGATCCTGGCGGACGGCGAGCAGCCGGGCCGCGTCGCGGGGCACGGCGGGACGCAGTGCAATGCGCGCTTCGGGCAACTCAAATTCGAAAGCGTCGACGCGCATGGGAAGGCCGTGTCAGAGTTCCGGTGTATCGACGAGGCTGTCCGTGTCGGCATGCTCGACAGGCGTTTCCCCCGCAAGTTCCTCGGCGATGCGCTCCGCGCCATCTTCATCGACCAGATTCGCGCGTTCAGGGGTATCTGTGACGCCGGGCGGCAGCTGGGATTGCAAGGCGTCCAGGTCGCTGGTCCCATCATTCGCCGTGGCAGCGCTTAGTTCGGCGGCAGAGGGCGGCGGCGCGTCGTTGCCAATGCTGGCGCGGATGATGCGAGACGGATTTTGCGGCGGCTCCCCGACGGCGATGGCCTGTGCATATTGCATTCCAGCGATGACGCGTCCGAAGGCGGTGTAGTTTTCATCAAGCGACGAGCGCGGCTGAAAAACGATGAAGAACTGGCTGTTGGCCGTATCCGGCTCGTTCGTGCGGGCGGCGGACACCGTGCCACGCAAATGCGGCAGGCGGGTGAACTCGGCCTTTAAGTCTGGCAGGTCACTGCCGCCTTGGCCGGTACCTGTCGGATCGCCTGTCTGTGCCATGAAACCCGGAATGACACGGTGAAAAACGATGCCATCGTAAAAGCCCTGTTTCGCCAATGTGCGATAGCGTTCGACATGGGCGGGTGCGATGTCCGGGCGCATCAGGATGCTGACGCGGCCGCCAGTGGAAAGGTCGAGATTGAGGATGTTTTCCGGATCCGAGGCGATCTCCGCCGGCGGCTGGACATTTACGACCACGGGCGCGGCGGCTGCTGCTTCTGCGGCCTGCGCTTCGGCCTGTGCCGCGACCTTCAGGTCCGGTTCGGCATCCTGTGCAGCGACACCGCCGGGCAAAGCGAAGATGCCGAAAGCGATAACACCGGGAGTGATGATGACGGCAAGTTTCATTTGTTTGCGATCCTGTGAGAAGTTAGTGGTGCCATCATAGGCTTTAGAGATGCCGGCTGCACATAGCCTGAATTGCCGGGAAACGAAAACGGGGGACCGAAGCCCCCCGCACACGTTCATTTCAGGATTTTTCTAGAAACGGAAACCGGCGGCAATGCCGTAGCGGCGTGGCTCCAGCGTGAAGATATTGGTGAACAGTCCCGAAGACTGATCGGTGACGTAAAGGCCGGTGATCGAATCGTCGTCGAAGATATTCTGGATGAACCCCTTTACGAAGAACCGCTTGTCCGCAGCCTCCAGGGTCAGCTGCGCATTGACCTGCACAAAACCATCGAACTCGTTGATCTCACCGTTGAAGATATTACCGAAACTGTCTCCGGTATAAGCGAGGTCGGCGCGCGGCGTCAGTGTGAAATCCCCTCCCATTTCGATGCCATATTGAACACCTGCGGAAAACTTGAACTCGGGCCACTGGGGAAGATCGTTGCCCCGGATATTGACCGGAACGCCTGCATTGAAAACCTCCACTCCACCAAAGGCATCGC
>JBARZR010000273.1:0-10114 GCA_049650205.1 Pacificimonas sp. | reverse complement strand
CGGCTGGGCGGAGGCGCGCGCCACGTACCGGGAAACGCGGGAGGCCGAAGAGCGGATCAGCGTCATGTCGGTGTTTCCGCAGCGCGCATGGCCCGCGGCATCGTCCGCGCACCGGTGCGAGACATGCGGCGCGGCCATCGTCCGGCCCGCACCGGCCCTTGTGCCCGCTGGACGGTCTCCCGTGACCCAGGTTGTGCGTCAGCGGAAATCCGCGTGACCCGGTGAACCCGGTGTGGCCCGTCTGTGACCCGTCTGTGACCCGTCTGTGACCAGGGTTCGCGTCGCACATGGCCGCTTTCCTCTCGGGGCGGCCCCCGTGTGACCCGGTTCGGGAAAGGAAAATCCGCGTGACCCGGTGAACCGTATGTGATCCCGCCGTCACCCCGGCGACCACTCGTGATGCGCATCCGCGCTGGCACTTCCGGCGATTCGTGCGTAACTATATTGCGTAACCATTCGCATTCGATTTCCATAGGAGCCGTCCATGACCCGCCTGATCCCCGCCCTGCTCGCAGCCACGCTGCTCGTGTCTTGCGCCGCCACCGTGCCCGGCACGGGCACCGGCACCATGGCGGAGGGCACGACCGCACCGGAACAGGCGTCAGCCGCACCGGAACTCGGCACCTTCGGCTTCGACATGGCGGGTATGGACCGCAGCGCCAATCCCGGCGATGACTTTTACGAATATGCCAACGGCACCTGGGCCGCGACGACGGAAATTCCGGCCGACAAGTCCAATTACGGCATGTTCACCCGGCTCGACGAAATCTCCAAGGCACGCACCCGCGAAATCCTCGACGAGGCGAGGGCCGACTCCAGTTCCAAGATCGGCCGCGCCTATGCCAGCTTCCTAAATGAAGGCGCAGTAAACGCCGCCGGTCTCACACCGCTGCAGCCTTGGCTGGACCGCGTGTCCGCGATTGTCACGAAGGCCGACTATGCCCGCGCCGTTGGCGAAGCGGACCGCTACGGCGTCGGCGGCCCGGTCGGGGTTTATGTCAATCAGGACGAGAAAGACCCCAATGTCTACGCGCTCAACATGGTGCAGTCCGGCCTCGGCCTGCCCGACCGCGACTATTACCTCTCGGATGACGAGAAATTCGTCGATATCCGCGCGAAGTACGCGCTGCATATCGCGCGGATGATGGAGCTGGCGGGCGAGGAGGATGCCGCCGCCCGCGCCGCCGCCATCGTGGGTTATGAGACGAAAATCGCCAACGTCCACTGGACCCGCACCGAAAGCCGCGACGCCGACAAAACCTACAACAAGCGCACCCTTGCCGCTCTCGACGCCGCGACGCCCGGCTTCTCCGTCAGCGACTATTTCGCCGGGTCCGGCATCGACGTCGACAGTCTGATCGTCGCGCAGCCCAGCGCGGTCGAGGGTATCGCGAAGATCGTCGCCGACACGCCGCTTGCCGTCCTAAAGGACGCACTCAATTTCCGCACGCTCTCCAGCTATGCCGACTATCTGCCCGCCCGCTTCGTGGACGAGAATTTCGGATTTTACGGCACGGTTCTCTCCGGCACACCGGAAAACCAGCCCCGCTGGAAACGCGGCGTCGATTTCGTCACGAGCATCCTGGGTGAGGAGGTCGGCAAGACCTATGTCGCCCGCCACTTCCCGCCGGAAACCAAGGCGCAGGCCGACGCGCTCGTGCAGAATGTCATCGCCGCGATGGACCGCCGTTTGCAGGGCCTCGACTGGATGGCGCCGGAAACCAAGGTGAAGGCGCGCCAGAAACTCGCGGCCTTCACGCCGAAGATCGGCTATCCGGATGAATGGCGCGATTACAGCGCGCTCGAAATCGAATCCGGCGACCTCCTCGGCAATGCCATGCGCGGTGCCGAGTTTGAACATCAGCGCAATCTGAACAAGCTCGGCGGCCCCATCGACCGCAGCGAATGGTTCATGACGCCGATGACGGTCAACGCCTATGCGAACCCCGTCATGAACGAGATTGTCTTCCCGGCGTCCATCCTGCAGCCGCCCTTCTTCGATCCCGACGCCGACCCGGCAATCAACTATGGCGGAATCGGCGCGGTGATCGGCCATGAAATCAGCCATCATTTCGACGATCAGGGCCGCAAATACGATATGAACGGCGCGCTCAGCGAGTGGTGGACGCCGGGCGATGTGGAACGCTTCGATGCGTTGACCGCGCAGCTTGTCGATCAATATGACGCTTACGAGATCTTCCCCGGCATGAACGTGAAGGGCGGCCTGACGCTCGGCGAGAATATCGCCGATCTCGCCGGTCTCACCATGGCGCATGACGCCTATCGCATGTCGCTGAATGGCGAGGAAGCTCCGGTGCTGGAGGGACTGACCGGCGACCAGCGTTTCTACCTCGGCTGGGCGCAGGTCTGGCGGCGCAATTACCGCGAGGAGAACCTCCGCCAGCGGCTCGTCACCGACCCGCACAGCCCGTCCATCCAGCGCGTCTGGGTCGTCCGCAACCTCGACCCCTGGTACGCCGCCTACACACCCGGTGCGGACGCGGAACTGTTCCTGTCACCCGATCAGCGCGTGAAGATCTGGTAAGGTAAACAGGGGGAAATTGTCCTGAAGCTGATCGACCGACATGACTATAGGTGGTGGCACAAGCTGGTCTGGCTCGCACCGCTGCTACCGCTCATCTGGATCAGCGATGCGACCGCGCCGCTCTGGCTCGGTCTCACCGCCCTGGCGCTGATCTTCGTTCAGGGGTCACGTGCGCCGACCTTCGCGCTGGTCCATCGCGGATGGGCGGTGTCGCTCGCGATCGGCGCGGCTGTGGGGCTGGCAATCTTCTTTGTGCTCGATCCGCTGGTCCTGCCGCTTGCCGAGAGAATGACCGGCAGCACGCTCGACCTCTCCCAGTTCGCCGCTGTCGAGGGGGATGCCGGGGAGTATATGACACTCCTGATCGTCGGGCTGCTGTTCGGCGGCATCGTGGAGGAGGTGACGTTTCGCGGATTTTTCATCGGCTGGGGCTGCAAACTGTTTGGAAAGCGGAGCGCCCTTCCGCTTGTCGTCCTGACCGCCGCTGTTTTTGGCTATGGCCACTGGTACCAGAGCGCGGCCGGGGCCATCCTGACCGGCATCGCCGGACTCGCCTTCGGGCTTGTGTACGTAATTTGCGGTCGAAAGCTGCTTCCCGCCATCACTGCTCACATGGTCAGCAACTTCTGCGGCATCACCGACATTTATCTGAACGGCGTTTGAGACCGGTGTTCCGCTATGAGCGCCGCAACCGACGTCCCGTTCTTGAACACACTGCCCACGAGCTTTCGTTTGACGGCGTCGCTAAATGTCGCGCGCCAGCGGGGACGGCCCGGCGAAGCCAGCATGATGTCGCGCACATCGTCCGGTGTCCAGCCGGTCCCGTTCCCCGCCACGTCCATCAGATTAAACGCGAATGCGGGAAAGACTCCGGTTTCGAAGATGGCTGACAGTTCCTCCAGATTAAAGGGAGACGCCGCCATGTCGCGCGCAATCCCATCCCACTCGAACGGATGCAGCTCGGTATCGCGAAACAACTCCGACATCGCGCACCACACCGGAAGCCGGTCCTTTATTTCGATGTCACTCGGCATTTTCGTTATGCGTCGCCGCCCAGACGACGCTGCCCGCCGTGAAGCCGTGGACGATCGTGGAGACGAATATGGTGAAGGCGATCGCGGCCCACAGGCTGTTGACCCCGTCGAAATCCGCCTGGGTGGTCGCATAGGCGAGGTAATAGATCGAACCGACGCCGCGCACGCCGTAAGATGCCACAACGCCGCGCTGTTTCATGTTGAGGTCGCTGCCGATGAGCGACAGCATGCCTGCAGCGGGGCGAACAACGAAGATCAGCGCAAGACCGATGGCCGCGACCTGCCAGGTCAAATAGGGCCAAAGGATTGGCAGCGCGCCGCCCAGCATGACCAGCAGGACCGCCGTCACGGCATGTTCCAGCGACTCCGAAAAGTCGTGCAGCTTGCGGTGAAACTCATGCTCCGATTCCGACCGCCGCAGCACCAGCCCCATGACGAAGGCTGCGATGAAGCCATAACCTTCCGCCAGCTCGCAGACGCCATAGGTGAACAATACGCCCGCGAAGGCGACGACTCCGGAACCCGTTTCGGACAGCGCATTGCTACGCGGCATGGCGAACATGACCTTACCCAGCAGCCAGCCCGCGCCCGCGCCCATTACCGCGCCGACGATAATCTTGTAGGCGACATAAACGCCGGTCCATTCCGCCAGCGAGAACTGGTCCGCCGCGAGCAGGATCGCCAGATAGACGAAGGGAAAAGCGAGGCCGTCGTTGAGGCCGGCCTCGCTGGTGAGCGCGAACCGCACCGGATGCTCGCCGCCCTCCAGCGGCGGCCCGACCTGCACATCAGCGGCCAGAACCGGGTCGGTCGGTGCCAGCACCGCCGCCAGCAGGATCGCGGCAGCGAGCCCGAAGCCGGCCATGAGGCCCAGCCATGTCACGGCGATCAGGCAGAGCGGCATACCCACCAGCAGGAGGCCGGTCGCGGGTCGCCAGACGCGGAAATCCGCCAGCCTGTCGATGCGCAGCCCGGTTCCGAACAAGGCGACGATGACGGCGAACTCGCTGGCGATCTCCCACAGAACGGGCCGCTCGACCGGGCTGAACGCCTCGGGCATTCCGGGCAGGAATCCGAAA
Organism: Pacificimonas sp.; assembly: GCA_049650205.1. GTDB lineage: Bacteria > Pseudomonadota > Alphaproteobacteria > Sphingomonadales > Sphingomonadaceae > Pacificimonas. The sequence goes on along the minus strand of JBARZR010000273.1, from coordinate 5,456 downwards.
CCCATCAGGCCGCCGAGGATCAAAAGGCCGGAGGCGGCAGGTTCCCGGCCCGATACGAAACGCGGCAACCAGTAGGCGACGATGATCGCAAGGCCGCAACCCGCGAGCAGGACATGATAGGGGCCGAAGCCGAAAAATCCGTCCTCAGTCACACATCCGCCCGCATTGCCGTCCTGGAAAGCCGTGTTTCCAATACCGCCTTCAGGTCGGAATGCATTGCGAAATATTGCCGCCCCCCGGCATCGGTCTGCGGCTGGCGCGGCGGCAGCTCTCCGGTCCGGACGATGTCGGCCATGACTTCGGCCAACAGGTCCAGCTGGGCCTTGTCCATGCGCGCCCTCAGCATAGCGACCGACGCGCAATCCGACGTATCAATATTGCGCGTTATTAGAATGTCGCCCGTATCGATGCCGGGGTCGAGAAGATGCACCGTGCAGCCCGTCTGCCTGCCCTCCATCCGGCTCCATTCCGCGACGTTCATGCCGCGGTAACGCGGCAGTATCCCCATATGCGCATTGATCGTACCGAGGCGCGGAATGGCAAGGAGCGGCGCGCGCAATATGCCCGCGCCCGCATGGATGAAGATATCCGGCTTCAGCGCACGTAGCGTTTCCAGGCTGGCCTCCGACGTCAGGTCGGCGACATTGATTACCGGGATGTCCGCACTGGCGGCGTGATCGGCCGCGACAGGCACATCAGGACCGCCTTCGCCTCGGTCAGCGCCGCCCACCGCGGGCGTTTTCGGCGCGAGGACGGGAATGCCGCCATCAGCCAGCCGGTTTTCGATGCGGCGGCGCAGCGGCTTCGGTCGGTACGCCTCGAACACAAAGCCGTCCGGTACGATGTCGCGGGTCTTCAACACACGTGCGACGGTCGTGCCCCGGCGGGCGCGGTCGTGGCTGAGAAGGAATATGCGCATGGCTCAGGCCGCCTTCATCCTCGCAATGACGCGCTCTTTGTGCAGCAATGCGTCGATATAGAATTTCGCCGCCCAGTTGGGGAGCGCGTGAAACAGATATGTGCCCCAGACCGGGTCCGACCCCGCGACGCCGCCCTGGATTCCCGCATTTGGATTGTCCATCGGCTGCGCGCGCTTGATCAGATCGATGGCGCGCAGGGCGGCGTTGACGAAGCGCACATCGCCGCGCTCGTCGAACAGGCGCAGCCAGATCAAGGCCATCTGCGCGTTGCCCGTCAGGCATTGCGCCCGCTCGTCGATGCGCCATTCGCTGTTCAGCCGTCCGGGCAGGAATTTCAGGATCTCCAGTCGTCCCATGATTTTCGCGGCGGCGCGCTCGGCGGCATCGACGGCGTCTTCCCGCTCCAGCAGCAGTCCCATGAGTAGGACACCCCAGATTGTATAGGCGATGGTATGTGTCGCCGCCGTCCCGCCCTCGTGATCGCGGTCGAAAAATCCCGAGCGCGCGAAAAAGCCGGTGCGCTCGTCCTGCAGCGGCAACACCCAGTCCAGATGCCGTTCCGCCGCCTTTCGCGCGGCGGTGTCATCGAACAGGACGCCATATTCCGCCAGCCAGCAGCTGAGATGGCTGGAATAGGCCGACGGCTGGTTGGCGTAGAAATGCTGGCGAAAGGCGCCATCATCGTCCTGTACGGAGATCAGCCAGGCAGCGGCGCGGGCGGCGGCGGCCTCGACTCTGGTATCCCGCTTATCGCGCGCCCAGATGTTGAGGCCGTTCAAAATCTGGCCAGTGTTGAAGGGTGAGGGTTCCGCGGTATTCTCCGCAACCTCACCGCCCGGGAATGCGCCGTTTTCCAGTTGCAGCGGCAACAGGAAGTCAATCGCCCGCGCGGCCCGCGCCTCCCAGTCGGGATCGTCCAGGCGCTTCGCCAGGTCAAGGCAGGTCGGCACCAGATAGCCCGTGGTTTCGGGATAGGATGACGTCCATCCCGCGTGCAGTTTGTAGCGCCCGGAAAAACCGCCATCGGGCTGACTGTCCTGCGCCGCGCGCAGCCATGTGGCCGCCGCGCGCAGATGATCCTCGTCGCTATACCCACGGGCGGCGTTGCGACCGCGATCGGCGACCTGGGCCGTGTAGAACTGGAAATGTCCCGGCTGCCACATGCGTGCGTGCAGCATATTGCCGACCGCGCGTTTCGTGTCGGTAAACAACGTGCTCACCTCACCCATTGAATTGATACCCCCAAAAGTCGGTTGAGCCTTGCCATAGCCTGTCGGCAATGGACAAGGGGCGGGTTGCCGGTTCCGCCGCAAAGGAAAAGGGGAGACCGTAAGGCCTCCCCTTCCGCTGTCTTCGCAAATGCGTTTCGCCTCAGTCGTCGTCGCCGGAAATGAAGTCGGGCAGGCCGGCATCGTCACCGCCCTTGTCCGCATCATCACTGTCCCGGCTGCGACCACGACCACGGCCACCGCCACGGTTTCCACCGCGATCATTGCCGCGACCCCGGCCGCCACGATCACCGCCACGCTCATTGCCGCCGTCATTGTCACGACCACGTCCACGGCCACCGCCGCGCGGCTTCTCTTCGCGGGGAGGACGGGTGTCCTCCAGCTCTTCGCCAGTGTCCTGATCGACGACGCGCATGGACAGGCGCACCTTGCCGCGGTCGTCGATGGCGAGGACCTTGACCTTCACGTCCTGGCCCTCTTCAAGGACGTCGCTGACCTGCTCGACCCGCTCATTCTTGATTTCGCTGACATGGACCAGGCCATCCTTGCCGCCCATGAAGTTCACGAACGCGCCGAAGGCAACCAAATTGACCACCTTACCGGTGTAGATCGCGCCAACTTCAGGCTCCTCAATGATGCCCTTGATCCAGTTGACGGCCGCCTCGATCTCGCTGCCGACGCTGGAGGAAACCTTGACGATACCCTCATCGTCGATGTCGACCTTCGCGCCGGTTTCGGCGACGATCTCACGAATGACCTTGCCGCCCGTGCCGATGATGTCGCGGATCTTGTCCTTTGGCACCGAGAGCGTCTCGATGCGCGGCGCCTGATCGGACATGGTTTCGCGTGTTCCGCCGAGCGCATCGTTCATGCGCTCGAGGATATGCGCGCGGCCACCCTTCGCCTGTTCGAGTGCCGTCTGCATGATCTCTTCGGTGATGCCGGCGACCTTGATGTCCATCTGCAGGGACGTGATGCCCTCGGACGTGCCGGCGACCTTGAAGTCCATGTCGCCGAGGTGGTCCTCATCGCCGAGGATGTCGGAAAGCACGGCGAACTCGCCGGACTCTTCCAGAATGAGGCCCATGGCGATGCCGGAAACCGGGCGCTTCAACGGCACACCGGCATCCATCATCGCAAGCGAACCGCCGCAGACCGTCGCCATCGAAGAGGAGCCGTTGGACTCGGTGATGTCGCTGACCACGCGAATCGTATAGGGAAACTCTTCCTTCGTCGGCATGACCGGGCTGAGCGCGCGCCAAGCGAGCTTGCCATGGCCGACCTCGCGGCGACCGGTGCCGCCGAAACGGCCCACTTCACCGACCGAGTAGGGCGGGAAGTTATAGTGCAGCAGGAAATGCTGCTTCGACATGCCGTAGATGGCGTCGATCATCTGCTCGGAATCAGCGGTGCCAAGCGTCGTCGTGACGATGGCCTGCGTCTCGCCGCGCGTGAACAGCGCGGAGCCGTGCGTGCGGGGCAGGACGGCGACTTCGGCTTCGATCGGCCGGACCTGATCCAGCTTGCGACCGTCGATGCGGGTCTTGTCCTTGATGATCCCACCGCGAACAATCTCGGCTTCCAGCTTCTTGAAGGCCTTGCCCGCCTTCATCTTGCGCGTGGCGTCCAGGTCGTCCCCCAGCTTCGCCATGCCCTCTTCCCTGGCGGCGGCGAGCGCGTCCTGACGGTCCTGTTTCGCGGTCATCTTGTAGGCGGCGGCGATCTTCTTGCCGACGGCCTTCTTCAACGCGGCCTTGTCATCCTCGGCCTGCTTGTCGGCGGGCGCGAGTTCCCAGGGTTCCTTTGCGGCTTTCTCGGCGAGCTCAATGATCGCCTCGATCACGCCCTTGCCATGGCCATGCGCGAACATGACCGCGCCCAGCATGACGTCCTCGGGCAGTTCCTTCGCTTCCGATTCGACCATCAGGACGGCGTCCATCGTGCCGGCGGCGACGAGATCCAGTTCGCTGTTCTCGATATCGCGTGACGGATTGAGAATATATTCGCCGTCGACATAGCCGACACGGCCACAGGCGATCGGCCCCATGAAGGGCAGGCCGGACAGGGTCAGCGCCGCGGACGCGGCGACCATCGCCAGCACGTCCGGCTCATTCTCGCCGTCATAGCTCATAACCTGGCAGATCACGTTGATCTCGTTCAGGAAGCCTTCGGGGAACAGCGGGCGGATAGGGCGGTCGATCAGACGGCTGGTCAGCGTTTCATGGTCCGTCGGACGGCCTTCGCGCTTGAAGAAGCCGCCGGGAATACGTCCGGCTGCGGGAAATTTTTCCTGATAGTGAACGGTCAGGGGGAAGAAGTCCTGCCCCTGCTTCACCGACTTCGCCGCCGTGACAGCGCACAGGACGACGGTTTCACCGAGCGTCGCGAGAACCGCGCCGTCGGCCTGGCGGGCGAGGCGCCCGGTTTCGAGCGTCAGCTTCTGATCGCCCCAGGTGGTTTCAACGATATGTTTGTCGAACATGGTTTTTCTGTCTTTCCAATGCCGGAAACGAAACAGAAATGCCCGCCCGGCAACCTACTGCCGAGGACGCGACCATCGCGGCGTCGGCGTGAATTCGCGTGATGAATGTGAAAAGGGCCGCCCTCACGCGGGGACGGCCCTTCAAAGGACTGGCCCTAGCGGCGAAGCCCCAGTTTCTTGCGGATCGCCTCGTAGCGATCGGAATCCTTGCCGTTCAGATAGTCGAGCAGCTTGCGGCGCTTGTTCACCAGCATCAGCAGCCCGCGGCGGCTATGATTGTCCTTGTGATGATCCTTGAAATGCTCGGTCAGGTTGGCGATGCGCTCGGTGAGGATCGCGACCTGCACTTCGGGGGAACCGGTGTCGCCCTTTTCTCGGGCGTGTTCCTTGATCAGTTCTTGCTTGCGTTCGGCGGTAATCGACATCGGAACTCCTTTATTCTCATAGGTTAAAGCCCCGCTCCACACGGACCATGCCTTTGTCCAGCATGACGAGCGCGACGGGCGTCTCCGCCGTCATCGCGATCATGAGTCCGTCCGGTTCGGGACGTCCGAACAGCTGCTGTCCCTGTTTCAGGATGGCCGCCTCTTCGGGGGTGACGGGTAAAGCCGGGATGTCGTCCAGCCCTGCCGCCATGGGCAGCACCACGCTGTCCAGGCCGCGCTCCATAGCGCTTTCCATGAGATTGTCCAGCGTGATCGCCTTTTCAAGGGCGAATGGTCCGCAGATGGTTCGGCGCAGCATGGTGACGTGGCCGCATGTGCCAAGCGCGCGCGCGATGTCGCGGGCGAGCGAGCGGATATAGGTGCCCTTGGAGACGGTGGC
>JBARZR010000272.1:0-10186 GCA_049650205.1 Pacificimonas sp. | reverse complement strand
ACCTGTCGCTCGACCCCGAAACCGCGATGAAATATCACGACCAGACCCTGCCGGCGGAGGGGGCCAAGACCGCCCATTTCTGCAGCATGTGCGGCCCGAAATTCTGCTCGATGAAGATCACCCAGGAAGTCCGCGACTTCGCCGCCAAACAGAACACCGACAGCTATCTGGCGAGCGAGAACATCAAACGCGAAACAAGCGAGGCCGAAGCCGAAAAGGCGCGCGAAGGCATGGAGGAGATGAGCGAACTCTACCGCGCGAAGGGCGAGAAGCTCTATCTCGGCGAAGACGAGGCGGCGGGGACAATAGTCAAGGAATAGGAGGAACAGCCCGATGGCCGACAGCGAAGAAATCGTCGACTTGGATGACAAACGCGAGCGCCGCCGCCTGCCCATGATCGGCCTGCTCCTGACCGCGTTCTATGTCGCCGGGCTGGTCCTCTATCTCGTACTGCAGGGCCAGAACCCGGCCAGCCTGCGCCTGAACGAGCTGGGCGATTTCCTCGGCGGCGTTTCCAGCCCGCTCGCCTTCCTCTGGCTCGTCCTCGGCTATTTTCAGCAAAGCCGCGAAATCCGCCTGTCCAGCAAGGCGCTCCACCTGCAAGCGCGGGAGATGAAGCGCAGCGTGGACGAGCATCGGCGGTTGGCGGAGGTCAAACGATGACGGTTCGGAAATCTAGATTTTCTTATGGCAACGACTTCAATCAGTCCTGATCAGCCAATTGAATCGGGGACACAATTAAATCGGGGACATCATATCTTTTAAATCGGCAACATCATGCAATTAAATCGGGGACATCATAATTAAATCGGGGACATCATACCTTTTAAATCGGGTACACCATGTCTTATTCCCCATTTGTGCCGCCGCCTTCGAACGCGCTTCCGCACCGGTGCACCCGGCATGGTCCGATGCGAATTCTCTTCGGATCGCCAGGGAACCGATTTCGCCATGTGGCGGTTGGATTCACACACAGCATATATCCTCAGGATTGGCCAAAAATATGGATTTCCAGTTCAATACCGACAGCAGCGTGATGGGCACGGAGAATGTGGCCGAGCGGATTGAGACGCAGTTGCGCGGCAAGCTGAAGCGCTTCGAGGACCGGCTCAGCCGTCTCGAGGTTCATGTGCGCGACGATAACGCGGGAAAGGGCGGCGGCGATGACAAGAGCTGCACCATAGAGGCGCGTCCGCGCGGCGGCGATCCCGTTACGGTCACGGCCAGCGGCAATGACGTCGACAAGGCCGCGCGTGACGCAGCCGCGAAAATGGTTACCCTGCTGGATCGCCATTTCGGCAAGCAGGGCCACCGCCAGTAGGGGCTGACGGATCCGCGATGCTTTTGGCGTAACTTCGCTCTTCGCACATGACCCGTTAGTTTACGCGAGCAGATGGCGACTTTGATCCGAATCAGGCCGCACGGGCGGCGTCCCTGTCGTTTCTGATATCTTCGCCCGCGGACACCACCCGGTTTCGCCCCTCGGCCTTTGCCGCGTACATGGCGCCATCGGCCTGCTTGAATATCTCGTAGAAGGCATTCGCAGGGCCGCTGGCCACACCTAGCGATGCCGTTAGGGTCAAGTCGTCTGGCCAGGTAGGGTGGTGGGTCTCAGCCAGACGGACGCAGAGCCGTTCCGCCAGCGCCGCGCCCTCTTTGGTTGCGGCATTGGGAAGGGCGACGATAAACTCTTCTCCGCCCCAGCGGCAGGCCAGTGCGTCCGGCGCGTGGATGCCCAGCATGTCGGTCAGGCTGGCTCCCACAGCGGCGAGCACTTCGTCGCCGCAACCATGGCCGTGGCTGTCGTTGATCGACTTGAAATGGTCGATATCCAGGACGATGACAGCCACCTTGCGCGCGTCCCACGTCTGGATGTCGGTCTGGAGGGCGGACCGATTCAAGAGGCCGGTCAGGCTGTCATGCCGCGACAGGTGCGATGTGCGGGCCAGCTCTTCTTCCAGCCGTTCGGAAAGCTGCTCGACTTCGATGCGCGACCGATAGCTTTCGCGGGCGCGCATATAAACCGCGCGTACGACGACATAAAGCGCCAGCACCAGAAACCACAGCGCGGCTGTCGAATATTCCTTTACCTCCACGCCAAGCAGGGATGGTGCCAGAAGGACGGCTACCGCAAATCCTGTCAGCAGCGGAAAGGCGATACCCGCAATTGGTGCGGCCAGCAAAAGGGAGACCGTCATGGTCACCAAAATCGTCACCCACACGGTCAACGCGGCGTCGGAATTGCTCATTACGGGCGCAACAGCCAAAAGGATCGCTCCCCAGGCAACGCCCGCGGCACCCTCCGACATCATCCAGCAGGCACGGCGTGTACGCGAAGCCGTCAAGGACATTGCCGGACTCTTTGTGATCCCGCTCCGTAGCCATTGGGAACTGAGGGCGACGCCGACCTGCACCGCCATCTGCACTCCCAGCAGCAGCCAGACGACGTCACGATTTGGCAGATCCGCCGCCATCCACGCGATCAGGGCGAGGGGAACGATTATGGCGATCTGGCCGGCGACGCGCTGTTGCAGCCCGTCGCTCAGCAGCGCGTTTTCGACTTCGGCGGCGGAAATGCCACCCGCCACCTCGTCTGCGACCATACCCATTCCCCGTCCCCGCTCACGGCGCCATTGAAGCAGCCTTTACAGACCAGGAATAAAATAGGGTTAACAAAATCCTTCCGCAGCTAGGTGTGCGCCGTCACCTAAAGGTCACGTCACCCTCTTCTCGACCTTCCCACCAGTCGATCCGGGACGGCGTGACCTCGATCAGGATCAGCCCCTCCGTATCCAGCCCGTCCGCGAACCACGCCTTCAGGTCCGGCACCCAGTGCTTTTCGTGTTGCGCGCGGTCGCGGATCAGCTTCGCACGGGCCTGCACGGCGGCGTAGAAGTCGCCGTCCGCATAGGTCAGGCCGCAGTCCGCATCCGCCTTCAGATCGTCGTCGATGCGTCCGTCGTCTGTGGCAAAATGGTAGGTCGTGCCGTCCTTCGCGCTCACATCCTTATTGTTCGACATGGGCCGCGCGGCGATCCTGCCGTCTTTCGCGGTCTTCGTCACCAGCATGGCGACGTCGATCGCCTTCATCTTCTCGGTCAGTTGGGAAAGCGAACGGTCGGCCATGGTCGGATCTCCGGATAAGGGAGGCGTGGATTGAGAATGGACGCGTCGCCCTTTTGTGCCACCGCGCATCCCGGCGGCCCGCGCCCGCGCCCATTCCACCCCTGGTCGTGTCCGGCTATTTGCTGCGTTCGATGACGCCCTTGACGCTGGGGTTGGAGGCGTTGGTTTTCACCTTTTCCTTCTTCGGTTTGCGGACTTCCTTGTTACCCTTGCGGTTGTCGCCCTTGCTCATAACCTGGTTCTCCGCGCCCCGCCCGCGGCAGATGCGGAACCGGCGGCGCGCATTCCATCTAACACAGCGCCGCGCGGACCCGGCATCAAATCGCGCGATTGCCTTCCCGCCGGGCAGACCCGTCTCATCCGGCCTTCGCCAGCACGGCATGCTATTGCGCGGGATCGTACATCGGATCCTGCAAACCCCGCCCGTCGATCTGGTCCAGACCCTGCTGGATACTCAGCGTCTGCTGCTGCGCCATGCCCGCCAGCGTTTTTCCCGCCAGGATTTCGCGCATGAAATTGCCGAACTGGGAGGCGAGGTTCTTCGCGGCGTCCTCGTCTCCATACTGTCCGAACCCACGGATCGTGGCGGGTTTCGGGTCGGTCAGCGACAGCTGGAAATAGCGCGCCGCCGGGACGAACCAGCCGCCCAGCGCCTCATATTCGTCCGGGGCCGCGATGAACATTTCATAGCTGGACCCGGCCTCGTCCCCCTGCGGTGTCTGCAACCAGAACCCGGCGACCTTCACCGGCCCGCGGCGTCCCGTCGCCATCGCGTTAAAGGCGGCATAGCGCCCACCGGGATTGTCGATCGACTCGCTGAACGTCGTCGTCAGGTCGCCGGTCAGATCCTGCTTCGCCGTCAGCCGCACATCGCGCAGGCCTTCCTTCGCCAGCGCCGCGCTCAGCCCGTTCGTGAACCCGACCGGCATAGCGTTGACGCTCAGCACTATGGCGGCCTTGTAGGCTGGGTGGTCGATGACGATCCGGTTCTTCGACCAGTCCGCCGGTGCCGCGCGCCAGCCCTTCAGCGTCGTCGTCCCATCCGCCAGCATCTCATAGGTGGGGACCAGAACCGGCAAGGCTTCCGCCGCCGCGCCGTCGCACGCCGATAGTGTGACCAGCAGCGCGGCCGCGATAATTCTGGGTGAGGGGAGCGGCATTGTCCTGATCCTGCGTCATTGGCGTCAGTTTGACAGCCTAGCCCGCCCGCTCCCGGACGCAAATGCGCATGACGACATCAGGGGAGAAAAACGGGGGCGGCAACGGTATCGGGACGCCGCAAAAGACTTGAACAATAGGAAATTTCATGTCTACTGGTCCGGCTCCGCCAACGATGATGGAGCGCCCCTTGACCGACATGTCCAGATCCGATCCGTCCAACCCGGAACCTGGACTTGCGCCGTCAGCCCTGGAACCGACTGGTGACGACATCGACACGCCCTACTGGACCCATGCGAAAATGGCGCAGTTCCTGCGGCATCTGTCCGCCGGTCATTGCGTATCCTCTGCTGCGCGCGCCGTCCGAATGTCCCGCCAGTCCGCCTACCGCCTGCGCGCCCGGCTAAGGGGGCAGCCCTTCGACCTGGCCTGGGAGGCGGCGTTCCGCCACGGTTACGACCAGCTGGCCCATGCCGCGCTGATCCGCGCGCTTTATGGGGTCGAAGAGGATGTCTGGTTCCGCGGTGAGAAGGTCGGCACCCGCCGCCGCTATGACGAGCGGCTGACCGTCGCGCTCCTCGCCATGGCGAACAGGTCCGGCACGCCGCGCCTCGGCCGCCATCACGCCGCCACGGAAATGGCGCTCGACGATTTCGAAAATCTGGTGGAGCGCGTCGAGCATGGTGAGGCGATGTGGGCGGAGGACGGCGACGGGGAGGAAACGCTGGACGCCGCCGCGCGTGACCTCGCCGACAGCTATATCGACCGCGCCGCGCATGACTGACGTTTTCGCGTGTCGCTGCGCATCTGTAACCCTGCGTGACGCTGATATGTGCGCGCAAGAACAGCCGTTTGCCAGCGACTCGCAGGGTGACACATGGGCCATCTGTCCCCAGGAAACGCCGCGCACATCGCGGCGCACTCGCTCACGCCGCATTGACCTCGCGCCCGCGCCGGGGCATTTCGCATCGTCATGAAGGCCCGAATCTATCAGCGCGCGATGAGCGCCATGCAGTCCGGCAAGGCCCGCGCCGACGAATGGGTGCTGGAATACGCCCCCACCGACCGGCAGGATCACGATCCGCTGACCGGCTGGATCGGCTCCGGCGACACCAATCGCCAGCTGCGCCTGCGCTTCGACAGCGAGGAGGAGGCCGTCGCCTACGCCGTGCGCAAGGGGCTGGATTACAACGTGGAATCGCCCCGCGTCCATCGGCTGAAACTCCAGGCCTATTCGGATAATTTCAGATAGTGGCCAGCGCCGCCGAACAGCTGGAACAGGCCTTCGGCTTCATGCCCGACCTCATTCGCGCTCATGCTGCGGCGCACCCTGACAAGGTCGCCGTCCAGATGGACGACCGCGCCCTGGACTACGGCACCTTCGATGCCGGGGTGGACCGCGTCGCCGCCGCCCTGCAACGGGACGGGGTTGAACCGGGCGAGAACGTCTCCGTCTGCGCCGGCACCAGCGTCGACTACGCCGTCCTCTATCTCGCCATATTGAGGGCAGGGGCCGCCGTCGCCCCCATCGCGCCCAGCGTCACCGGCGGGCAAATGGCCGCCATGATCGCCGACTCCGCCGCCCGTCATGTCTTCCTGGACACCGCTACCCGCGAAACCCTCGGCGACCACGCGGCGGAAATAACGGCGAAAATCATCGCCCTCGACGATAGCGATATCGGCCAGCCCTGGTGCGAATGGCGCGGCGCAGCGGGCGCGGCTCCCACGCCGATCAGCGTCACTCCTGACAGCCCCTTCAACGTCATCTACTCTTCCGGTACCACTGGCGTACCCAAGGGGATTGTCCATTCCAACTTGATGCGCTGGCGGCAGATCTCCGGCACCGGGGCGATGGGCTATGATCAGGCGGTCATCATCAACTCGACGCCGCTCTATTCCAACACCACGCTCGTGACCTTCCTGCCGACGCTCGCCTGGGGCGGAACCGTCGTCCTGATGAAGAAATTCGAGGCCCGCGCCTTCCTCGAACTCGCCGAGAAGACCGGTGCGACCCACGCCATGCTCGTCCCGGTGCAATATCGCCGCATCATGGCGGATCCGGACTTCGACAGCTTCGACCTCCGCGCCTTCCGCGCCAAGACCTGCACCAGCGCGCCCTTCTCCGCCGAGCTGAAACGCGACGTCCTCGACCGCTGGCCCGGCAAGCTGATCGAATATTACGGCCTGACCGAAGGCGGCTGCTCCTTCGCGCTCGTCGCCGATGAACATCCGGACAAGCTGCACACCGTTGGACGCCCGCTACATGGCCACGAGGCCAAGCTGATCGACGAGGAGGGCAGGGAGGTCGCCCCCGGCGAACCCGGCGAAATTGTCGGCCGCTCTGGCACGATGATGAACGGTTATCTCAACCGCCAGGACAAGACCGACGAAATGCTGTGGCGTGATGAAAATGGCGATATCTGGTTCCGCCAAGGCGACATCGGACGCTTCGACGAAGACGGTTTCCTGATCCTGACCGACCGTAAGAAGGACATGATCATTTCCGGTGGTTTCAACATCTTCCCGTCGGATATTGAGGCGGTGTCGAGGACTTGTCCCGGGGTTGAGGATGTTTCGGTGGTCGGCGTTCCCAGCGATGAATGGGGCGAAACCCCGGTCGCCTTCGCCGTCGGCACTGCAAGCGCGGACGAGATTAAATCATGGACCAACGAGCGCGTCGGCAAGACCCAGCGCCTGTCCGACGTCGTCATGGTGAACGAGCTCCCGCGAAGCGCTATCGGCAAGGTTCTCAAGCGCGAACTCCGCGAACGGTATCTCGCTAGCTGACCAGCTGCCAGATAACGCCACCGACATTGGCGACCAGTACGCCCAGAAAGGGAAAGGTGGCGATCTTGAAACCCGTCGTCCGTCTGTTTGCCGACTTCACATAGCCGGTCTGAAACAAAGAAGCGCCCGACCATGAAAATCACCGCAGAGAGCGGACCCGCAATATCTCGAAACACCCTGGCGAAAATCAATTCCAGCGACAGAAACAGCACAATCGAGTCAGCCAGGTTCTCATGCGCCCGGTACGCCCGCTCGAATTCCGGTTTCCTCTTTTTTTAAGCCGCGCTTAGTATTTGCACATCAACCGGCGGGATGGAAGTGGTCGTACACTTTCCGCGCCACAGTCTTCGATATTCCCGGTGCATCCAGCAGGGCCTCCATCGCCGCGCCGCGCACCGCTTTGGCCGTGCCGAAGTGCATCAGCAGCGCCCGCTTTCGCGCCGGGCCAATTCCGGCGATCTCGTCGAGCGGGTTGGCCTTAATGTCCTTCGACCTCTTGGCCCTGTGCGCGCCGATGGCGAAGCGGTGCGCCTCGTCGCGCAGCCGCTGCAAGAAGAACAGCACCGGGTCGTTGACCGGTAGCGTAAGTTCGCGCCCGTCCTGCAGGTGAAACGTCTCGCGCCCCACATTGCGATCCGGTCCCTTGGCGACACCGACCATCGGCACGTCGCTGACGTCCAGTTCGTCCGCAATTTCCTGCGCCGCCGACAATTGCCCCTTGCCACCGTCGATCAGCAATAATCCCGGCCACATGCCTTTCGACTTGTCGGGATCCTCTTTTGCCAGCCGCGCCAACCGCCGCCTCAACACATGTTTCATCATTCCGAAATCGTCGCCGGGCGCGATGCTGTCGTCTTTGATGTTGAACTTTCGATAGGCGTTCTTCTGAAAACCATCCGGCCCACTGACGATCATCGCGCCGCCCGCATTCGTCCCTTGAATGTGAGAATTATCATAGACTTCAATCCGCTGTGGTGGTTCGTCCAGCTCGAACATTTCAGCGACTTGGCGCAACAGTTTGGCCTGCGTCGTCGATTCGGCCAGCCGACGGTCCAGAGCCTCCACGGCATTCCTCTCCGCCTGCTTCACTAGCCGCTTCAATGCGCCTCGCCGGGGAACTTTCAAGGTCACCTTTCGCGTCGACCGTTCATTCAACGCTGCAGCGATCAGGTCCGCTTCGATCAGGTCCCGATCCATCAGAATTTCCGGTGGGACCGGCATATCCTCGTAAAATTGCATCAGGAAGCTGGAAAGCACTTCATCCAGATCCTCGTCCGACACATTTTTTGGGAAAAACGCCCGGTGTCCCCAATTCTGTCCGCCACGAATGAAGAACGCCTGTATGCAGACCTGATCCGCTTTTGCGGCGAGCGCGATGACGTCGGCATCGCGCGCGCCCTCCGCTGTCCCGGCCTGACCCTGAATATAAGTCAGTGCGCGCAGCCGGTCGCGATAGACGGCGGCCAGCTCAAAGTCCTTTTCCTCGGCGGCGGCAGTCATGGCCGCGCCAAGCTTGCGCTGCACCGCCTGCGATTTGCCAGCGAGAAAATCCTTCGTATCGGCGACCAAGTCGGCGTAACCGTCCTCGTCAATCTTCCCCACGCAGGGCGCGGAACAACGACGGATTTGATAGAGCAGGCAAGGTCGTGAGCGGTTGTTCATATAGCTGTCGGAACAGCTTCTTAGCAGAAAAACCTTCTGCAGAGCATTAAGTGTGCGATTCACCGATCCGGCACTGGCGAAGGGACCAAAATAAATGCCCTTGCCCCGTCTCGCCCCGCGATGCTTGCGGATCTGCGCGAAGTCATGGTCCTCGCGCAGAAATATGAACGGGAAGCTCTTGTCGTCGCGCAGCAGCACATTGAAGGCAGGCCGGAATCGCTTGATCAGTTGCGCCTCTAGCAAAAGCGCCTCCGCCTCGGTAGCGGTCGTCACGATCGTCATGTCCCGCGTCAGGGACACCATGCGTTGCAACCGTTTCGGCAGGCGTGCCACCTGAGTGTAATTCGTCACGCGCGCCCGCAGCGATCGGGCCTTCCCGACATACAGAACCGTCCCGGCGGCGTCCTGCATCCGGTAGACGCCCGGACGCACGGGCAGTGTTTTCAGAACGTTGCGAATGGCGGCTACGCCCGTGTCGAGGTCCGGCTTATCTTTGCCGCGTACCGTATAGGCGGACTGTTCCTCGGAAAAACGGTCGTTATGAGTGCCAGTCGCCATGTCGATGAATGTAAGGTGGCTTTACCGCCAAGCCAACGGACGGCATGACGCCTTTCCATGAAAACGACACTTCAGCTCCAGGTCCGCGACATCGACCTGATGGTCCTGACCGGCATCTATTCGGAGGAAACGCATCTTCCGCAGCTGCTGCGGGTTTCCGTCACCTGCGACCTGGCGGCAGCGGCGCACTTTCCGCCCGATGCCAAACTGACGGAGTCGAAGAATTACATGGACCTGAAAGATGCGATTCTGAACAGCTGTCCGGCCGGGCAGCATTATGTGCTGGTCGAGGCGGTGGCCGACGCCATCATCGACCGCCTGTTCGAAGATGAACGTGTGCTCAGCGCAAATATTCATATCATCAAGACGGCCCTTACTGAAAAGAATGAGTCCATCGGCATAGAACGCAGCCGCACCAGATGATCGGCAGTACGCAATGAAACTGGCGCTGGTCACTGGCGGAACGCAGCGACTGGGCGCGGCGATAGCGGCCCGACTGGCCGAGGAAGGCTGGGCGCTCGCGCTGCATTACCACACGCAGGATGGTCTCGACGAGGATCTGGCGCATGCTCTGGCATTCAGTGGTGTGCGCTATGAGCGGTTCGCCGCGGATCTGGCCGAAGCGGACGCACCGGTCCAACTGTTCGATGCCATTCAGGAACGTTTCCGCACGCCTGTAACCGCCCTGATCAACAGCGCGTCCCTATTCGGTGCGGACACATTGGCAAACACGGATGCCGGGACGCTTTCGACGCATTATGCCATCAATGCGGCGGCACCGGCGCTATTGGCAAAAACGTTCGCGGCGCGTTTGCCTGAGGATGGGCAGGGGGTGATTATAAATCTGCTCGATCAGCGTCTGGTGCAGCCGCACGGTGAAAACCTGGCCTACACC
>JBARZR010000271.1:0-8095 GCA_049650205.1 Pacificimonas sp. | reverse complement strand
GATGTCCATCATCGATCATGGACATTATCGGCAGCACGCTCCCCCCGTCAGAGCGGTCACAACGGACGGATACCGCAAAGCTCGCATGATGCCGTGCGAAAATCAGCCAATCGGTTGATGCAAAAATCCGAAAAGGAACTGACCTCGGTTATTTCCACAGTGTCGGCAAATACGCACTTTCTGGACAGTGACGCGATCCGCCGAACCCTCACTCATTCGACATTCGATTTCGGCGCTCTCAAAGATGATGAGCGCCCCCTCTCCATCTACTTGGTGTTGCCTGCGGATCGTCTTAACACCCATGGCCGTTGGTTGCGGTTGCTGGTGTCGATGGCCTTAACTTCGGTCGCTCGGCGTGTCGGTAAACCGAAAAAATCAGCTCTGTTCATCCTCGATGAATTTGCAGCCCTCGGTCGCCTTCAAATGGTTGAAGATGCTTTCGGGTTGATGGCGGGTTTTGGCATGAGGATTTGGGCTATTCTCCAAGACCTCAACCAGTTGCAAGACCTCTACAAAAACAGGTGGCAGACCTTCCTTGCCAATGCTGGCGTGATCCAGATTTTCGGGATCAGTGACAGTCAGACGGCCGATTATTTCAGCCGCTACATGGGGCAACAGACTATGGAAAAGATTAGCCAACTAACTGCGGATACACGGAAGGGCGGCGTATTTTCACGGGCGAAGCCTGACTTCACGTCGATGCAGGATTCCAGCTTTGCGCGGCCACTCATGACAGGCGACGAATTGATGAAGCTGGAACAAGATACGATGATCCTGCTGATCTCTCCGTATGATCCTATGATCTGCCGCAAAATTCACTACTACAAAGACGATAGCTTTTTCCTGCGGGATGGGGCGGGCAACTATGTGCCAGATGGTGAAGGATGGGCAACCACCTACACCGTCCATCCTGACCATCAGCAACCAAGTGGCAACTATGCGACATGGGCAAGTGGCAAAACTGCACGGGGTGAGGCTGGACTAAGAGAGGCCACAACAACGCCAACAGGAAAGACATGGGGCATAGGCAACTGGATCGAGAAGCTAGGATCGAACCATTGACCATGACCCGCACAAGTGCGGGGATTCATCCTAAGACGAAGGGGCTTTCCTCCCCTTCGTGCATCCCCTCCGCTCGCCGCAGGGCAGACCCCCAAAGGGTTTCTTTGGGGGTTGCATGAAAGGCTGTCGGGCTTGTGTCGGCATCAAGCAAAATAGTCTTGCCCGTGGCTCGGCCTTTGGCCTGCGCCCGCACCAGCAAGCCGATTTTACCTGACCCCGCCCCCTTCCCTTTTCTGAGAATTTGCCAACGCCTGAAAATGTGGCACACTGTTAACCGTAAACGATAACGAAACGGTGAAGGTAAACGAATGGAAACAGGCACATATATATCGGCAGGACAAGCCGCAACTCTGGCGGGCGTATCAAAGGCAACAATCTCTAAAGCATTGAAAAGCGGTAAGATTTCCTATATATCAAAGGACAAGTCAGGCTATCAGATTGACCCCGCCGAGGTTGCAAGGGTTTACCCCCCGAAACCGTCACGAAAGGTTGAAGGTGAACGATCAGAAACCCCTGTAAACACCCATGAAAACAGGGTGCTAGAAGTGGAACTTAAGGCGGCGAATGACATGCGAAGCCGTCTTGAAGCCGAGATCGAAGATTTGAAGACACAACGGGACAAATGGCAGGGGCAGGCTGAACGGCTCTTGCTTGAACGGCCAGCACAAGAACAGACCAAGGCTCGCCCTGGTCTGTTCGGTCGGATCATGGGGAAAGGGTAAACGTGACGGACAAGGATGAAGAAATTGCCGCACTATTCGCAGAGTTGGCGGGCTTCCACGAGAGCCTAAGCAACATAGCCTTATGGATATTTGAAGCTGACGAGCCAGAGGAAAGAAGGGCGGGGCAATATGCTGCGCTTCGGGAGATTGAGTCAGAACTTCGCATGACTGTAGATCGTCTCAAAGAATCCCTGATCCGCCACAATCTTCTCGATGTGTCGCGCCTCGCCCCTTCGACGCTGAAGCGTGTTCCTGACGACATGAGCGACGATGAAATCCCCTTCTAGCGTTCCATGTCCCTGCTGTGATGGATCGGGGAACATGCCCGCCGCCATGCAAGGCGTGATCTATGGCCAGAGGCTTGCGGAAGCGGTCGCCTGTTGGGTGTGCCGTGGTGATGGGGCTATCCCACCAGATCAGGACGTTTCGCCCCTCTGGACGTGGCACAAAGGCCAAGAGGGATGAAAAGGGATGATCTCCCAGACTGCCCGAATTGTCGGGGCAGGGTGGTGACGTTCCATTTCCTCTACGGTCACGATCATTGGCCACGCTCTGAATGGGTATATTTCTGCAAACACTGCGGCAAGCTGAATGGCTCGACCATTCGGGAAATTCATCGACGCATGAGGGCGGGGGATTTTAAAACCCCTTTGAACTAGCGTGACGATGGGATTAAATTTGAACTAAGCCAGCAAGCTCAGTTTAAGGCGCAATTCCGATCACTACGAGAGGCACGGCAGGACTGCCTCGGCCTTGCCGGATTAGATTGTATAGCTCGCCTTCGTAGTAACCGGGGCCGGACGACATTTCGGCCTGTAGCTCTTTCATGGGCAAGATTTCGATACCAAGATCGATCACATCACCTACAAAAAACGCCATGTGTTTGACGAATAGATCAAAGGCTACGAAGGCGTATTTCCCAAACTGGACTTCGACCGCCACACGGTCTTTGACAAAATCTGTCTGGTTGAAAGAAAATATGGGCGTCTGTCCACTCTCGATGATCTCTTTTTTCTGCTCCTTTGCATCCATCGTCATGGTCTTACGGATCAGGTTTGCATCCTTCGTTACCCAGTATGAGGTACGCGATTCTGCCCATCCTCGATCCTGAAATTGCTGATCCATCGCCTTGTTCATTTCGATAGGCGCATAGAGCATTTTACCTGTCATAGTTTTTTCTTTGGATACCTTCGTCTTGAACTGCGTAGCATCTACATTCGCAATGACCTGTTGGATTTCCTCCCATAGTTCCGGCTTGTGAACCATCAGATATTCAAGGCCATTGAGGTGCGAATAATATTCAACAATCCGCATCAGTGACCGCCGTTTTTCTGCGCCGGGTCATAAACAGGCTTGTTCATTGGGCGTGTTTGCAATGTGCCAGATCTAAGCGCATGGACACGCTCCCAAGCGACGTCCACATATTCCTTTGAAATATCGCACCCGTACCCAATGCGGTCGTGCATTAATGCGCCTACGACCGTGGATCCGACGCCCATGTAAGGATCGAAAACACGGTCACCTGCATCAGTCAGCGAAAGCACCAAACGCTCGACCAACTCCACAGGGAACTGGCAGGGGTGGATTGTTTTCTCGACGTGGTTGTTCTTCACATTGGGAAAAACCCACATGTCACCGGGGTTCTTGCCGAGGGGATTGCCAGATAGCTGGCCAGCCTTTGGGCCTTTATAATATTTTTTTCCCGGATATTTCGATGGCACGCGGATCGGATCCAGATTGAACGTATAATCATCGCCCTTAGTGAACCAAAGGATGGTTTCATAGCGTCCTGACAGCCTGTTTTGACAGTGCAGGCCATGCTCAAAATGCCAGATGATCCGGTTGCGGAGTTTTAGGCCATGATCCTTAAACAGGTGATAAAGCACCATGTCCAAAGGGAATATCTCGCCCTTCTGCACATGGTTGCCGACCTGCCAGCAGATCGATCCTTTAGGGCTTAATAGCCGAACACACTCAGAGATTACCTGAGCTTGGTCTTTCACATACTGATCGAGCGGAGATCGCTTTTCGTATGACTTGCCAATGTTGTAGGGCGGTGACGTGACGATCATATCCATCGACTCGTCTTCTAAACCCCGCATGAATTTCAGGTTGCTTTGTGCCTTCATCACAGCTTTGGCGTCATGGTTGAGGCGTGTTATTTTTTCTTGTGCGTTCATGTCGAATCTCCCTCTGCAAACCACCATAGGTGTGAATTTTTGGAAGATCTAGTCGATTTTCGCATCTATCCACAACCTCTAGTGCATAGGGCGTCCTGCTTCTCATCTCGCCAGTCTGCCGCTTGCCCATGTGTGATGGTTTCCCATCGATTTCTGTTGCTCACCGTATAAGAAAATCCTTTCTATACAGTCTCTTATATCGTCCGATATTCGTAGTGATCTGCAAAGATGTTTTTCTACAAGTGAGATTCTGTGGTTTTCAGGGGGATGGTTGGGCTTAGTGTCTATCCGTCGGGTCGCTTTCGCTGATCCCGAAAAGAGCCGTGACAGGTTATCCGTCAAGTGGGCGAAGCCCCTGCGTAGCAGGTTCACTTGATGGATGTTCTGGCATGGATCAGGGATCAAATCAGCGAAGGCCGTCCCGTTGGTTGTTGGCACGTCCCGCCTATCCAGAGGTGAGCAAGAGCGAAACCTTTTGGCCGTGTCGCCCTTTGGGCGACTGACACGGCCTAAGTATCGGCAACGCCGATTCCGTGCCTGCGAAGGGCTTGCCCGAAGCCTAGTGTTAACATTGTTAACTACGTAGTATTGTTACGGATGCGGCAAGCCTATGGTCACAAGGGGAAATACCTGTGGATGGGTTCCGAAAGGTACGAACTTGGGTTCCGAAAGGTACGAACAGACTTCCCATAATTTCGGTTCCTGATAGTACGAACTTGGCTCCTGAAACCCCAAACTGCGAACGGTTCCTGATAGTACGAACTTTTCGGTTCCTGATAGTACGAACTTCTGATACTGTGATTCATGGCTTTGTTACCCGTGCGTCATCCTCAAAAAGATTTCTTCGTCCTCGATATCGCGGACGTTGTTCCCAAAGACGACACGGCGTCCATGGAACACCCGATTTTCAGCCTCGCGACGAAACCCGATATGAGGCATCTCGAATATCGGTCTGGTGATAGCATCCTAAAAATCCGACCGTCCGCAAAAGGTCTCCCAACCATCTTCGATAAAGACATTCTGATCTTCTGTGTGTCGCAGTTAATGGCGAGAAAAAATCAAGGGAAACCTATCGGCAATAAGATAAGGTTTTCAGCTAGGGAGCTTTTGGTTGCAACCAACCGAAAGACAGGTGGAAATTCTTACCAAAGGCTAGAAGATGCTTTCTCCCGATTGCAAGGCGCGCAGTTTGTGACCAACATCAAAACAGGCGGGCGCGGAGAAACGCGGTTCTTTTCTCTCATCGAATCGGGAAGCGGTTTTGTTTATCATGATGATGATAGATTCCGTCTTGATTACTGCGAAATTATCTTATCGGAATGGTTCATGCGGGCGATTGAATCCGCCGAAGTCGTCACCATATCGGCAGATTATTTCCGCCTGCGTCGACCGCTGGAACGCCGCCTGTATGAGATTGCTCGCAAACATTGCGGCAATCAGAAGCGATGGCAGATCGGGCTTGAAAAGCTGCAAGCCAAAACTGGAAGCAATGCCCCGTTGAAGAAATTCCGCTTAAACCTTCGGGAGATCATCGAACAAGATGACACCCCGTTCTATCGCTTTGAGCTGGATGCAAAAGACCTTGTGACGGTGCGGCCAAGATCGGCCAAAGTCGGGCTGGGCGAAGATATCATCATCCCAGAATGGGCAGACGAGCAAGCCCGCAAAGCCGCCCGCGAACTTGGATGGGATTACCACGTCTTAAGGGCAAACTGGCTTGACTTTGCAAGAGCTGAAACCGCTAGGGGCAACCCTCCAAAAAATGCTGGTGCGGCGTTTGTCAAATACGCTCAGAAGCAAAAACCCCAACGATAGAAGCCTCATGGCGTGAAACTCTGCCCAGGTGTGGGCGGCTTGAATGGGCGTTCGTCGTCGTCGTCATCCTCACGGCCTCGGCCAAGGCCAAAACCACTGGCAGACAACCCAAAGTCTTTGGATGACAGGCCAAAACTGCGGCGGTTCTCACGCTCGGCGACATCGCCCTTGGATAGATCCCGCCCCTGTTCCTCGATGATGCGTTGCGATGCTTTCAGGCTCTCTCTGGCCGCTTCCAGTCGGTCGGCATAGCTCTCACGGGTAACGGTCAAAGCATCCTCGTGTTGCTCTCTGACCTCGGTGCGCTGTTCCCGTGTCTCTTGGCGGATTGATCGGATTTCCTCACGCTCGGCTAAACTCTGCAAATCGCCCAGCTCCTTGCGCTGTTCCTCGTGCAGTTTTTCCAGCTTGGTCGTCTCGATCTCGCCGCCAGCTATGAACCTGAACGCACCCGCAAGCGTGCCGCGGTTCTCAAAGTCGAAAGCATCGCCGGCACGGCCTGTTAAAAGTGCCTTGAGCCTGCCGCCTGTGCTGGCGGTCATGTCCTCAACGCCCTGCAATTCTTCGCGCTGTTGCTGGAACAAGTCGCGCCAGTCTTCGCGGTATGCGTCCTTGATCGCGGCTTTCGCGTCGTCGATCCTCTCGGCCTCGGTTTCGCGGATCGCGGCCAATGTCTCACGGTGTCCGCCGTTCAATGCCTTGATTTCGGCTCTCTGTGCGCCTCTGACAGCCTGCAAAGCCTTCTGGGCATCCTCTAGTGCCTCGGCAGGGTCGTCGCGCTCCTGCGGCCTCTCTGGGACGTTCTCGCGGGTAAGCTCTGCGATATGTTCCTTGGCCTCCTGAACACTCGGCAACTCGCCCAGCTCATCAAGGCGCAAATTCTCTCGAATCTCCTTGGCCTTCACGCCCTCAATCTGCTTGTTCAGGCTGTAAATCTCGCCTGCTGGGTCTAACACCACCACCGCGCGGCGGTCGCCCTGTGCAAGCGTGTAGCCTTCTTCCTGAAGGGCTGATCTGAAGGCGGCGGCACTATCGGCCATGTGATAGGCTTGTGTGATCGTCTGTTTACGCTCTGCGGGGCTTATGCCTGATCGCTCCTCCTGCCCTCGCTCGGCAAGTGTGACCTCCTGAAAATGGTCTTTGAATCTGTCTGTGCCGCGATCTTCGCCAAGATGTTTGGGCATCTCATGGCCAAAGTCGCGCACCAGCTCGCGGGCAACCTCTCGCAACTTCTGGTGGTCAAACTCCATGTGCCGCGCCTGCATCTTCTCAAGGTCGATCCTCGACCATGCAACATGGCAATGCTCGCGCCCGTTCTTCACATGGAACACCACGGCGCGGGGCTGATCGGTCAAGCCTAGCTTGTCCTCGATCTTGTCGATCGCGGCGGCGTATTGATCGCGCGTCATGGCCTCGCTTGGGTTGATCGAAAGGCTGTAGATCGGCTTGGTGGATTTCGTGCCAGCCGCTACGCCCTCGATCTCGGCAAAGGCGCCCGCAAGGTCGTTGGATGCAAAGCCGCGCAACTCCGCAAGCTCCACCAGCTCGTTACCTCGTGGCGGTGGGCTGTGCATGTCTGGGTCGATTTCGTGATTGTCGTTGAGAAGATGGCGGGCAAGCTCTGTTCCATTGGAACGGATGTTGCCCTTCAAGATCATGCCTTGCGCCCCAATGCCTGCAAGCACGCATCCCGCATGGCCTGCACGTCCTCGATGGCCTCCG
The DNA here is from genome assembly GCA_049650205.1 of Pacificimonas sp. GTDB lineage: Bacteria > Pseudomonadota > Alphaproteobacteria > Sphingomonadales > Sphingomonadaceae > Pacificimonas. The sequence goes on along the minus strand of JBARZR010000271.1, from coordinate 594 downwards.
CGATGCTGTTTGATCCGATGGGCGAACCCGCGTTCATGGCATGGGCGATCTGGTTCAGGTTTGAACCGACCTTGCCCAGCTCGCCCAACAATCGCGCCACCTCCTGCGTGTTGACGGATGGGCGGCGACGAGCGCGCGGGGCAGGGGCGGAAAGCAGGATCGAACGGGCATAACTGGCGGGGGTCAACTCGGCGCGGTCTGCCAGTGTTTCGATCTCGGCCAGCTCGGTTTCAGACACACGGATTTGCAGCAACTTGTTGCGCTTACGTGTCTCTGATCCCGATGCCTTGGCCGTGGTTTCGTCTGCCATGTTGCGCCCTTTTTGGGGATTGAACGGGGGGTTTCCTAAACCCCCCTTCACAAGTAGTCGCGGTATTACCGCGAACATCTTGCCTTCTCCGCTATTACCATTCTCTATGATCCACTCTACCCATTGCTCAACGGTTATGACAACCATGTGCGGTTAACTATCCACATGCACCTGATCCAACATTTGAAGGGACACCGCATTACATGGCACAACCTACGCAACACGGATCGGCGGCGTTTCTGTCAAAAGAAGAGGCGCAAGAGGTCGGATTAATAGACGGTGAC
>JBARZR010000270.1:0-3832 GCA_049650205.1 Pacificimonas sp. | reverse complement strand
ATGAAGCCCTCCTCCTTCGACCATTCGGACCAGGTGTCGAGGTTGAGCGAGGACAGGCAACAGACGGCGGTGCGGTCCTGGCCGTACTGGTCGACGCCGGTGGGCAGCGTGATTTCGGAGCAGAGGTTGGAGGTGGAGACCTTCAGCCCCGCCTCGCGCTGGTGCTTCGGCATCGCCTCGTTCACGCGGTCGATGAACAGCATATAGGGCTCGCCGGTGGCGAGGCGGGTCTCGACGATCTTCTGGAAGAGCGCGCGGGCGTTGACGGTGGCGCGGACTTCGCCGGTCTTGGGGCTTAGGAGGTCGAAATCCTCACCGTCGCGCACGGCCTCCATGAAGGCGTCGGTCAGGTTGACGCCGTGATGGAGGTTCAGGGCCTTGCGGTTGAAATCACCGGACGGCTTGCGGATTTCGAGGAACTCCTCGATCTCCGGATGGGTGACGTCGAGATAGCAGGCGGCGGAACCGCGGCGCAGGCTGCCTTGGCTGATCGCGAGGGTGAGCGAATCCATGACGCGCACGAAGGGGACGATGCCCGACGTCTTGCCGTTGAGGCCGACCGACTCGCCGATGCCGCGCACATTGCCCCAGTAAGTGCCGATGCCGCCGCCCTTCGACGCGAGCCAGACATTCTCGTTCCAGGTGTCGACGATGCCGTTGAGACTGTCCGAGACGGAGTTGAGGTAGCAGGAAATGGGGAGGCCGCGGCCCGTGCCGCCATTGGAAAGAACGGGCGTCGCGGGCATGAACCACAGGTTTGAAATGGCGTCGTAGAGGCGCTGGGCATGTCCGGCATCGTCGGCATAGGCCGCGGCGACGCGGGCGAAGAGATCCTGCGGCCCTTCGCCGGGAAGGAGATAGCGGTCCTCAAGCGTTTCCCTGCCGAACGCGGTCAGTTTCGAATCGCGGCTGCGGTCGATGGTGATGGCGAAGCGCGGTTCGTGGATGCGCTTCGACTCGCTGACCGTGTCCGCGCCCGTATCCTGAACGCCAGTCTCCTGAACACCCGTCTCAACTCCGCTGAAATCCATGATCGCCGCACTCCCTTTATATGTATGGCACGGCACGCCGCCGAAACCCTGTTCCCATGTCCCCGCAAACCCGCCCGCGAAAGCGGCGATCCGGGGATATCCCCGTTATCCCCGATATTCACAGGGAGCGGGCCGCCGCATCGGTGAAATGGCGCCCCGCCGACTCCTGTCCCGCCTTCACCAGCCCTTGTGACGGGCCGGCGGACGGAAACACAAGCCCTAGTGGCTAACCCCTCACCGCAGCACCTAGACCTAGTGAATGGGAGGCCAACACCGCAAGCGGAAAAGTTGTAAATTCGTTAAGAATATGTGGGTTCAATGACTTGCATGCGCAAGCTGAAAACAGGAGTCAGCATGGCAAACTGACATTTGGCAGGAACGCGCCAAGGCAAGCAGCGGCAAAGGCGTGATTTCCCGGCATATGCCGAAATTCGGCGACCCGCCGCCAATATCGGGATGGAAAGGCGAATGTGACGAAATGACCGGGCCGAGCGGCCCGCCGATTCCCCCGTTTCAGGCCAGCGCCTAGATTGCGGACAGATTTCCAGCCGGGCCGGACGCCGCCGTACCGCTACCGCCGCCGCTGTCGCCGACAACCATCAGGTCGGCGATGGTCTCGAACAGCTCCCGCATGGCGACGGGTTTCAGGAGAACGGCATTGGCCCCCGTGTCAATACAGTCCTGCTTTATGGTCGCGCCGGTATCGGCGGTGACGACGATGATCGGTATGTTCGCCTTGTCGTCCGCCCGCGCACGAACGCGGCGGATGGTTTCGAATCCGTCGATGCCCGGCATCCTGAGATCCACCAGCAGGATGTCGAACGCTTCCCGGTCATAAGCGTCAAGGCCGGCAAGCGCGTCCTCCGCGCCCACCATTTCCGCGCCGCCGACGCGCAGCATGTCCTGGACGATGCGCCGGTTCAGCTCGTCATCTTCTATGAACAGCGCGCGCATTTGCCCCCTTCGAACGTCTCTTCAAAACCAGTCTGCGCCTGTCATTGCCATGGCAGAGGTTAACGCCGGTTTACCAAAACTTCGTCGCGGCGACCATAGGATACCGGATCGCCGACCGACAGTCGGTCAGCAAGCTGTGCCAGCGCCGGTACCGTGTCAACATGACAAGTACATAGGTCTGCGGGATCCTGCGGCGCATCCGCAGGCCAGCCGGCCGCGAAAACAGCGATTTCCGGGTGACTTTGCCGCAGGGTGGCCAGGGCCTCCACATCCGCGGCGGTCCCGGAGGTTCCGAACGCGGCGACAAGCGGCACCGATCCGGCGGCCATCGCGGCCGCGATGGCGGCGTCGATCGTCTCATGGGTGTCGAGCGCGATATCCGGCAGCGCGCGGGCCGCGATCATGCCAACAAGGGCGTTGGGCGCGAACGCTATCGCACGGTGCCGCCCCGCCTTCGGTTCCGCGCGCGGATTGGCGGCGTTGGCGATTTCGAGGGATAGCGGCAGCGAGAGCGTGAATGTCGAGCCCCGGTCCTCGATACTGTGGACCGTCAGTTCGCCGTGCATGGCCTTTGCAAGTTCGCAACTGATGGTCAGGCCGAGGCCCGTACCGCTGAAATTGCGCGTCCTGCTGCCATCGACCTGATGAAAGGGGTCGAAGATCAGGCCGACCTCGTCAGCAGGTATGCCAATTCCCGTGTCCGCGACGGTCACGATCAGATCATCGCAATCTTCCGCGCCCGGCCGGGCGGTTACGGTGATGCTGCCGGCCCTTGTGAATTTAACGGCATTGGAAATGAGATTGAGGACGATCTGCCGCACACGCTGCTGGTCGCCTATCGCCTGTTCCGGACAGGCATCGAGATCGAGAATGAAGCTGACGCCGTTCGCCTCCGCCTGATCGGCGAAAATACGCGCCACTTCCGTCAGGGCGGTACGCAGGGCGAAGGGCTCGCGGCGAATGGTGACCGTGCCCGATTCCATCTTGGCGACATCGAGGATATCGTCGACGATGGCCTTCATCGTGCTGCCCGCGCCATGAACCAGCTCGACACGCTCGCGCACGTCGCTCGACATCGCCCCATCGGCCAGCATGATCTGCGTCATGCCGAGTATGCCGTTGAGCGGCGTGCGGATTTCATGGCTGGTGGTCGCCAGGAATTCGCTTTTTGCCGCCAGCGCCTTTTCAAGGTCGGCGTTGCTTTTCTCAAGTTCGACATTGGCCGCCCCGACTTCCCTGCGGCGACGGCTGACCGTGCGAAGGGCGAACAGGATCAGCGCGATGATGATGCCGGCGGCGATAAGAATGCCGACGGTGATCCGGAAATTGATTTTTGCCCGCTCCTCGGACGCGGCAATCTGCTGTTCAAGCTGGCTGGCGCGCAGGTTGGTGATCTCGAGTTCCTGATTGGCGAAGTCGAATTCGGCCGCGAGAATGGCGTTGTTGGCCGATGCGGAAAGCGCGGCGGCCTCATCGTCGAGGCGTTTCAGTGCCGTCAGATGCGCAAGGGCGAGGGCATCGTCGCCCGTTTGCTGGTAAATCGCGACGGCAGTTTCATGGAAGTCCCGAAACGGAGCGGGGGTCTGCGAGATTTCCTGATCCGCAAATGTCCGTTCGATAGCGTCTCTGGCATCGTCGATCCGATTGGAGGCGAGTGCGATTTGCGATTCCATCCCATTGATGAATGGCATCCAGCCCTGCTGGCCTTCTCCCCGCATCAAGCTCCGCGCAAGGTTGTTTTCCCTTCTGGCGTCAACAAGTTCGTCAGCGGCAATATGGGTTTTGGCAAGGTTGGCGTGCAGGCGCGCCTTCAACAGCGGACTGTCCATAGCCGCAACGATCCGCTC
>JBARZR010000269.1:0-15980 GCA_049650205.1 Pacificimonas sp. | reverse complement strand
AAGTTTCGGATTGGCGCGATCCGCCGCAAACAGGACTTGCGTCAGATCGTTGGTCCCGACTGAAAGGAAGCTGAGTTTCGGCAGCAACAGGTCAAGCATTTCGGCCAGCGCGGGCACTTCCAGCATCGCGCCGAATTTCAGCTCCGACGGCACCGGTTTCCCGCGCGCCATCTGCTTCGCCAGCTGCTCCATGACGATGGTCTTGGCCTGCACGAACTCCCAGGGTTCGGACACCATGGGGAACATGATCCTCAAGACGCGCCCCGGCGACGCCTCCAGCAGCGCGCGCGCCTGTGCCTTCATCAGCCCCTTGCGGTCCAGCGCGAGGCGTAGCGCCCGGTAGCCCATGGCGGGATTTTCCTCCTTCGCCACGCTGCCCATATAAGGGACCGCCTTGTCGCCACCGATATCAACGGTGCGGAAGGTAACCGGCTTGTCGCCCGCCGCTTCCAGAACGGCTTGATAAAGATTCGTCTGCCGTTCGCGCCGGGGCAGCGTCGCAGACACAAGAAACTGGAACTCCGTGCGGAACAGCCCGATTCCATCCGCGCCCGTTACCTCCAGATTGGGGATATCGGCGCGCAGGCCAGCATTCATAAGCAGTTTGACGTCCGTACCGTCCGTGGTGACTGCGGGCTTGTCACGCAGTTTGGCATATTCCGCCTGCCGCTTCGTCCTCAGCGCAACCTGCTCGGTGAACTGGTCGACGACCGCGTCGGGCGGGCGCACGAACAGCGCCCCGCGCGTCACGTCCATCAGCAACGGATCGCCCTCCGCGATCTGCGCGCGAATATCCTTCACCTGCCCCAGCACCGGAATGCCCATCGCGCGCGCGATAATGATGACGTGCGCGGTCAGGCTGCCCTCTTCCAGGACGACGCCCTTCAGGTAGCGGCGGTCATATTCCAGCAGCTCGGCCGGGCCGAGGTTGCGCGCCAGCAGGATCGTCGGTCGTCTAATGCCCATTTCCGCCGCCGTGCCGACGCCACCCGCCACGATGCGCAGCAGGCGATTGCTCAGGTCGTCGAGGTCATGCAGACGCTCGGCGAAGAATGGGTCTTTCGCCTTTCTCAGCCGTGCGCGGGTTTTCTGCGCCACCCGCTCAATGCCCGCCTCCGCCGTCAGGCCGCTCTCGATAGCCTCGGTAATCCGGCGGATCCAGCCCTCGTCGTAGGCGAACATCTTGTAGGTCTCGAGAATGTCGTGATGGTCGCCTGGCGCGGCGAAGTCTGCCTGGCCCATCATGCGATCGATCTGTTCGCGCATGGCCTCGAACGCTTTGCGGATGCGTGCCTTTTCGGCCTCGACATCGTCCGCCACGGTATGTTCGATCACGACGCGCGGTTGATGGTAGACGGCGCGCCCACGCCCGACACCCTCGACCAGCTTCAGGCCTTCCAGCCTCAGGGAGCCTTCATGCGCCAGCACCGCCGCCGTGCTGCTGCGATCGATCAGGCCCGCGGCGGAAATCAGCTCAGACAGAACCATCGCCACGGTCTGCAACGCCTCGATCTCGATATCTTCATAATCGCGCGGATCGCTATGCTGCACGCCTAGGACGCCGACCGCATTCTCTTGACGGATGATCGGCACACCGGCAAAGCTGTGATAGATTTCCTCGCCGGTTTCCGGCTTGTAGGCGAAATCCGGATGCTCCGCCGCTTCGGCCAGGTTCAGCGGTTCCTTGTTGAGCGCAATCTGCCCCACCAGCCCCTCGCCGATCGCTAGGCGCGTCACATGCACGGCGGACTGCGCGAGGCCTTCGGTGGCGAACAGCTCCAGCACGCCGTCGCGCAGCAGATAGATGGAGCACACCTCGCTCGACAGCGACCGCGCGATGATATCGACGACACGGTTCAGCTTGGCCTGCGCGCCCGCGCGGCTTGCCATGACCTCGTGCAGCCGCCGCAATATATCCCGCGCCGCCGCACCCGCCGAAATCTGCACAGGAGCGTTCATGCGGATGAGCCTAACACAAACGCGCCGTCACGCCAGAGGCGATCAGCACGGCATGGGGATCAGCGCGTCAACGCAGCTTCGGCTTCATCGGCCAGTTCGGCGACGATGTCAGCGGTGGAGGCCTCTCCTTTCACCATGCCGACGCTTTGCCCCGCCATGACGCTGCCGGTTTCCACATCGCCATCGATCACCGCGCGGCGCAGTGCCCCCGCCCAGTAATGTTCGATCTGCAGCTGCGCCTCCATCATCTCGACCTCTTCGCGGTCCAGCTGTCCGGCGACGTCGCGCTGCTTGGCGGTGAATTCCTCCGACGCCTTGTTCTTCAGCGCGCGGACGGGAATGACCGGCAGACGGCTGTCCAGCTGCACGCTGGTAATCGCATCGCGGGCGGAGGCGCGGATGAACGCCTTCTTGAACTTCTCATGCGCGATGGATTCATGCGCGCAGACGAATTTCGTTCCCAGCTGCACGCCCGCCGCACCCATCTCGAGAAACGCCGCTATGGCCTGCCCGCGCCCAATTCCGCCCGCGACGAAGATCGGCACGCCCGTGACTTCCGGCAGGATTTCCTGCGCAAGAACGGTGGTGGAGACCGGACCGATATGGCCGCCCGCCTCCATCCCCTCCACGACCAGCGCATCGACGCCGGACCGCACCAGCTTCTTGGCCAGCGACAGCGCCGGGGCAAAGCAGATCAGCTTCGCGCCGCCCTCTCCCTTGATGGCGTCGATACTGCCCTTGGGCGGCAATCCGCCCGCCAGTGCGATGTGGCTGACATTCGCCTTGGCACAGACCTCGATCAGCTCGAACAGCCCCGGATGCATGGTGATCAGATTGACACCAAAGGGTCTGTCCGTACGCTTCGCCGTCTCCGCGATCTCCCGCTCCAGCATTTCGGGATCCATCGCCCCGCAGGCGATCATGCCAAAGCCGCCCGCGTTGGAAATGGCGCTAACCAGGTTCCGCTCCGAAACCCAGGACATCGCGCCGCCCATAATGGCGTATTTCGAACCGAGGAAATCGGTACCGCGCTTCATGGCGGCGGCGAGGTTGGGGTGGGTCACGCCGCCGCCTCCGCATCCAGCCCATAGGCCGAATGCAGGACGCGCACGGCCAGTTCGGTATATTCCTCCGCGATCAGCACGGAAATCTTGATCTCGGACGTGGTGATGGATTCAATATTGATGCCGCGTTCGCCTAGCGCCGAGAACATGGTCGCCGCAACACCGGTATGGCTGCGCATGCCGACGCCGACGACGCTCACCTTCGCAACCTTGTCGTTATAGCTCAGATTTTCATAACCTACCGCCGCTTTCGCGCCCTTCAAAAGCTCCATCACGCGCGGGATTTCCGTGCGCGGTACGGTGAAGGTCACGTCCGTGCGGCCCTCGCTGTCGGCGATGTTCTGGATGATCATGTCGACATTGACCTCGGCCACCGCCAGCGGCTTGAAGATTTCCGCGACCGCGCCCGGCTTGTCGGCCACGCGGGTCAGCGTCACCTCCGCCTCGTTACGGTTATAGGCGATGCCGGTAATCAGCTGATCTTCCATGAGTTGTTCCTCATCAACAATGTCCGTTCCCGGCACGTCCTTGAAACTGCTGAGAACCCGCAGTTTCACCTTTTCCTTCATGGCGAGTTCGACCGAGCGCGTCTGCAGAACCTTCGCGCCGACGGACGCGAGTTCGAGCATTTCCTCGAAGGTGATCTGGTCCAGCTTCGTCGCAGCGGGAACGATGCGCGGGTCGGTCGTATAGACACCGTCGACATCCGTGTAGATATCGCAGCGGTCCGCCTTCAACGCAGCGGCGACGGCGACGGCGGAGGTATCCGAGCCGCCCCGGCCCAGTGTCGTCACGCGACCGGACTCGGCAAGCCCCTGAAAGCCCGGAATAGTGGCGACGACGCCCGCTGCCATGGACGCGCGGATCGCCTCCGACTTCATGCCGCGGATGCGCGCGCTCGAATGCGTCGCGCTGGTTTCCAAAGGCAACTGCCAACCGAGCCAGGACCGCGCCTGCATGCCCATGGATTGCAGGACAATGGCCAGCAACCCCGCCGTCACCTGCTCTCCGGAGGAGACGACCACGTCATATTCGCTGCTGTCGTGCAGCGGCGCGGCCTCGTTTACGAAGCCGACCAGCCGGTCCGTCTCGCCCGCCATCGCGCTGACCACGACGGCGACCTCGTGCCCCGCGTCCACCTCGCGCTTCACACGCGCGGCGGCGGCGCGGATGCGCTCCAGCCCCGCCATGGAGGTGCCGCCGAACTTCATTACGATCCGTGCCATGGCGCTGCGCTCTAGGCGGCGGCGCGGCGGGGGGCAAGGCGCTCTTGCGGGGCTTTTGCTAACCCGCCTATTCCCCTACACCATGTTTCCAACATCGATCTGCATCCGAAAAAGGACCGACATGAAGCCCATCCTCCTCGCCGCCGCAGCCGCAGTCTCTCTCTTTACTGCCTCGGCAATGGCACAAGGCCCGTCACCGGAGCTGATCGAGTCCATCGACATTCCCTATGAGAAGTTCACCCTCTCGAATGGCCTGACCGTCATCACCCACACCGACCGCAAGGCGCCCATCGTCGCGGTCAGCGTGTGGTATCACGTCGGGTCCAAGGACGAGCCCGAAGGCAAGACCGGGTTCGCCCATCTGTTCGAACATCTGATGTTCAACGGGTCCGAAAACGCCGACGGCGAGTGGTTCACCGAGCTGCAGAATATGGGCGCGACCGATTATAATGGCACGACCTTCTTCGACCGCACCAATTATTTCCAGAATGTCCCGACGCCCGCGCTGGAGCGCATCCTGTTCCTGGAATCCGACCGTATGGGCCACCTTCTTGGCGCGGTGACGCAGGAGAAGCTGGACGCGCAGCGCGGCGTCGTCCAGAACGAAAAACGTCAGGGCGACAACCGCCCCTACGGCAAGACGTTCTACCGCATCCTTGAGGGGCTATTCCCAGAGGGGCACCCCTATCGCCACTCCACCATCGGCTCGATGGCCGATCTCGACGCCGCCAGCATGGAGGACGTGCAGGAATGGTTCAAGACGTGGTACGGCCCCAACAACGCCGTCGTCGTGCTGGCGGGCGATATCGACGCCGCCACCGCCAGGCCGCTTATCGAGAAATATTTCGGCGACATCGCCCCCGGCCCCGCCCTGCCCCAGCGGCTCGAAGCGTGGGTTCCGGAACGCAAAACGCCCATCACAGAAGTGATGGAGGATCAGGTCGCGAATGCGAAGGTCTACCGTGCCTGGGCCAGCCCCGGTTTGGAATCCGCAGAGGCGCGCGATCTCGACGTCGCCTCCGCCATCCTTGCAGGTGGCACCTCTTCGCGTCTCTACAAGCATCTGGTCCGTGATCTCCAGATCGCCACCAGCGTATCGGGCGGGACATTACCGCTCGAGGCCGTCGGCGGCGTCATCATCGACGCAACCGTAAAGCCCGGTGTCGATCCGGCACGGGTCGGTGCGGAACTGGACGCGGAAATCGCCCGCTTCCTGAAGGACGGCCCCACCGACGATGAAGTCGAACGCATCGCCATGCGCGTCGTGTCCGGCACCGTGCGCGGTCTGGAGGATGTCGGAGGCTTCGGCGGCAAGGCCGTCACGCTTGCCGAGGGCGAAGTCTACTCGGGCAATCCCCTGAAGTTCAAGAGCGATCTGGCCGACTATGTCGATGCGACGCCGGACGAGGTTCAGGCTGCGGCGGCGAAATGGATGTCGGACGGCGTCTACAACCTGACCGTGTTGCCCGCAGGCCAGCTAAGCGCGTCGGCCACGGGTGTCGACCGGTCGAGCCTGCCTGTCGTCGGCGACCTTCCCGCGCTCGATTTTCCCGATGTGGAGCGCGCGACCCTGTCCAACGGCATCCCCGTCACCTTCGCCCGCCGCGCGGCGGTTCCGGTCGTCGACATCAGCATCGCCTTCGACGCCGGCGATGCCGCCGATCCCAAGGAGAAACCCGGTACACAGGCGCTTACCCTCTCACTTCTCGACGAGGGTACCACGTCGCGCGACGCCATTGAGATCGTCGAGGAAGAGGAGCGGCTCGGCGCGTCGATCAGCGCGAGCAGCGACCTTGATGTCACGACGCTCAGCCTGTCGGCGCTGATATCGAACCTCGCGGACAGCCTCGACCTCTTCGCCGATGTCGTGAAGAACCCCGCCTTTACCGAAGAAGAGCTGACACGCGTGCGCAACATTCAGCTCGCCTCCATCGAGGCGGAGATGCAGGAACCGGCCAGCCTCGCGCTCCGCACCCTGCCGCCGCTGATCTATGGAGAGGCGCATCCCTATGGCGCGCCGCTGACCGGTTCCGGCACGGTCGAGGGCGTCACCAGTGTCACCCGCGCCGACCTGGTCAGTTTCCACGATACCTGGCTGCGGTCCGACAACGCGCAGATTTTCGTTGTCGGCGACACCACCCTTGCCGATATCACGCCCATGCTGGAGGCGCGCTTCGGCAAATGGACGCCGTCCAGTCCGGTCAAGGGCACGAAACGGTTCACGGACGTCGCGCCGCCGGAACAGTCGCGCATCGTCCTGATCGACCGTCCGGGCGCACCGCAAAGCTATATCTTCGCAGGTTACCCCCTCGCCACGAAAGGCACGGACAATGACGAGGCGCTGGACATTGCCATGTATCCGCTTGGCGGCATCTTCACGTCGCGCCTGAACATGAACCTGCGCGAGGCGAAGGGCTGGAGCTATGGCGTCAGCGCCCGCACGCTGGGCGCGAAGGAGCAGATCCCCTTCCTCGTCCGCGCGCCCGTGCAGACCGACAAGACCGGCGACAGCCTGAAGGAGATCCGCCGCGAAATTGCCGAATATGTGACCGCCAACCCGATTACGGCGCAGGAAACCACCGACACCACCGCCTTCTTGTCGGGCCGCCTGCCCGGTGCCTATGAAAGCGCGGGATCGGTCCTCGGCGCCATCATGGCGAACGCGAAATATGGCCGTCCCGACGATTATCAGGAAAGCTATGCCGCGACGCTGTCCGCACTCGACGACGCGCAGGTCGCCGCGCGCGCAAAAGCGGAAATCGACCCCGAAAAGCTGCTATGGGTCGTCGTCGGCGATGCGAGCAAGGTGCGTCCGCAGCTGCAGGACATTGGCCTGCCCATCGAGGAGCGGTAACGGCAATAGGGGGACCACTTCCCACCATTCCGCAACCGCCACCACGGTCGTCATTCCGGACTTGTTTCAGCATCTCCTTCCCATTTGCGAGAGAACCTGAAACGAGTTCAGGGTGACGGACCACTCCCCATTGTCACCCTAACCGAAATCCGCCGCCGTTCCGCGCGCGGAAATCGCTTCGCACAGCCGCAGCATTGCTACGCCGTAGGCCGCCGTGCGCATGTCGATATCCTTGTCCGCCATGAGCGCGGCGACCTGTTCCGCCGCGGCCTCCATCTTCTGCTTCAGATACATCGACACCTTCGTCGCGTCCCAGTCCACGCCCGCGCGGTTCTGCGCCCACTCGGCATGGCTGATCGTCACGCCGCCGCCATTGGCCAGAATGTCGGGTACGACTTCGATCCCCGCCTCACGCAGCGCCGCATCGGCCTCCGGCTCCACAGGTCCATTGGCAATTTCCAGAATCGCCGCGCATTTCAAGTCGCCCACATTCTCGCAGGTGATGACGCCGCCCAGCGCCGCCAGCGCCAGCACGTCGCACACCACGGCAATGATGCCCTCACCATCTTCCTTTTCGGCGCCCTTCTGTTTCGTATCGCCCACCGAACCGCCACCGCCCTTCGCCGCGACCAGCGCATCCACGTCCAAACCATCCTCGTGCGCGACCATGCCGCTGCTGTCAGACACCGCCACGAGAACATGCCCGGCCGCAACCGCCTTGCGCGCGAACCACGATCCGGCATTGCCGAAGCCCTGAATGGCAAGTTTCAGCGGGTCGTCCTTCGCGATGTCCAGCCGTCCCCGCACGGCTTCAAGCGCGATCAGCGCGCCGTGGCCGGTCGCGGGCGTCCGTCCCGGTACGCCGCCGAGCGACGCCGGCTTGCCGGTGAAGGCGGCCGGAATGATCGCGCCGACCAGATCGGCATATTCGTCGACCATCCAGGCCATTTCCTGTTCGCCCGTCGCGACATCGGGCGCGGGGATGTCGCGGTCGGGGCCCAGGATCCGCGCGAACCTGCGTACCCAACCCCGCGTCAGTCTTTCCTTTTCCATCAGGGACAAATCGTGCGCATCAACCTGCACGCCGCCCTTGCCGCCGCCGAAGGGCAGGCCCATCAGCGCGCATTTCATGGTCATCAGAAAGGCCAGCGTCTGCACTTCATCGGCGTCGACGCTCTGGTGAAAACGGATACCGCCCTTCGTCGGCCCCAGTGTTGAATCATACCGACAGCGCCATGCCTTCAGCTGCTTCAGCGAACCGTCGTCGCGCCGCAGCGGGATCGACACCGCCAGCGTCTCCGCCGGATAATCCAGGCGCATGACGAGTTCGTCCGCGACATTCACATGTTCCGCCGCCCGGTACATCCGCGACCGCGCCGCACTCAGCATTTCGCCCATAGGTAAAGTCCTTCTATCTGACCTGAAATGAAACCGGGGCGGCGATCTTGGTTCCTGATGTTGCATCGCAGCACAGTGCGGCACATAAGCACCCCGTAATATTTTCGAAGGAACAGTCTCATGGGTTACCGCGTCGCCGTCGTCGGCGCGACCGGCAATGTCGGGCGCGAAATGCTGAACATTCTGGGCGAGCGGGAATTTCCGCTCGACGAGCTGACCGCCGTCGCCTCGCCCCGCAGTCAGGGCCGCATGATCGACTTTGGCGACACCGGTCAGGAACTGAAAGTCCAGTCGATCGAGCATTTCGATTTCACCGGCTATGACATCGCCCTGTTCGCCGCTGGCAGCGGCCCGACGAAAACCTATGCGCCAAAGGCCGCCGCAACGGGCTGCATAGTCATCGACAATTCCTCGCTCTACCGCATGGAACCGGACGTGCCGCTGATTGTGCCGGAAGTAAACCCCGAAGCGGTTTCAAAGGCGAAGCGGGGCATCATCGCCAACCCCAACTGCTCCACCGCGCAGATGGTCGTGGCGTTGAAGCCGCTGCACGACGCCGCGAAGATCAAGCGTGTCGTCGTCTCCACCTACCAGTCCGTATCGGGCGCGGGGAAGGAGGCGATGGACGAGCTGTTCACCCAGACCCGCGCGATTTTCGTTGGCGATCCAAAGGAAAATCAGGTCTTCACGAAGCAGATCGCCTTTAACTGCATCCCGCATATCGACAACTTCCTGGACGACGGATCGACCAAGGAGGAACAGAAGATGGTGCGGGAAACCCACAAGATCCTGTCTCCCGACATCGAACTGACGGCCACGTGCGTCCGCGTGCCGGTCTTCGTGGGCCATTCGGAATCCATCAATATCGAATTTCACAACGAGCTGAGCGCGAAGGACGCCCGCGAGATCCTGCGCAAGGCACCCGGCATCATGGTCGTCGACAAGCATGAAGACGGCGGCTATGTCACCCCCGTCGAATGCGTCGGCGAATACGCCACCTTCATCAGCCGCCTGCGCAAGGATCCGACGGTAAAGCACGGTATCAACCTGTGGTGCGTCAGCGACAACCTCAGAAAGGGCGCGGCCCTGAACGCCGTCCAGATCGCCGAGCTGCTGGGGCGCAAACAGCTTAAAAGGGGCTGAGGCGCTTCCTCGGATTTCAAAGTTGAGGAAAGCGGGCGATCACTTCGTAATTCGCTGTCTCCGTTGCCAGCCGTACAGTGACGGCGCGGTATCCAGTGCCTGATTCATGTGTTCAACATGCGGCGCTGGCACGAAATCCAGCTTTAGCTGGCGGTTTCCATGCATACCTATGACGCGCGCATCCGGACCTTCCGATCCTGCGAAAATGGTGACCGTTTCATCGGGTGCCGCACCGCTGTCGACTATGATATTCAGGTTCCAAGTCGTGTTGTAGCGGGCATGTCCGGGTTTCCAATAGCCCGCGCCGCCCGCCTTGTACAAATCGTACATCGGCTTGCCGTCATCGCCGGGAACGGCATCGATATGGACGGTGACAGCGTCGTATAGATTCTGCATGTTCGCCCCGGCATGCTGATCCAGTGTCGGCTTTGTGAACACGGTTCCGCCGCGATAGACCGACCGCGTCGCCTGTGTATTGAAACTGAGTGTGTGGACGGTGGGATTCTGTACCACCAGATTGTCGACCAGAACATTGTGCACGTTGCCGACATGCACGGCATAATGCGCGATGTGAGTTCCCGTCGTCATCACATTGGCGATGGTCACGTTGGCAAGGTCGTCTGTCAGGATGCCGCTATCGGCTTCATCGATACGCAGGTTGCGAATCCAGCCGTTGTGAACCGCCGTGAAATAGACGCCGTTGTAACCGGCCTCAAGATGATGGCCGAAATCGGGATTGTCAGGGAACTCTATGGCGAAATCCTGCAGCCCGACATTTTCCAGATGGTCCCAGCGCGCGAAACTGGCAGGCACCTCGGCGCTGATGTCGATCATCAGGGGGTCTGCGATGGTGACGCGATTACCGTCGATCGCCTCGATGCGAGTCGCCTGGCGTACCAGCGGACGCTCCGGCAATTCCCAGTGGCGGCTGCCGATCGGCAGGTCCGCGCGCTCCGCTTCGGGTCCGTACATGGCGTCGATCAGCGCACCATTTTCCCCGTCACGATTATACCAGTGGATCTGCACGACATCGCCGGCCGACAGATTTTCGGTATCCGCCACGGTCAGCTGCGTCGTAGCGCGCGCGCCCGATGCGATATCGGCCAGCGTTTCGATGGGGCGATCATAGCGTTCCAGATAGGTCGCGGGCCGCCCGTCCGGGACGCGCACCCAGATGAAACCCGCGCTCCAGCTATACTCGGAAAACAGGTCGTCGATATTCGCATCCGGCTGCCGCTCATATTTGTGGTTTTCCGACAGATATTCACGGATCTCCTTCAGTGCGCCGCTATCGTCGATCTGCGAAAGCGGACGGGGCATGTGAAGGATCGTCCCCTTCTCACCCATTCCCATACCGCTAAGCGTGATGTCGCTGCGTTCGATCCAGAGAATCTCGCTGATCAGATAACGCCCGGCCGCAAAGCGCACCGTGACGGGACCATCCACGGCTTTCGCGGCGGCGATGGCGGCCAGGACGCCCGCACTGTCGTCCTTGCCATCGTTGGGAACGGCACCGTGATCGCCGACATTTATGATCGTGCCGGCGTTCGCAGGAATATCCGCGATGCCATAGCCATAGCCGGCATAGGAGAAATCCGGCAGATAGGGTGAGCCGCTGGCCAGGATGTCGGGAAGCGCCTGTGCAGATACAGGTGCCGCCATGGTTAACGCTGCGGCCGCTATCGCCAGCGCCACCTGCGATCGTGTCCAATATGTCACACTCATACTCCATCTCCCCGACGACCCGAATTTGGCATTGACCCCTGATGACAGCGGTGTCAACGATCGGGTTAACCGGTGTCATAAGAGTTTGTTCTCGTTGGCACTAGAAAAATTGCCGCGCCAGAGCGGCAAAGTGAACTTTGGGGAGAATACACATGTTCTGCATCATCGATGACTCCGTCGTCACCGTATCCAACTCGCCGCGCGCCGCACTCCGGACAGCCCTGCTCGCATCGGCCATCGCCCTTGGCGGGACACAGGCTGCGCATGCCCAGCAGGAGGAGGGCGCCGAAGCGCTCGAGGAAGCCTTTGAAGGCGACACCATCGTCATCGAGGGTCAGATTTCCCGCTCCATCGAGGACTCCCTGCAGGCGAAACGCTCGCTCGACGTGATCGGCGACGCCATTATCGGCGGTGAGGTCGGCGATCTTCCCGATCTGAGTGTCGCCGAGACGCTGGAGCGCGTCGTCGGCGTGACCTCCGACCGTTTCAAGGGCGGTGCTTCCGAACTCAGCGTGCGCGGCCTTGGCGCATTTCTCGGCTCCTCCTTCTTCAACGGGCGGGAAATTTCTTCGGGTTCCGATGGTCGCGATGTCAATTTCGGGCAGTTTCCATCCGAACTCATCAACGGCGCGATCATCTACAAATCGCAGCAGGCGAGCTTCATCGAGGGCGGCGTATCCGGCATCATCGAGTTGCAGACCCTGCGCCCGCTCGACTATGGCAAGCAACGCATCCAGGCCCAGTTCCTGGGCGGCTACAGCGAATATGAGGACCGCGTCGTCGGTAGCGGCGGCCTCAACTACCGCGTCACGGGTTCCTATGTCGACCAGTTCGAAACCGGCCTCGGCGACATCGGCATTTCCATCGGCGGCCAAATCCGCCGCGATACCGCGCCCGAGGATATCTACACCTCCAGTTCGACATATCGCCCCTGCAACACGATCGAGGGTGTGGACCAGTCGAACAACTGCGCCTTCGACCGCGACGACGACGGCAACCCCAGCGGCGCGTCCGAACCCTATTTTGTCTCGAACCAGTATATCTACCGCGCGCAGGAAACGGATGCCGATCGCGACGCCGTGATCGGCGCGATCCAGTGGCAACCCACGACCGCCTGGGATATCAATCTCGACGCGCAATACAGTTATCGTTCCGATGAGGAATTGCGCCATAACCTCGTGATCGCAGATGGCCGCCGCGACATCGCGCCGATTGAAATTTCCCCTACCGGCGCCCTGCTCGCGTACAGCGGCGAGACCCGTCTCGAAAACCAGTCCGTGTTCCGGGTTCGCGAGGAGGATTATCTTGGCCTCGGTGGCAATGTGAAATGGTCGGGCGACGCCCTCTCTCTGGGCGTCGACGTCAGCTATTCGCGCACGAACCGCGATCAGGACGAACTCGACATGCGGATCCGCACGAACGACCGCGTTGACTTCATTCTCGATTTCCGTGGTTTCGATGTTCCGGAACTGACCCTTACGGACGTGTCGGATGTCGAGGACGACACCGGTCTCACCTTCGATCTCGACAATCACGACCTGTACACCAATGGTGCGCGCGCCCGCCGCCGCCTGGAAACAGTCGACGACGAGATTTTCGCGGTACGCTTCGACGGCGAATATGAGTTCGGTGGTAATTTCCTGCGTTCGGTTCAGTTCGGAGCGCGTTACGGCGATCGCCACCGGGTCAACGATGACGGTATCGACGAGAACGTCGACATCCTGAACGGCTATGACAGCGACGAAGTCCGCGCGACGCGGCGGGGAAACTTCCCAATCCGCGACCTTTTCGTCGGCGCGGACACGCCGATGCAGGGTCTGACTTACGCGACATGGAACCCCGTGCAGCTGTTCACGGCGCTTACCGGCTCGCCCGACGCGGGCCTGCCTGAAGGGTCAACCCTCTCGCCGCAGGACGCCGACATAACCGAGAAGACCTATGCCGGTTACGTACAGGCCAATTTCGATACCGCGTTCGGCGACATGCCCGCGTCCGGCAATGTCGGCGTTCGCGTCATCCGCACCGAAATCACTTCGCTTGGCGTCAGTTCTGCGCTGGAAAGCGTCACCGACCCCGACGACCCCACGATCGTCCGCATCGAGACGGTCGGCGATCCCATCGTCAATGCGGAGACCAACGACTTCTGGAACTTCCTGCCCAGCGCCAACCTTTCGATCGAGCTATCGGAGGACAAACTGCTGCGCTTCGCGGCCTACCGGGCCATCGCCCGCCCGGACCCGGGCTCTCTGTCGGCGGCCCTGGACTTCGTCGACGATGACGATGGCGCCGGCGATGATGTCGGCAGCATCATCCGCGCCAGTGGCAACCCGTTTCTGGATCCACTGGAAAGCTGGAACGCCGACGTGTCGTTCGAATGGTATGCGTCGAAGACCAGTTCGCTGTCCCTCGCGGCTTATTATAAAAGCCTGCAGACCGGCTTCGAGAACGTCACCGAAACCCTGACCGTCCAGCTTGACGGCACGCCCACCGACGTCGTTATCGGCCGGGTCGGGAACAGCGATGATTCGAGCACGCTCTATGGCTTTGAAATCGCCGCACAGCACAAGTTCGACGGCGGTTTCCTGAATGGCTTCGGCGTACAGGCCAGCTACAATTTCGCGGACTCCGATTTCGAATTCCCGGATCCTGTGGTGGTATCCGGTGAAGCTATTGCGGACTTCACCGAACCCGCCAACATCCCCGGCTATTCGAAGCACACCGGCAATGCGACCGTGTTCTGGGAGAATGACCGGATCACGCTGCGCGCCGCCTACAAATACCGCTCGCGCTACTTCAAGCCTTTCCGCGTTAGCCAGAACCGCTATACGAAGGCGCAGGACTTCGTCGATCTGTCGGCTTCATTCGACATCAATAAAAACCTCGAAGTCCGCGCGCAGGTCCTGAACCTGTTCGACGAGCCGAATATCTTCTACCGGCCGACGCGTGACAGTCTGGCTCAGACGGATTATTCCGGTCGCCGCTACTTCCTTGGCCTGAGGGGGCGGTTCTAGGCGAATATGAAAAGGAAAGCCGCGTGACGGATATCGCACAAATTTCGGACGCGCTGGTTGGCGCGCGGCGGGCGGGGCGCGCGCTGCCGGGCTTTCCGGGAAACCTGCCGGATAGTCTGGACGTCTGCTATCAGGTGCAAGCGCGCTCACGCGGACTTTTTCCTGACAAGGTTGCGGGCTGGAAGGTCGGCGGTATTCCGCCGCAGCACCAGAAAACTTACGGAGCCACGAGGCTGACCGGACCGATCTGGGCGGGTAATGTCCACCATTCCGGTCCGGGCACGGTAACCGAAGTCGGTGTGTTTCCCGATGGCTTTGCCGCTGTGGAATCGGAACTGGTCTTTCGCCTCGGGCAAACCCGCGCAGAGGATAAGCTGCATATCGGCATTGAGATCGCCTCCAGCCCCATTCCCGATATCAATGGTGTTGGACCCGCCGCCGTGGTTTGCGATTTCGGCAACAACAATGGTCTGATTGTCGGGCCGGAGATCCCCGGCTGGCGCGACATCCCGCTGGCCGACATTCACGTCGAAACCATTATCGACGGGGAACGCATCGGAAAGGCGACCGCGGCGGACAGTCCTGGAGGGCCACAGGCGGCACTCGACTTCTGGCTGGAACACGCCGCAACGCACAATCTCGATACATCGGCGGGTGTCTATATTTCCTCAGGTGCGGTGACCGGCGTGCATGACGCCGTTATCGGTTCACTTTCGCGCGCGGATTTCGGTGCGCTTGGCTCGCTTGACGTGCGGCTGGTTCCCGCTGTACCCGTCGTCTGATGAGTGGGGAGTTTCCTAACCGGAGATCAGTTCTGGCAGGCGGGGCGCTGGGCGCTGCGGCGATGCTTTCCGGTTGCGACTGGCAAATGTCGGGCGCGCTGACCGCAACCGACACCCATGTCTACGACTTCCCGCCCGTGCAGGCCGTGGTCCGCTTCGGGGAAATGCTGTCCGAAAAAACGGGAGGCCGCCTGAAGGTCAAGATGTTCGCGGGCGGTCAGTTGGGCAATGAGCGCGACACGCTCGAGATCTGCAAATTCGGCGGCCTCGATTTCAATCGCGTCAATCTGGCACCGCTGAACACTATCGAGCCGAACACGCTCGTCCCCGCCCTTCCTTTCCTGTTCTCCTCCACGCAGCATATGCGGCGCAGCATGGACGGGCCGATCGGCGATGAAATTCTCGCCAGCATGGAACAGCATGGGCTGATCGGCCTTTGCTATTATGACAGCGGCGCGCGGTCATTCTACAATACGCGCGGCCCCATTACGAAGCCCGAAGACATGTCAGGACTGAAGCTGCGCGTCCCCGGCTCCGACCTCTTCGTCGGCATGATAAAATCGCTCGGCGCAGACGCGACGCCGATGCCGCTGGCGGAAGTCTACCAGTCGCTTGCGCAAGGCGTGATCGACGGCGCGGAAAACAATTGGCCCAGCTATGAAAGCGGCCGGCATTTCGAGGTGGCCCGGTATTACAGCCTGACGCAGCACCTGCTCGCGCCGGAAATGTTCCTGATGTCGAAGATAAGTTACGATCGGCTGTCCGCCGCCGATCAACAGCTGGTGCGGGACAGTGCCAAAGCCAGCGTCCCCTATATG
>JBARZR010000268.1:0-6070 GCA_049650205.1 Pacificimonas sp. | reverse complement strand
GCCGGGGGCTATTCGCGTAAGCGGCGCGTCCAGCCAGCGCAGGCCGGTAACCGGCGGCGCGACCAGCGCGGTCTTCCACGACCTGGGGACAAACCCCGCATTCTTCAGCAGCCGCGTCAGTTCGCCTTTGCCATAGGGATGGCCGAGGCCGAATGGCGTCGTCTCGAAATGCGTCCACAACCCGGCCCGGTTCGGCACGACCAGAATCAGGTCGCCCGCCGGGGCCAGCACACGGTTCAACTCGCGCAAGATGTCCGGCGCGCTACCATGTTCCAGCGCGTGGACCACCAGCGCCTGATCGAACAGCGCCCCGGAAAAGGGCAGGTCGGTCACATTCCCAGTCACCGCGCAGTTTGGATGTCCGCGCAGCGGCCAGCGCCGCCCGCCCTGACCCGATGGTCGCAGCACGGCGATGCGCTCGAACAGTTTCGGGCTGAGCCCGGCCAGCAGCGGCGCGGGATAGCCGAGCGCCAGAAAGCGTTTCTGCGGACCCTTTTCGACGACGGGCGCGACAATCTGCGCCAGTTGCCGTGCGGTTCTCCTGCCGTCCCGGCTGCCGTAAAAAACGCGAAGATCGTCCGCAACGTTGCGCATGGCGGCAACCCTGCGTCAGCGTTTGCCAATTGTCGAGATGAACCTGTTCCCGCCGCCCTCAGGCGGAGCGCAGCACGGCGGTGAACGCACGCGAGGCCGTGATGAGCGCATCCGCCTGGCGGGCCATGTCGGCGGCGGCTTCACTCGATTCGCGGGTCAGGGCCTCGACCTTCGCGGCCTCGCCCACCGCGCTGTTCAGGCTGTTGCTGACCCTGTCGACTTCGGTCGCGGCGTCATGCGCGCTGCGGTCGATATCGGCGGAGGTTGCCCGCTGCTGCGAAACGGCGGACGACACATCCGCGGCCAGCAGGTTCATGCGTTCGACCTCCCCGCCGATGCGGGCCAGCTGGGCCGCGACATCGGCGGTGCCGCTCTCGATATCCGCAAGCCTGCCACCGATATCGCTGGCCGCCGCGCCAACCTTGCCGGCCAGCAGCTTCACTTCGCTGGCGACAACGGCGAATCCGCGCCCCGCATCGCCGGCGCGCGCCGCCTCGATGGTCGCATTCAAAGCCAGCAGGTTGGTCTGCGCGGCAAAGTCCGCCACAGTTGCCACAATCTGTTCGATCCCGCTGGCGC
Organism: Pacificimonas sp.; assembly: GCA_049650205.1. GTDB lineage: Bacteria > Pseudomonadota > Alphaproteobacteria > Sphingomonadales > Sphingomonadaceae > Pacificimonas. The sequence continues at coordinate 4,897 of JBARZR010000268.1, read as the reverse complement.
GTTCGGTCAGGGAGCACATCGCGCTGTTGCCCGCGACCAGCGTTTCCGCCACGGCATCGTTCAGCTTCGCCTGCCGCGCGGCCCGGCTTTCCAGCTCGGTGGACACGACAGTCAGTTCTTCGACCGCGGTTGCGATGTTCCGCGCCGCGCCCGCTGCGTTTTCCGCAGAGCCATGGATCGTCCCGGTGACGGACACATTCGCGGCGACCACCCGGCCCAGGATCTCCGCGCGGCTTTCCACGGCCAGCACGCTGTCCGTGATCCCGGTGATGATCGCGCCGATCGTTTCTTCGAAATCGGCGGCGGCCTTGCGCCGCGCATCGGCGCTGGCGGTTTCGGCCTGCGCGCGCGCTTTCTGCTGCGCCGCGGCCATGTCGCTGCGGGCCTTGTCCGCGGTGGCATCCGCGTCCAGCCGGGCACGCTCCGCCTCCAGCAACCGCACGGCATCGTCATGCCGCGCACGTTCGGCATTTATCAGACCTTCGGCGCTGGTCGCCGCCTGCACGAAAATCCGGCATTTCGCCAGCGCGCTGCGCGTCAGCACCAGGGCGAAAATCGCCAGCAGGACATGAAAGAACAATGGTGTCGGCACGGCGGCAAGCGCGATGACGCCCTCGATGGAGACCGCCGTAATGGACACCGTTACCAGACAGGCGAGCGGCACAAGCGCGTAGAGAAAGGCGCACAGCGCCGTCATTGCGATCAGGAACGGCACCAATAGCGTGTAGGTGGGGGCGTCCGCCATGGTGGCGATCCCAAAGATCAGTCCAACCCAGCAAAGACTGATCATGGTCGTGGACAGGATATGGCGCCTGACCCGGATGCGCGCCGCCTTGTTCCATACAGGTGTTTTTCCGGCGTAGAGGCTGGATCGGCGTGCCGCCTGCAAATTGTAACCGAGTCCCATGGTGACGCCGATTGCCGATACCAGCATCAATGGCAGATGTCCGTCCGCCGCGAACAGGCAGACCAGCAGCCACGCAACGGCAATACCGGGAAGGCAGGTGGGTGCCGCGGTGATAAGGCAGGCATCGACCTGCGCCGCCAGTATATGGCCCCGCCCGTCACGGCGCCCCAGGAACAGCAGCGCCAGATCCTCGCGGTCGCGCGCCGGGTCCATACCGTGCCAGGCCAGCTGCCGCCCTTCTCCAACCGCCATGTCGTTCCACCCCCGAAGCTATCCAGCCGGATTAAGGGCAGTTGGCTAAAATAAACTTAATCTGGATTTAGGAAGTCAGGGGCAGGCCCGCGACGGCGGCCGCGCGCTTGAAGCGGGCGATGATCTCCTCGACCTGCTCCGGCGTGTGGTCGGCGCACAGCGAACAGCGCAGCAGATGCAGGCCCGGCGTCGCCTGCGGCGGCACCATGTTGACGTAAACGCCCTCCTCGATCAGCGCGGTCCACATTTTCGCGGAGGTTTCCTGATCGGGCATCTTGATGGCCAGAATCGCGCTTTCTGCGGTCTCCGGTCCCAGCGTAAAGCCAGCGTCCTTCAGGCTTCCGTGCAGATGCCGGGCGGCTTTCCACAGATGCGCGCGCTTCTCATGCGCACCCTTCAGTTTGCGGATCGACGTCGCCGAACACGCCACCACGGCGGGCGGTAGGCTGGCGGTATAGACATAGGGCCGCGCGACGAAGCGCAGCACTTCGAATTTTGGATGATTGGAAACGATGAAGCCGCCCACCGTGCCGACGGATTTGGAGAAAGTGCCGACGACGAAATCGACATCGTCCTCCACGCCCGCCTGCTCGAATACACCCCGGCCATTCTCGCCGAAGAACCCCATGGCGTGCGCCTCATCGACGGCGATCATCGCGCCCGCCGCCTTCGCGACCGCGACCATTTCCTTCAAGGGCGCGATATCCCCCACCATGGAATAGACGCCTTCCAATACGACCAGCACGCCCGCACCTTCCGGGATGCGTTTCAGGCGTTTCTCCAGATCGGCGACATCGTTATGCTTGAAGCGCACGATATCGGCATTCCCCATGGCGCAGCCGTCATAGATCGACGCGTGGCTGTCGGCGTCGAGCACGATATAGTCGCCCTTGCCCGCGATCGCCGACATAAGACCCAGATTGGCCTGATAGCCGGTCGAAAAGACCATGGCATGGTCCATCTGGTAAAAGTCGCGCAGCGCCGCCTCGCACTCGGCATGGCCCTGGAACGTCCCGTTCAGCACCCGGCTTCCCGTCGTGCCCGCGCCGAACTCCGCCAGCGCCTTCTGGCCCGCCGCGATCACGTCCGGGTCGAAGGTCATACCCATATAATTATAGGTGCCAACCAGGATGATCTCCCGGCCATCCACGATTGCACGCGTCGGTGAGAGAATTTCGTCCATCTGCAGGTGAAAGGGATCACGAAGACCCGACGCCATCAGGCCTTCATATTGCGCGAACAGCGGATCGAACTTTTCGAACAGGTCGAGGCGGGCGGCGTTTGCGTCGGCCATGGCTATGCGCTCTTTATCTTGGCGACCGCGCCCGCGACGTCGCCGATGGTTTCCAGGTCGGGCAGCATGTTGACCGGCAGCAGGATGTCATATTCATCCTCGATCTCGGCGACCAGGTCCATCACCGTCAGGCTGTCCAGCTCCAGATCATTGGCGAAACTCGTCTCCGCCTTCAGTTCGATCTCCTTCTTGTTGAAGGGTTCGATGATTTCGATGAGGCGCGGCAGCACCGTGTCTTTGGTCATGGTCATGGCTTGGCCTTTTAGGAAGTCGAACGGGTGTCTGCCAAGGGAATGTGGCGGGCGTGCGGCTAAAGCAGTCCCGCCGCGCGATACCAGTCCGCCGTTCGCCGCACACCGTCGGCTGGCATGACCCGCGGCTCCCAGATGCCCAGCGCCCGCAATGGCCCGGCATCGGCGGTCCAGTCGGGATGCGCGATATAGCGCGCCCGGTCGAAACTCAGTTTCGGCAGTCTGCGACTGACGCGCGCTCTTAACGTATCGAACGCGGCACCGACCGTCAGCGCGGCGCCGGGCAACGGAATCACGCGCGGCTTTCGCCCGACCGCATCGCCGAGCAGCGCCGCCATCGCGCCGTGATCCAGGCCGCCGGTGCCGTCCTCGATTTCATATATGTTGCCGCTACCCGCGTCGCTGGTGCCCAGCGCCAGCAACGCGGCAGCCAGATCGGTGACGTAGATCAGCGAGAAGCGCCCGGACCCTGGCGCGGCGGCCCAGCCCTTTTTCGCCGCGCGGTAAAGGTCCAGCATTTCGCGGTCGCCGGGACCGTAAACGGCGGGCGGGCGCACGATCACCCAGTCGAGCGCGCTTTCCACAACCAGCCGGTCGGCCTTCGCCTTCGACGCGCCGTAAACCGACAGCCCCGGCTCCCGCGCCGACAGCGACGACACCTGCACGAAGCGCCCGACGCCAGCGGACGACGCCGCGTCCAGCATCGCCCGTGTGCCCTCGATGTTTCCAGCGCGAAAGCCCGCCTCGTCCTTCGCATTGACGACGCCCGCGACATGAATAACCGCGTCCGCGCCCGTACACAGGTCCGCCAGTGCGGGCGTGTCGCCAAGATCGCCGCGCACCCAGTCCACGCCCCGTCGCTCAGGCTGAACGCTGCGCGTCAATGCGCGCACCTGATGGCCTTCCGCCAGTGCCGCGTCGATCAGATGCCCGCCGACAAAGCCTGTGCCGCCCGTGATCGCGAGAGTTTTCGAAGCGAGTGTCATGCGGATGGCGTTTCGCCGCTATGCGCCTTTGGTGCAATGCCGTGAAACCCGAAAAAGGAGGCTGAACGTCCGCGCGTTTGCCGTGTAAGGGAGCCGTATGACGGATATTTACCTTCGCCCGACAGGATTCGTGGACGCGCCCTTTGGTTTCGATGGACAGGTGGCCCGGCTGGCGGGCGGCATGCTGTGGTTCAGCGCCGTCGAAGTCCTGGGGCGCGGTACGCCCGCGCGGCTGATTGCGGTTGCGGATATCGACGCTTTTCTTTCCGACAATCCGCAGGCGCAGCCGACATGGCAGCACCTGATCGCTCCGCGTCCCGCGCTGCAACTGGACGGACGGACCCTGCGCTTTGACGAGCCGCAGATCATGGCGATCCTGAACATGACGCCGGACAGTTTTTCGGATGGCGGCAAACACGGCGACGCGGGCGCTGCCGCGGCGGCGGGCTATGACATGGCCGCGGCGGGCGCGGCGATCGTCGATGTCGGCGGCGAATCCACCCGCCCCGGCGCGGACCCGGTCTGGGAACAGGACGAGATCGAGCGCGTCGTCCCGGTGATCGAGAAACTGGCGGTGTCGGGCACGCTAACCTCCATCGACACGCGGAAAAGCGCGGTCATGCGGGCCGCGCTGGCGGCGGGCGCGCAGATCGTCAACGACGTCAGCGGTCTGACGCATGACGAAACGAGCATGGGCGTGGTCGCCGCGTCCGGTGCGCCGGTCGTCCTGATGCACGCGCAGGGCGATCCGCAGACGATGCAGGACGCGCCGCATTACGATCACGCCCTCCTCGACATTTACGACTGGCTGGCCGCGCGCGTCGCGGCGGCGGCGGCGGCGGGCATCGACCGCGCCCGGATCATCGCCGATCCCGGTATCGGCTTCGGCAAGTCGGTTAGACACAATCTGGAAATCCTGAATGGCCTGGCGCTGTTTCACGGGCTTGGTGTTCCCATTCTGCTCGGCGCGAGCCGCAAGCGCTTCATCGGCGCATTGTCCGAAGAGGCCGGTGTCGATGACCGCCTCGGCGGGTCGATAGCCGTGTTGTCCACCGCGCTGGCCCAGGGCATCCAGAAGTTCCGTGTGCATGACGTTCCCGAGAGCGTGCAGGCCGTGCGCGTCTGGCGCGGCGGGCGCGACGCCGCGCTCAGCCCGCCTGCGACCCTCGGCAGTTAGGCGCGCATGATCCTGCGGTTTTTCCTGGGG
>JBARZR010000267.1:0-4413 GCA_049650205.1 Pacificimonas sp. | reverse complement strand
CCAGACGGGCAGCGTGACCGGCGGTTCGGACGCGGATGGGTCCGTGCGCGCCCTGGGTTTCGCTTCGGTCCCGCTCTTGTGGCGCAGGCTGACGCCGTCCCAGATCGGTGCCTGTTCTTCTTCGGTCTCGACATCCGCCATCGCGTCGCGGATCAGGTCATACCAGGTCGTGACCGTTGCACGCCCCGCGGGCAGGCCGCCAACGAACAGATAATCCTCCGCCCGCGTCATGGCGACATAGAGCAGACGCAGATTTTCTTCCGCCTCTCGCGCGGCACGGTCCTCATAGTTTTTGCGCAGCATGGCGGGGAGTGTTTTGGTAGAAAGGCCATAGAGCGGCAGCTCAGGGTTACCGGCCATCAGATGCGTGACGCCATGTCGCTCGCCATGCGTGCGGGCGGCGTCGGCCATGATGACCACTGGTGCCTGCAATCCCTTCGCGCCGTGGACCGTCATGATACGCACGGCGGCGCTGGGCGCATCGGGATCGCGCTTTATGTAAATATCCGCCGCTGCCGCCAGCCAGTCGAGAAAGCCCTGCAGGGATGGCGCGGCGACACGCTCATAGGCGAGCGCCTGACTGAGGAGTTCCTCCAGCGGATCTCGCGCCTCCGGACCCAGCCGCGCCAGCAGTTTCGCGCGGCCCCGCAGCGGTCCGGAAAAGACCGCCTCCAGCATATCGTAGGGCGTGCGGAAGTCCGCCATGGCCAGCACGGCGTCGAGCCAGGTGCGCGCCGCCTGCGCCGCTTCGCCATCCGCGCGTTTCAAGGCCTGCCACAGGCTCATGTCGCCGCGCGGCATGGCGAGCGCGGCCATGTCCTCCTGCGACCAGCCGATGAAGGGTGAAACAAGCAGTTCCGCGAGCGTCAGGTCGTCATCGGGTTGCAGGGCAAAGCGGATCAGCGACAGGCAGTCCTGCACCGCGATCGGCGCGGTCAGGCGCAATCTGTCCGCACCCGCGACTGGTACCTCGGCGGCATGCAGCGCGGCCACCAGTTCAGGGACCAGATCACCGCGGCTTCTGACCAGAATCAGGATATCCTGTGGCTGCACGGCGCGCGCCCTGGATGGCACGAATAATTCCCGCGTGATCCACTCATCCACCTGAGCGGCGATGCGGCGCGCCAGTTCACGTTCCGGATTCTGCCGGAAACCTTCCGGAATCCGGCCATCGTCATCGGACAGCGGCGGCCACAAGGTGACCGCGCCCGCCGCATTGCGATGCGGGACATGCGGTTTGAACGGCCGGTCAACTCCGAACGCTTCATGACCCAGCCTGCCCAGCAGCCGGTCCACCACCGTCAACACGGCAGGCACGGAACGGAAGGACCGGTTCAGGCCGATTTCGTGCAAGGGACTCCCCGCGTCGCGCCCGCGCGCGGCGGTCAGCGCGCGGGCGTCGGTGAATTCCAGCGGGTCCGTGCCCTGAAACCCGAAGATCGCCTGCTTGAAATCACCGACCGCGAACTGCGTGCGCGCGCCTTCATCCTTCGCGCCCGTTCCCGCGAAAAACTCCGATGCAAGGCCGTGGACGATCTGCCACTGGCTGGCATTGGTGTCCTGCCCCTCGTCGACCAGCACATGGTCGATCCGCTGGTCGAGCTTGTAGAGCACCCAGGGCGCGGCAACGCGCTGAAGCAACGACGCCGCCTCCACGATCAGGTCGTCATAGTCGAGCGCGCCCAGCCGCTGCTTCGCCTCGTCATAGCGCGCCGCGATCACACGACCGACGCGCAGATGCAGCGCCGCCGCCTCTGCCAGCTCCAGCCGCCACAGCGTGTCGCGCAGGATTTCGGCTCGTGCGGTGGCCATTTTCTGCGCGGGCTCGAGCTTCTTGTTGGAAACATAGGCGTCGCCCTCGCCCCCTTCCCTGAACAGCGTCGCCAGCAGCGGTTTCAGCTGCGCCACGCGGTCCTCCACGTCGCCGAATACGAAAGGCGTAACAGCCTCCAGTTTTGCGGCGGCGGTCTTCGTATTCCAGTTCGCCAGCGCGTCGGCCCAGCCGCGCATGGCGGGCAGCAGGGCAGCGTCGGCGTCGATTGCCCCGCGCAGAATATCTTCGGCGCTTCCTTCGACCGGCAGGTTGAGGATGCGCCGCACCGCGGCATCGACCGCGCCGCCTCCGCCCAGCGCCAGCAGCGCCCGCCGTTCACGTAAAAGCTGACCCAGGATCTGCGTGGCGCGCTGGTCGCCATGGCGGATCGCCAGCGCGCCGAGGTCGTCAAGGAAATCCTGCGCCCCCGCATCGGCGGCGTCCTCGATGGCGTCCTCGAGCACTTGCCGTTTCAGCTGCGCGCCTGAACGGTCGTCAAGGGTGTCGTAGCCCGGCGTCACCCCCGCCTCGACCGGGAAAGCCGCCAGCAGCGATGAGGCGAAGCCGTGCAGGGTCTGCACCTTGAACCCGCCTCGCACTTCCAGCGCCTGGGCGAACAGCATCCGCGCGCGGCGGATCATCGCGGCGTCCGGTTCCGCCGCTATATTTCTGAGGTCAGTGACGATATCCTCATCGTCCGCCGTCACCCAGCGGGACAGGGTTTCGAAAATGCGCGTCTGCATTTCCGCTGCTGCCGCCTTCGTGAAGGTCAGCGCCAATATACCGTCGGGGCGAGCCTCGCCGACGAGTAGTCGCAGGACGCGCGCGGACAGAACCTGCGTCTTGCCCGTGCCCGCACTGGCCGATACCCAGGCGTGAACACCGGGGTCGACCGCGCGGCGCTGCTCGTCGGTAAGCGGCAGGAGACCTTTTCGCTTTGCCCTAGTCATCGCCGCGCACCCGCCCCTCCCATTCGGCGACCCGGGCCAGATGGTCATAAGAGTTGTACGCTTTAGGCGCATATTCTGGATGCAATCGCGCGGTGAACGCCTCATCTCCCGTCAGCCAGCGGGCGGCGGCGGCGCGGAAGCGGTCCTGAGCATCCTTCAGCCAGACATCCAGCTCCGACCAGGGATGCGCCTTCGTCACGGAAGAACTGGATTTGATCTCTCCCTCCATCCCGCCGCCGGACAGCCGCCAGTAAGCGACCGCCGCCATTTTGCCGGAAATACCGTCGAACTTTTCCTCGGTCGCGAGCCAGGCGAGGAGCGCGAGCTGATCGGAATAGCCCGCACGGATTTTGGCGACGGCGGGCGGCGCGCCGGTCTTGTAGTCAGCGACGGCCAGACGCTCGCCATGTTGAAACACGACATCCGCCTTTCCCCGCAGTTCGACGCCGTCCACCATCATCTTGCCTTCGGTCTCGACACCCGCGATGCGCCAGCCTTTCGCCTGTTGCAACGCCATCTGGTCCGCCGCCCAGGTCAGCATCCGCTCGACGCGCGGACGCCACATGGCGGAGAGCAGCGGATGATCGGAATAGGCCTTCAGCGCCGCGTCGATCGCGGCGATACGCGCATCGGGATCAGCGAGCGCCTTCCCCTTCGACAGCGTCTCCATCAGGTCATGCACGATGGTACCGCGCGCGGCGGCGTCGGCTTCCTCGCCCAGGGCGTCGAGGGAACCGAGGCGCAGCATTCGCTTCGCCCAGAACTGGTAGGGATCGGCGCGAAGCACTTCGACTTCGGTGACGCTGATGCGTTTCGGGCGGTCGCTGGCGGGCGGTTTGGGGCGGGGACGTTTGGCCGGTGTGACTTTGGCGGGACGATCCATGGCAGCGGTCCAGGCCTTCAACCGCGCATCGCCGACAAGCCGATCACCCAGAAGCGCGCCCATGCGCAGCCAGAAGCGCGAGGCGACGACCGGCGCGCTGGCGTCACGGCGAGCGCGGGTCAGCAGCACTTCGCCCGCACCGCAGGCCTGCACGAAATCATGCGCGGACAGGGCGGTGGCGCGGTCGATCGGCGGCAGGTTCAGTGCGGCACGGACACGCGGTGGCAGCCACGGATCGAAGCGGTCGCCAGCGGGCCAGACCCCCTCGTTCAGACCGCCCAGGATCATCAGGTCGGCGCGCTGCAACCGGGCTTCCAGCAGACCATAGATGTTGAGGCGCGGATGCCTGCCATAGCTGGGGCGCACCGGCACGTCGTCCATGACCGCGCCCAGCACGGCGGGAAGGTCGGGTGCGGAAACCGCGCCGCCGACATCGCCGTGCCTTTCCAGACTGGAGAGAAGATCGGACGCGGCGCGCCCGGCATTGCCGTCCCAGAACCGGTCGCCCGCCAGGTTCGCCACCAGCGTTCGCAATTTCTCCGCCGCAGCTGCCAGATCGCCCGTCGCGCGGCGCTGGAACAGCTCCGCCATCGGGCGCAGGACCGGTTCCAGCGCCTTCCACCAGTCCAGATCGGCGACGGTCGAAGGTTGACGTTTCGATTTCACGGCAGAGGAGAGCCGGTTGCGAACACCCTGAAGACCGCGCGCGGGCCGCACGCCGCGCAAGGCCAAATCCAGCCGCCGCACATGGCCCAGCCAGTCGCCCC
>JBARZR010000266.1:0-11008 GCA_049650205.1 Pacificimonas sp. | reverse complement strand
GGTCGAGGCCCGCCGCCCAGGTCAGGCCGTGCGCGTGGCGCGTCTCGCAGCCCAGCGCGACGGCATATTCCGGCGCGGCCTGTCCGAAGGGCTGGCGATAGGCCCGCACCGTCCGCGCCAGCGTCAGGAACCGCGCGCCATCCTCCAGCTCCACCAGCTGCGTCAGCGTCTCGCCGTGCCGCTCGAACGCGCGGTGCAGATTCCACAAGGGGCACGTCCCGCCCGTGCGCGCGAAGGGAAGACTTCCCGCCGAAAACCGCTTCGATATGTTCCCCGCCCGGTCCACCCGGATCAGGAAAAACGGCACGCCCCGCGCGCCGGGCCGCTGCAACGTCGTCAGCCGGTGCGCCACCTGTTCGAACCCCGCGCCGAACCGCGCCTCCAGCAGCGCGACATCATAGCCCGTCGCCTCGGCGGCCTCCTGAAAGCGCCGATAGGGCATCATCAGCGCCGCGGCGCAATAGTTGGTGAGGTTCTGCACCAAAAGACGCTCGGCGGGTTTCGACGGCATCCCCGCCCGCCCCGCAATCGCCTCGATCTCGGCCTTCAGCTCGAACGTCGCCAACTGATAGGCGGCCTGAAAGGAGCGGGAGGCGTTGTCCAGCAGTTCCGACAGCTGCACCTGCCGGTTGTGAATGTCGAAGCGCCGCAGCAGCAGCGGCATCACGTCCGTCGGCAGGATCCGTACCGTAAAGCCATGCTTGACCCGCAGCCGGTCCGACACCGCGCCAAGGAAATGCGCGCCCGCCAGCCTCAGGTCGTCCGCCAGCGCCTCGCAGCGCTCCTCCAGCTCCGGAAAATGGTTGCGCGCGCCCTCGATATGTTCGCGCACGGCATCCAGCGGGGTCCGTGTTTCGGGCTTCGACTCCCCGCCGTCCGAATCCTTCGCACGGTGCAGCCGGATCAGCGCCTGCGCGACGCCCGGCTGCGCGGCGACGAACTCCTGAAGTTCCGCCTTCCCCACGTCGATTCCCGACAGCAGGGGAGAGGCGAGCGCGTCCGCGACCTCCCGCTCCACCTGCTCGTCGCCCTCCGCGATCAGTTCGCGCAGATCCGCGTCATAGGTTCCCGACAGCTTTAACAGGAACGGCGCGGTCAAAGGCCGCTGGTTGCGCTCGATCAGGTTCAGATAGCTGGTCGACACCCCCAGTTCCTCCGCCATTCGCGTCTGCGTCAGCCCCAGCCGCCCCCGCAGCCGCCGCATGCGCGGACCGGCGAAGACCTTGCGGTCGGGCAGGGTGGGGGTTTCGGAGGTCATGCGGTCGCCCGTGATCCGCTCATCCCGGGACCATCGCCGCAAAACCCGCTCATCCGAAATCCGCCATTCCGAAATCCGCTCATTTTGAGCCTGTCGGAACATGTATGCATATTTACAATTTTACACATATTTTCCGCCCAGGTCACACCGATTCACTCGATTTTCACAACATCTGTTTGACGATCCGTACAAACCTGACGCACAAGCGTCAATGTAAGTTTTCCAGCGCAGGCAGCGAATCGCTTCGCACCGGCAATGTGAAAACCCTGTAAACGAAATTAACCATTGGAACCGTCCCATGACCTACACCGAAGAAACCGCGAAAGCGCGCGACACCATCAAGCAGAACGGCGCGCCCTGGGCCGCGATCGAGGGCAGCACTGTCGCCCGCATGCGTCTGCAGAACCGCTTCCTGACCGGCCTCGACATCGCGAAATACACCGCGAAGATCATGCGCGCCGACATGGACGCCTATGACGCCGACCCCGCCAACTACACCCAGTCGCTGGGCGCGTGGCACGGCTTCATCGGCCAGCAGCAGATGATTTCCATCAAGAAGCATTTCGGCGCCACCAAGGGCAAATATCTCTACCTCTCCGGCTGGATGGTCGCCGCGCTGCGCTCGGAATTCGGCCCCCTGCCCGACCAGTCCATGCATGAGAAGACGACCGTCCCCATGCTGATCGAGGAACTCTACACCTTCCTGAAGCAGGCCGACGCGCGCGAGCTCGGCCTCCTCTTCCGCGACCTCGACGCCGCGAACGACGCGGGCGACGAAGTGAAGGCGCGCGACCTGCAGAACCGGATCGACAATTTCCAGACGCATGTCGTCCCCATCATCGCCGACATCGACGCCGGTTTCGGCAATGCGGAGGCGACCTATCTCCTCGCCAAGAAGATGATCGAGGCGGGGGCCTGCGCCATCCAGATCGAGAACCAGGTCTCCGACGAAAAGCAGTGCGGCCATCAGGACGGCAAGGTCACCGTCCCGCACGAGGATTTCCTGCAGAAGATCCGCGCCGTCCGCTACGCCTTCATGGAACTGGGCGTCGAGGATGGCGTGATCGTCGCCCGCACCGACTCGCTCGGCGCAGGCCTGACGAAGCAGATCGCCTATACGCAGGAAAAGGGCGACCTCGCCGACCAGTATAACAGCTTTCTCGATGTGGAAGAGGTTGACGCCAACGCCGTCGGCCATGGCGACGTCCTGATCGCCCGCGACGGCAAGCTGGTGAAGCCCAAGCGCCTGCCGTCGAACCTCTACCAGTTCCGCGCCGGAACGGGCGAGGACCGCTGCGTGCTCGACAGCATCACATCGCTCCAGAACGGGGCCGACCTTCTCTGGATCGAAACCGAGAAGCCGCATATCGGCCAGATCGGCGGCATGGTGAACCGCATCCGCGAAGTCATCCCCAATGCCAAGCTCGTCTACAACAATTCGCCCAGCTTCAACTGGACGCTCAACTTCCGCCAGCAGGTCTATGACGCCTGGGAGAAGGACGGCAAGGACGTCTCCGGTTTCGACCGCGACCGCCTGATGAGCGAGGATTACGACGCCACCCCGCTGGCGGCCGAGGCCGACGAGCGCATCCGCACCTTCCAGAAGGACGCGGCGCGCGAGGCGGGCATCTTCCACCACCTCATCACGCTCCCGACCTACCACACGGCGGCGCTGTCCACCGACAACCTCTCGAAGCGCTATTTCGGCGAGGAGGCCATGCTCGGCTACGTCCACAATGTCCAGCGCGAGGAAATCCGCCAGGGCATCGCCTGCGTGAAGCACCAGAACATGTCCGGCTCCGACATCGGCGACGACCACAAGGAAGCCTTCGCCGGCGAAGCCGCGCTGAAGGCGGGCGGCACGGACAACACGATGAACCAGTTCGCCGCGTAACGCAGCGAACGCACCATCTCCTGGGGAGGAGAGCGCCCGTCCTGGCTTCAGCTGGGGCGGGTGCTTTTTTGTAAATGATTCAGATAGGTCTGATATTGGGGTGGGAAGCGGACCGTCTGCTATCGGTAACGATCTCGGTTTCCGACAAGAACTCGGACCAAATCACCCCTCTCTCGGAATGTCAGAAATAGGAGGTAGGGTAAGAGGAACCCCGCGCCACCGAAAAAAGCGATAATGGCAAGTAGAAGACCGAGACCAGAGAACGCATTGCGCCATGCTGTCCACAGAGCAGATAGGACGAGAAAGCACAGGAAATCGAGGTTGAACTGTCCCGGCCACGCAACCTCAGCAATGTCGCCAAAGAATACGGGCAACAACCCTAACCCATAGTTGGAAACAACAAACGCCGTGTAACCGGCGAGTATGATCCAAAGGGCGATCAAAACGAAGCGTAGTGCATTCATAACGCGCTCATTGCCATGCCAAGCGAACGTCCACAACTAGGGTCGCTTTGAGAATTTCGGCTTGTGGCGAGAAACCCGTGGAAGCGGTCAGGCAGGTTTTGGGATCGCCCATCGGGCCCGCTCATGACCATTTCTGGGTGGAAAGCTGACTGTCTGGTGTTGATTTTGCCAGACGTTGAGCGGCCGGCTGCGACAATTCACGCTCTGTGTTACACGCAATGCTGAACGCAATCACAGGAGTCCATATGTTCCGTATCTTAGCGACCGTTCTGACGTGCCTTATATCCACGCAAGCCACGGCACAGGTTCCAGCCCAAGACTTTAGCGGTCTGAGCGCGCCGTTAGAACAGGAACCTGTACAGGTGATGGTGCTCGGCACAGCCCACCTCGGCAAGTACCGCGACGAAATCGATGCGAGCCATCTCGAACCGCTGCTGCAACGACTAGAAGCGTTCGCGCCTGATATCATCGCAATTGAAGCCACGTCGGGACAGGTTTGCGAGATGCTTCGACTTTATGAGGCGAGTTATCCCGGTGTCGCAGCCAACTACTGCGTCAATCCCGAACCTGCTCGCACCGCGCTCGGTGTTACTGGGCCGGAAGCCGAGCGCCTTATCGCCGAAGCGCTCGGCACGTGGCCGATCGAGCCATCAGCAGATGACCGTCGCAGGCTTGCGGCGCTGTTTTATGCAGCTGGAGAACCGAATTCCGCTCTCGTTCAATGGTTTCGATTGCAAGAAAACGAGCGCCGCACAGATGCTGTAATTTCGCAAGAGCTGCTTGAAGCCATCGAAACGCGGGCCTCTCGGTTCAGCGAGAACGTAGTTATCGCAGCTGCGCTGGCTGCCCGGCTCGGTCACGAACGGGTGATCGCTGCTGACGACCGTAGCGCTGACGATATCGTGGCGCGTAGGGGCGATGCGCTGTGGACCCACATGCGTCCGATCTGGGACAGTTTCGATGGTGACTTAAATGAACGGTATGCCGAGATGGAACAGGGGATTGATGACCCGGCGCGCCTTCTCGCCTTTTATCGTTTTATGAACGCACCGGAAACGCAGCGCGAGAATATACGCGGCGATTTTGTACGAGCGTTGCAGGACCCCGGCGAGGAAGCCTTCGGACAAGCCTACGCTGCGTGGTGGCAAGCCCGCGGTCTGCGTATGGCTGCCAATGTTGTCGAAGCCGCCGAAGGACGTCCTGGCGCTCGCGTCCTTGTGACGGTCGGTGCTTCGCATAAACCCTACTACGAAGCTTACCTTCATCAGATGCATGATATCGACTTGGTAAGTACCGATACTGTCCTCATGCCGTAACCGATCCGTCCAGATGGAGGGCCGAACAGGTCTGCTTTTGGACGATGACAACAGTTCACCCAATGACTGAAATGGGGTCGGAAGCCGCCATTCCGCCGACCGCAGCATACCCCATCAAACCCCCACCATCGCCCCACCCGCGTCCGCGCTCCGGTACATCGCTTCGATCAGCTTGATGTCCCGATACCCCATCTCGCCCGGTGTCAGGTGCGCCCGCCCATCCCGCACCGCGTCCGTGAAGCCATCCACCTGCGCCGGGAACTGCGTCACCGCGCGGCCCGCGCCGACTTCGCCCGGGGCGTCGCCGCCGGTGATGACCAGGCTGTTGTCGTAATAGGTCGTCGCGGGCTGCATCTCCGCCGCGCCTTTCGCGCCCATATAATGCTGGCGGCTGACATAGGGGCTGTAGCTGTAGGAGCTCGACCCGCTGACGCTCGTGCCGCCCGCCGTCACCATGCGCCAGTCGAGACCGCCCTCGACCTCCTGAAAACGCGGATCGTCCTTCGGATAGGCATGGACCGCCGACACCGACACCGGCCGGTCGTCCCCCAGCATCATCAGCGACGTGTTCAGCCCGTAGATACCGATATCGAACATCGACCCGCCGCCCGCCAGCGCCCTTTCCAGCCGCCATTTATGTGGCGGCCAGTCGGGGTTGGCGTTGAAGCCATGCTCGCTGCGGATGTGGCGCATCGCCCCCAGCGCGCCGCCCGCGATGCGCCGCTGCGCCTCCACATTCGTCGGCTCGAAATGCACCCGGTAAGCGACGCCCAGCCGCCGGTTGTTCCTGCGCGCCGCCGCAATCATCGCTTCGCATTCCGCCGCCGTCGAGGCCATCGGCTTCTCGCAAAGCACATGCTTCCCGGCGTCGAGCGCGCGGATGGTATATTCGGCGTGCAGCCCCGTCGGTAGCGCGATGTAGACGCAGTCGATCTCCGGATCGTCCGCGATGCGGTCGTAATCGGCATAGGAATAGAACCGGTCGACGCCATAACGCGCGCCCACCTGCCGCGCCTTCCCCGCATTGCCGGAGACAAAGGCGGTCATGCGCGACTTCGACGCCATCAGGAACCCCGGAATCACCTGCCCGATGGCGAAGGTGCCAAGGCCCACGATCGCCCAGCGCATGCGCTGTCCGAACGGTTCGGGCAGCTGCGGGTCGCCCATCAGCGGTTGTCCCACCGCCTCCTGCGCTTTGCCCCGCGCAGCCCCCAGAACCAGCGGCGCGGCGGCACCCATCGCCAGCAGGTGGCGGCGGTTGAACTGAAGGCGTGATGGCATGTCCTTTGTCTCCTCGAACCTGCTCAGGGTAGCGCGGCGCGGCGAGACTGCAACATGGTGGGCTTCGCGTCAGAACCAGAACCGCACGCCGACGACGTAGCTGGTCACGCTCGGGTCTTCCCCCTCCGCGCGGGCAAAGTCGGCGCTATCGCCCGTCTTCCACTCCTGCGCCACGCCGACATAGGGGGCAAATTCCCGCGACAGTTCATAGCGCAGGCGGAGGCCCGCCTCGACGCTGTCCAGCCCGGCCCCAATCCCGAGTTCCGGCACATCCTGCGCGGAAAGATTCACTTCGGCGCGCGGTTGCAGGATCAGGCGCTGGGTGATGCGCTGGTCGAGTTCGGCCTCGAAGGTCGCGGTCAGGTCGCCCCTGTCCGACAGGTAGAGGTCGCCCTCCGCCTCGAACAGATAGGGCGCGAGACCCTGAAAGCCGACGACCGCATAGGTCCGGTCACGCGGCGCGAAATCCTGCCGGACGCCGACCTGCAGGTCGAAAAAGGGGGCGATCGCACGGCTATAGAGCGCCTGCACGTCGGCGGATTCGATCTTCTCGCCGAAACCGCCCTCGCCCTCCGTCTCGAACCAGAAACGCTCGAGGTCGCCGCCATAATAGCCCTGCGCGTCCCACAGATAGCCGTCGCCGCCTTCGCGCGCGCGGTAGTCCGCACGGTCCGCCATGAACCAGAAATAGGTCTGCCCGCCCTGATTGTGTTTCAGCCGCGCCCGCGACGCGCGCATCGCCTCCTCGCCCCAGATCGCATCGGCGGCGCGCGGTGGGCCGCTACCGGCTTCCGGCGGCGGCGGCGCGTTCGGGATATCGGCGGACGGCATGGTCGTCACGTCGCCATGGCCCATGGCCGAATGGTCCATCTTGCCATGGTCCATCTCGCCGTGATCGACAGGCATATCTTCCGCTGCCTCTGCGTCAGCGGACTCGCCATGGCCCATCGGACCATGATCCATCTGGGCGTGATCCATCAAATCATGACCGGCGGCCGGGGCGTCGGCCTTTGGCTCCGCAGGCATTACATGCCCCTGATGCTGCGCGATGGCTGGCGCCGCACATCCGATCAACAGGGCCGCAATGAAAGTCTTCACGCCACATCTCCCGGCGCGGCGACGGTCACGACCTGAAACATGCCCGAATGCATGTGGTAGAGAAGGTGGCAATGGAACGCCCAGTCGCCGGGCTCGTCGGCGGTCAAATCGAAGGTCGCGCTGCCGCCCGGCTGCACGATGACGGTGTGTTTCAACGGCTGATGTCCCGGTTCCGCACCGTTCACCAGCTCGAAGAAATGCCCGTGCAGGTGGATCGGGTGCGCCATCATCGTGTCGTTGACCAGCTTCACCCGTACCCGCTCATTATAGGCGAAGCGGATGGGATCGTCGCTGACGGCGCTGAACTTTTCACCGTCGAAGGACCACATATAGCGCTCCATGTTTCCGGTCAGATGTATCTCCATCCGCCGCGACGGTGCGCGTCCGTCCTTGTTCGGTGCAAGCGCCCTCAGCTGGCGGTAATTCAGCACCCGGTGGCCGACATCGTCGAGGCCGATACCGGGATCGCCCATGCGGTCGGCGGGCGCCATCGACACCATGTCGATACCGGGTCCGACCTTCACGTCCGGCGGGAGCAGCGAGGTGTCGCGCATCGACATGCCGGACATATCCATGTCCGCCATATCGTCCGCTTTCATTTCCCCGCCCTGCATGTCGCCATGACCCATCGCGGCATGGTCCATCTTGCTGTGGTCCATGGCGGCATGATCCACCGCGCCCTCGCGCATCGGGCCATGGTTCATGCCCATGTCCGCCATGGTGAGAAGCGGCGGATCGCGCAGCGCCGGAACGGCCGCCCGCGCACCGGGGCGACTGGCCAGCGTCGCCACCGCCATGCCGGTGCGGTCCATGGCTTCGGCGACGACCGTGTGCGCCGCGCCGTTCGGCTCCACGACGACGTCATAGGTTTCCGCCGCGCCGATCTGCAGCTCGTCCACCTCGACCGGGCGGACGTTCTGGCCGTCCGCCTGCACCACCGTCATGGGGAGGCCCGGGATGCGCAGGTTGAAGAAGCTCATGGCGCTGCCGTTGATGACACGCAGCCGCACGCGCTCGCCCCGCCGGAACAGATATTCCAGACCCTCCTCAGGCCCGTGCCCGTTCGCCAGAAAGGTGTAGGCCGCGCCGCCCACGTCCATGATATCCGTCGGCATCATTCGCATCTCCGCCCACATGCGCCGCTCTTCTCCCGTCAGGGGATAATCGTCGGTCAGGGTGCGCTGCTGATAGTTGAAATAGCCTTCGCCCGTCTTCAGCTTCGCCATGATCCTGTGCGGGTGCATGGTGCTGAACTCGCTCAGAACCAGCACATAGTCGCGGTCCGCCCGCACCGGGTCGCCGTCCGCCGGTTCCACTACGATCGGCCCATAATGGCCGGCCTGTTCCTGCAGGTTGGAATGGCTGTGCCACCAATAGGTGCCCGCCTGCCGGACCGGAAATTCATAGGTGAAGGTTTCGCCCGGCTTGATCCCTGGAAAGCTGACCCCCGGCACACCGTCATACTGGAACGGCACCAGCAGCCCGTGCCAGTGAATCGACGAATCCTCGTCTAGCGTATTCGTGACGTTCAGCCGTACGTCCTGCCCTTCGCGCAGGCGTACCAGCGGCCCCGGCACGCTGCCGTTCACCGCGACGCCCATGCCGCGCCTGCCCTCGACCAGGCGCGGCCCGCGTCCGATGGTCAGGTCGATGCTGCCGCCGGAAACTTCGTCGAAGCCCTGCCGCAGATAGGGCGCGTCCATCGCGCCGCCACGCGCCCATGCGGGCGCGGACAGCAGGGCGCTGCCCGCAGCCATGCCGCCCAGCAGTTTTCTGCGGTTAATAGAGGGGCTTGCGCGGAACATAGCGTGTTTTCCTTAGTTTGCCTTGAAACATACCCGGCAGGGGTTATTTAAATACCTGCATAGGGTATATCAACCGAAAGACCGTCGCATGCCGGAAAAACGCACCAAGGCCAAGGTGAACCGCTTCAACCGCATCGCGGGACAGGTGCGCGGCATCGGCCAGATGGTCGAGGACGACCGCTACTGCATCGACATTCTCACCCAGATCCAGGCGGTTAAGGCGGCCCTCTCCCGCGCCGAAAGCGAAGTCCTGAAGGACCATGCCGCCTGCTGCGTCGCCGAGGCCATCGAATCTGGCGATGTGGAGGAACAGCGCACCAAGTTCAACGAACTGATCGACCTCCTCGAAAGGGCGAAACGATGAGCAAGACCGCGAAGCTCTACCGCATGGTCATGCCGGACCACCTCTGTCCCTATGGCCTGAAATCGAAAGACCTCCTCGAACGCGAAGGTTTCACTGTCGAGGATCACCATCTTGAAACCCGCGCGGAAACCGACGCCTTCAAGGAAAAACACGGCGTCGACACCACGCCGCAGACCTTCATCGATGGCAGGCGCATCGGCGGCTATGACGATCTGCGCGTCCATTTCGGCAAGGACGGTGCGAAAGAGGACGATACCACCTACACCCCCGTTCTCGTCATCTTCGGCGTCGCCGCGCTCATGGCGCTCGCCTTCAACTGGGCCGCCTATCGCGACCTGACGACGATACGCGGCGCCGAATGGTTCGTCGCCATTTCCATGACCATCCTCGCCGTTCAGAAACTGCGCGATATCGAGAGCTTCTCGACCATGTTCCTGAACTACGACCTCCTCGCGCGGCGCTGGGTGCGCTACGGATATGTCTATCCCTTCGGCGAAGCTATCGCGGGCATACTCATGATCTCCGGCGCGCTGACCTGGCTGTCGGCCCCGATCGCGCTCTTCATCGGCACCATCGGCGCAGTGAGCGTCTTCAAGGCGGTCTATATCGACAAGCGCGACCTCAAATGCGCCTGCGTCGGCGGCCAGTCGAACGTCCCGCTCGGCTTCGTCTCCCTCAGCGAGAACCTCGCCATGATCGGCATGGGAATCTGGATGCTGGCCAAGCCCATCCTCCCAATCGGTTAGGAGCGATCTCCATGACCTACACACGGTTCTTCGCGATGATCGCGACATCGACCATCGTCATGTTCGGGCTGATGTATCTCAACAGCTATGCGCTGGGCCATGTCTTCTACAGTCAGACGCGGACCTGGATGGCGATCTACATGGGCGCGGTCATGGCGGTCATCATGCTCGCCTTCATGCTCGGCATGTATTCCAGCAGGAAGACGAACCTCGCCATTTTCATCGGCAGCGCGCTGGTGTTCGCCGGATCGCTCTACCTTGTGCGCAGCCAGGACACGGTCGACGACATATCCTGGATGAAGGCGATGATCCCGCACCATAGCATCGCGATCCTGACCAGCGAACGCGCGAACATCCACGATCCGCGCGTCCGTGCCCTCGCCGACAAGATCATCGAGGCACAACGCCGCGAAATCGACGAGATGAAGATGCTGATAGAGGATCTGGAGACCAACCCCGTCCCGACGGGCGCGCCGGAACTGCCGCCGGGCGCGGGAACCGAGACCGGTTCCGGATGACGCGGCGGCAAAGAAGGCGTCCGACGGTTTTCCCCACAAGAACCTGATGGCAGGTTGCAAGACGACCGTTTCGGCAAACTGCTTGCAAAATAGGAAATTTCCTGTCTTCTGTATCCGCCGTTTCATTCTTTTGAAAGGCATATGCAATGTCCGAAATCCCCGCATCAGCATTCCGGTCTTCCGCGCCCCGCTGGACGTCCGAGCGACAGGCGCTGTTTCTCGAAGCCCTCGCCAGCACGGACAGCGTCTCGCGCGCCGCCCGCG
>JBARZR010000265.1:0-9364 GCA_049650205.1 Pacificimonas sp. | reverse complement strand
TTCAGAAGCTGGAACAGGATCGCGCGCGTTTCCACGTCAATCTCCCCATCATGCCGCCCAGGCCGCCAGCGTAGCTGAAACGCGCGGACGGCGGCCTTCAGGTTTCTCGCTTCATAGCCGAAGCGCTGCAGGCCGGTCTTCACGCCCCTGTCGGACCAGTTGGGGTCGAGGCCCGCCTGGGGCCGCGACTGCGCCAAACCAAGCGCTGCGAACCGCTCCCAGGGGAACAGCTCCCCCGGGTCGATCTTGCGTTCGGGCGCGACGTCCGAATGACCGATGATGTTGCGCGGATCGATGTCGTGGCGCCGCAATATGCCGGTCAGCAATTCCTCCAGCGCCGCCATTTGCGGCTCCGGAAAGGGCTCATAGCCATGGTCGTGCCCTGGGTTGGCGAGTTCGATGCCGACGCTCGCCGAGTTCACGTCACGAATACCGCGCCAGTAGGCCAGGCCCGCATGCCAGGCGCGCCGCTCTTCGGGAACCAGCCGGATGACCGTGCCGTCCTCCGCGATCAGATACTGTGCCGACACGCCCGCGTCGGGATCGCGCAGCCGCGCCTGGGCCGCGGCCGCCGAAATCATGCCGGTGTAATGGATGACGACGATGGAGACGGGCAATGCCCGTTCATTGTGATTCGGGCTGGGGCTGTCGATCATCGCTTGCTCCGGCTTATCATTTCGCTGGTCATTTCCGGCCGCTTCGCGGCGGTCCGGAAGGTGATGATGGCGACTCCGACGAAACTTACAAGCGCGCCGACGATCAGGCTGGCACTTACCGGCGTGTCGAAAGCGACGACCGCGACCCCTGCGGAGATCAGCGGCGTCGGGAGCGTCAGCGGTACGATGGTCGACACCTCGTAACGCTGCAGCAGCCAGCTCATCCCCGCATGGCCGACGAGGGAGGAGAAGATGGCCGAAAAGGCGATCCAGCCCCAGATATTCAGGGGAAGCGCGCCTGCCCCGGCGAGCGCGCCGGGCTCGAAAATCAGCGACGCGATGCCCAGTACGGGCACGCTGACCAGCGCCAGCCAGCCATGGATGTTCATCACGTTGACGCCCTTCAGCATGCGGAACAGCAGCGAGCCGACGGCCCAGATGAAGCTGGCGATGACGGTCAGGAGGACGCCGAACCACTCGGTCAGGATCGCCGGGTCGAAGCCCATGACGGCGACACCGACAAAGGCCAGGCTGACGCCCGCGATGCGCACCCATTTGATACGCTCCTTCAGGAAGATGACCGCCAGGATCAGGCTGAACGGCGCGCCCAGCTGTCCGGCGATGGCGAGCGCGGCGACATTGTCCGTCACCGCCATGGAAAGATTGACAAACGCCATGAAGGCCGCGCCCGCGATCAGGCCGGTAATGACCAGCCGTCGCATCTGTCCCGGCACCCAGCGGAGGAACGGCAGGCAGACGAGCAGCGCGATGCCATAGCGCAATGTGACGGCGGCGAGCGGATCGATCGCCTCCACCGCCAGCTTGACCGCGATGATATTGAGCGCCCAGCAGAGATCGATGAACAGGATGAAGGCGAGATGGAGGGGACGCATGTCTTCCGCCCTATAGGGATTGCATGGCGGCGGGGAACGCTATTCAATGCGCGCATCAGCCATGCAGGGAAGACATATCATGCCAAGCGTTCTCATCATCGGTGCCAGCCGTGGCATCGGCCGCGAATTCGTCACGCAATATCACGCCGAGGGCTGGGACGTTCACGCGACGGCGCGCCAGGATAGCGACATCGCCGATCTGAAGGCGGCGGGCGCGGCGGCCTATCGTGCCGATACCAGCGACGAGACGACGCTGGAAACGCTCGCCACAGACCTTGCAACCGAATTCGACCTGATCGTCGTGAACGCCGGTGTCGGCTCGGAAACGCACGAGGCGACGCCCGCCGATATCGACTCCGCCGACTGGGAGCGGGTGATGCGGGTCAACGCGCTCGGTCCGCTGCTGGTCGCGCGCCGACTGGGCGGCAGGATCAAAAAGGTCGGCACCTTCGCTGTGCTGTCATCCGTGATGGGCTCCATCGCCGAGAATGGCATGGGCGGCTTCTACAGCTACCGCATGTCGAAGGCGGCGCTTAACGCTGGTCTGAAATCGCTTTCGCTTGCTATGGAAAATGACGGCATCGGCGTTATCGCGCTGCATCCGGGCTGGGTGAAGACGGACATGGGCGGCGCGAACGCCGATATCGATACCGCGCAGTCGGTCAGCGGGCTGCGGTCCGTGCTGGCGGCGAAAGCCCCGAAGGATGGGCGTCTGTTCGTGAACCATAAGGGCGAGGACCTGCCGTGGTAGATTTTGGCGTGACGCCGGGAATGACCGGCGCGTAATAGCCTCGACAGGTCTGGTCGGGGTGGAAGATGTCCGCCTGACCGAAGACGGTTTCCGCCGCACCCAGGATCAGGACGCCGTCATCCGCCAGCGACCGGCGCAGATTGTCGAGCGCGCGGGCCTTCTCCTCCTTGCCCAGATACATCAGGACATTGCGCGCGAAGACGATGTCGAACTTGCGGCCCGGCGGCGGCGCGGCGCAGAGGTTGCGCTGCTCGAAGCGGACGCGGCGGCGGATGTCGTCCAGTATCCGCCATGATTCGCCCTCTTTGTTGAAATGCATGAGCAGGCGTTCGGTCGACAGGCCGCGCTGGACCTCGAACTGGGTGTAGGCTCCGCTTTTCGCGCGGGCCAGCGCCCTGTGGCTGATATCGCTGGCCAGAATATCCACATCCCATCCCGTCCACGGAGCGCGCTGTTCCGCCAGCTGAATGGCGATGGAAAAAGGCTCCTGCCCCGTCGCGCAGGCGGCGCACCAGATGGAGATGCGGCGGCTGGCGGCCCGCGCCGTCTTCAGGCGCGGATAGACGCTCCGTTCCAACTCCTCGAAGGGCAAGATGTCCCGGAAGAAGAAGGTTTCATGATTCAGCATCGCCTCGACGATCTCGCGCTCCAGCGCCATCAGGCCCGGCTCCGCCCCCGTCAGCCGGACGGCGAGCGCATCGAGCGTGATATTGTCCTCCCGCCGCAGGATCGAACTCAGCCGCGCGGCGAGGAGGTAGGATTTTTCCGGACGCAGGTTCAGGCCGGCGTGACGTTTCAGCAGCTGCGCGAAAATGGCGAAGCTGGCGGGTGTCGGCGGCGACATCATGCTCATGCCATTGCCCCCAGTTCCGTCGCCAGAAACGTGCCCAGCCCGTCCAGATCCATAACCGCGTCGGCCAGGCCCGCATTGAACACGCTGCCCGGCATGCCCCAGACCACCGAACTGGCCGCATCCTGGACCATCACCTGCGCGCCGACCGCCTTCAGAGCCCGCGCGCCGTCCAGACCATCGCTGCCCATGCCAGTCAGGACGATTCCGAAGGCGTTCTCGCCCCAGCCGCTCGCCGCGGACCGGAACAGCGGATTGACCGAGGGGCGGCAGAAATTCTCCGGCGGGTCGTCGGATATGCAGATCAGCGGATGCTTCGGCCCGCCCGACATCGACATATGACGTCCGCCGGGCGCGATGTAGATTCGGCCCGGCACGACAGGTTCGCGGTGCTTCGCCTCCGCTGCGGAAATGCCGGTCAGGCGGGTGATGTGCTCGCCCAGGATCGACGTGAACATGGGCGGCATATGCTGCGCGATCAGGATCGGCACGGCGGGCGAAGACGGCAGATGCTTCAGCATGGTGAACAATGCGTTCGGGCCGCCGGTCGACGAACCGATGACAACGATGCCGGTGCTGCCCCTCGCCTTGACCGGGCTGGCCGGCGGCGAGGGTTTTTGGACGACGCGTTGCGGCCACGGCCGCGGGGCGACGTCCGGAATCGCGACGGCAACGGTGTCGGCCTCGCCGAGATCCCGGACTTTTCTGACCAGCTCATCGCGGAATGCCGGGGCGGACGTGCCGGCCCAGCCGCTGTCGGGTTTCGCCAGCGCGTCGGTCGCACCGGCACGTAAAGCCTCTATCGTAATGCGCGCGTTGCGGCGCGACAGGGTGGAGACCATGACGATCTTCACGCCCGGCACGCGCTTCAGAAGGTGCGGCAGAACGTCGATGCCGCCCAGCCGGGGCATTTCGATATCCAGAAGGACGATGTCGGGGTTCGCGGCGACGATCGTATCGCGCGCCTCCTCGCCATTGCGCGCCTGCGCGACGATCTCGACCCCGGCTTCGGTCAGCCATCGCGCCATCAGCGCGCGGCTGACACCGCTGTCGTCGACCAGCATGACGCGCGGCATGGTCGTGGCGCTCGTGGCGCCGCGCGCTCCCGCTTCGGCGCGGGCCGCCGTTGATGATGTCATGGCCCGGCTCCTGCGGGGAAGCTCCGGGGAATCAGATGACGCCGACTTGCGTCAGTTTGGCGGCGATAATGTCACGGTCGAAAGGCTTCATGATATATTCGTCCGCACCCGCGTCCATGGCGGCGCGGATATGGCCCATGTCGTTTTCGGTCGTGCAAAAGATCACGGTCGGGCGTTTCTCGCTTTCCCGGCCCCGCAGGTTTTCCAGAAACTGCATGCCGCCCATGACAGGCATGTTCCAATCCAGGAAGATCACGTCGGGCATCTCCTTGGCGACGTGGTCCAGCGCCTCCTGCCCGTCGCAGGCCTCGTCGATTTTCAGGTCGAAATCCTCAAGGATGCGCCGCGCGACTTTGCGAATGACCTTGGAATCGTCGACGATCAGGCAACTGTTCATAATCTCTGGCCCTTTTGACGGCATACTGAAACGGATGGGAAGGGTTTAGCGGAAGATGGTTTCCGCCATGTTAAGCGGCGGCCCGGAATTCGCCGCCGACGATGGTGGCGGCGTCGATTTCGACGATCAGCTGGTCGTCCCGCTTCACGACACCCCGGGAAACGGCACGCCAGCACGGCGACAGGGTGGCGGGGTCGGGCTCGCGCTCGTCCTCCGACACGGTCATGACTTCGCCGACTCCGTCAACGATCAGCGCATAGGCCTCGCCCGCGACGGTGACGACGACGCACATGCGCTTCTGCCCCTTTTCGGCGGGCGGCAGGCCGAGGCGCGCGCGCATGTCGATGGCAGTGACGATATGGCCGCGCAGGTTCATCATCCCGGCGATCCAGTCCGCCGCCAGCGGCACCGGCGTCAGCGCGCCCAGGCGCACAACGTCCTGCGCGCTCGCCACATCGATACCCAGGCACGATCCTTCCAGGGTCATGGTAACCAGTTGGGTCATGCCGCGTGCTCCCGCTTGGCCTTGAGGCTGGTTTCAAGAAGCCCGAGCAGGCGGCGACGGTCGAATTTCGCCACGTAGCGATCGAAGCCCGCCAGCATTCCGGCGTCCATATCCTCTTCCTCCGCCAGCGACGACAGCGCGACGAGCGGCGTTTTCACCCAGTCGCCGCCTGCCCGCACCGCGCGCGCGAAATCGAGGCCGGTTTTCTCCGGCATTTCGATGTCGCTAAGGATGAGGTCGAAGGTCTTGCCGGAATCGCGCAAGCCCAGGGCCTCGTCGACGCCCGCCGCCGTGGTCACCCGGTACCCGGCCGCACTCAGCAGCGGCATCAGCATGTTGCGGAAGAAGGGACTGTCGTCGACAACCAGGATGCGCGCGCCCGCCGCTTCGGATTTCGCCATGCCGGGACCGCCACGCTTCGGCGAATTTTCAGTCAGCAGGTGCGCGACGTCGAGAAGCTCCGTCGCCTGTCCGGCAATGACCGCCGTCCCCAGGCGCGCCGGGTCGTCCGATGCCATCTCCAGCTTCACGGTCACGTCGACGATGTCGATAACTTCATCGACCGCCAGCGCGACGACATCGTGCCGGTCGGCAAAGATCAGCGCCGCCTGCCGTCCCTCGGCGATCGGCGTATAGTCGCCATCTGCGGACACCAGCGGGACCAGACGCTCGCGCAGCTGGACGACGGATGTGCCGCCCGACCGTTCGATGCGCTCCACGTCGATATCCTCGATGCGCGACACCAGTGCCAGGGGGACCGCGCGTGGATGCGGCAGGCCGCCCGCCCGGAACAGCAGCATGGCGTCGCGATTGGTCATGTCGCTATTCTGGCGCGGCTCGATATCCTCGTCGGGAACGGCATCTGCGCACAGGTCGTCGGCAAGGCCATTGGCGTCGAGGATCATGATGACCTGCCCGTCGCCCAGGATGGCGTTGCCGCTGTAGACGGACAGGTCCGCAAGCGGCGCGGGAACCGGCTTCACCACCAGTTCCTCAGTGTCGAAAACCTCGTCGACGAGGATTCCGAACTGCGTGCCCGCGCCGCGGATGATGAGGACATGGTCGCTGACCCCGCGCGACGTCTTGAGCGTCTCGCCCAGATAGACCAGCGGCAACAGGCGCCCGCGCAGGCGCAACACCGGCGCGCCGCCCACCTGCTCGATAGGGTTGTCCGTACCCTCGCCCGCCCGCACCAGCTCGGCGACGGCGATCTGCGGAATGGCGAAACGCGCGCGGCGCTCCTCGGGGCCGACGCCGACGATCAGCGCGGGCATGATGGCCAGCGTCAGGGGAATGCGGATGCGGAAGGTCGTGCCGAAGCCGGTCCGCGAATCGACCTCGATCGTGCCGCCGATCTTTTCGATGTTCGCACGCACCACATCCATGCCGACGCCGCGTCCCGAAACCTGCGTGATTTCCTTCGCGGTGGACATGCCGGCGGCGAAGATCAGCCGTGACAACTGCATCTCGGTCGCCGCCTTCGCCTGCGCCGCCGTCATGTGGCCGCCGCGTGTCGCCTTTTCCCTGAGCGCGACATAATCCAGCCCGCGCCCGTCATCGGCCAGCGTGACAATGATATGGCCGCCTTCCTGCGCCGCCGACAATTTGATCTTTCCGGTCGCGTTCTTCCCGGCGCTGCGCCGTCCGGCTATGTCCTCCAGTCCGTGATCGGCGGCGTTCCTGACCATATGCGCCAGAGGATCCTTGATCAGCTCCAGCATCTGCCGGTCGAGTTCCGTGTCGCCACCCGTCATATCGAGGTCGATCTGCTTGCCCAGATCGACGGACAGCTGGCGAACGATGCGCGGCAGGATGCCCCACGCGCCGGAGATCGGCTGCATGCGGGTACGCATGACGCTGTCCTGCAACCGCCCGATCTGAGCGCTGAGCCGCTGCAGCGGCAGGTCCATTTCCTCCGTTTCGCTGCGGCGGCGTTCCTGCAACAGCTGGTTGCGGGTCAAAACGAGTTCCGACACACTGGTCATCAGTTCTTCCAGCAGGTCCACGGACACGCGAATGCTCTGCGCGGCGGGCACCGATGTGATGGGCCCGGCCTCTTCGACCTTCGGCGCGGGTTTCGGCGCTTCGACGGCCCTGCCTTCGGACAGCGCATCCAGCCGTTCGATAAGCTCGGCGTCGTCGCCGTCGGGTTCCTCACCCGTCTTGCCGAGAGCCGATGTGATCGTGCGGATCGCAGCGATCGCCGCCAGTGTTTCGGTAACGATCTGCTCGTTCGCCTTCAGGTCGCCGTCGCGCAGCTTGCCCAGCAGCGTTTCGGCGGCATGGGCGACTTTCTCCAGCCGCGGCAGGCCGATGAAGCCGCAGGAGCCCTTGACCGTGTGCACCAGCCGGAAGACATGCCCCAGCGCGTCGGCATCGTCAGGATCGCGCTCGAACCGGACGAGTTCATTGTCGACTGTCTGCAGGTTTTCCGCGGTTTCCGACAGGAATTCCGGAAGAAGATCGTCCATCGTGCATTCGGCCCCAAAAGAGTTGAGGCCGCTATGCAGGCGGAATGGTTAAGGCGAGGTTGAGTAAAGGCGGCGGCTGGAAGAAAAATGCAACGGATTCGGACGCATCGGCGTCAAGTCACCCAGTCCTTTTCAGGGTCGCGCCGAAAACGAGCGAGCCTTCTTCCTCCATGATCTTCACCTCCGCGTCCGCTTCCTTCGCAAGCAGGCAGACCAGATAGGCGCTGGCCCCGCGTGGCGTCAGGCTTTCCATGTCGCCATCGCATTGCAGCACCTCCTTCAGCTCCCGGTCCAGCAGCAGCCGCGGTCCCTCGGCGCGCACCACGACTTCTATGGCGTCGCCATGCGCCTCGCTCGCCACCTGCAGCGTGCCGCCGCGCAGCAGGGCGTCGCCCGCAATCATGGCGAGATTGAGCAGCATTTTGACCGCCCCCTTCGGCAGCGACTGGCCGCCGACCAGCCAGCTGACCTCCACGCGCCGTTCCGCCCCGTAAAGCCCCTCCAGCGCCGCCTGCGCCTCGCGCGTATCGATATTGTCGCCAAAGCCGCCCGCCGCGCCAAAGGCCAGGCGGAAAAATTTCAGCTTGTTGGCGGTCTGCCGCGCCGAATCCGCCAGCAATTCCATACAGCGTGCGCGCATGTCGGGATCAGTCTCGTCGGCCAGCAGTTCGACGCCGTTGTAGAGCGACCCCACCGGGCTGACGAGGTCGTGGCACAGGCGCGAGCACAACAGGCTGGCGAATTCGGCGGAATTCATCGGTCGATCCCCGGTCGTTTGTGGCGGGCGTGAAACATCCCGATCATATTGAACAAAAACACTACCAAAATGATTTAGGTTCCATTCGCCGCGTTCCGCTGCCGGTCGCGGGCGGGCGAGATCATCTGCACATCGAAGGCGCTGACGCGTCCGTCGCGCAGCTGCGTCAGCTCGAACTGCACCCGGTCGCCCTGCATCAGCGCATCTTCGCCATTCAGCGCCGACACGTGCACGAAGACGTCGAGCGCACCGAGGTCCGGGCTGATGAAGCCGAACCCCTTTTTGCGGTCGAACCATTTGACGATGCCCTGTGCCAGCGCGGCGCTCCTTCAACCCTGTTCCAGCTCAATTGGCTGAAAACACCCATGAAGGCCAGCGTCGCCCGCGACGAACGCGGAAATCCCGTCTTCCGTGGCGATGATCCACAATTTGCCATCCGGCGCGGCGCGGACGGCGTCGGTGGCCGACGGCGCGGCGATCCCGTTCGGGTGCGAATGGTAATAGCCGAGAATATCCGGACCGCCCGCGCGCTGCTCCCTGTGCGCGCGGAACAGCGCCGCGGGATCGATCTCGAACTCCGCCTCCGACGCGACGGCCAGATTGCGGGCGGGCCGCGCTTCCGTGATCGCCCTCCCGCTTCCCAGCAGCAGGCCGCATGCCTCATCCGGCATATCGCGCCGCGCATGGGCGCGAACCGCTTCCGCCGCCGCCCTTGTGATTCGCCAGATCATGGCCGAAACGCCTGACGCATGAGTGCGAGCGACACAAGACGGACCCCGGTCAGAACCGCGCATATCGGCGCGCGGGAAGACGGCGAACGGCTGGACCGCGCGCTGGCACTGGCACTGCCCGACCTGTCGAGGGAGCGGTTGAAGGCGCTGATGAAGGACGGTGCGGTCACCGGACCCGGCGGCGTCCAGCGGCAGGCGTCCCGCAGGGTGGGCG
>JBARZR010000264.1:0-2507 GCA_049650205.1 Pacificimonas sp. | reverse complement strand
CTAACGGTCTTGTCTACCAGCTGATAAGAATGGCACCGAATGATCAAAAAACCTGCCGACAAACCCGACTTATCTTCGGAAATCCTCCGACTTCGCGACATCATGGCAGCGCTGCGAAATCCCGATGGAGGATGTCCGTGGGATCTGGAGCAGGACTTCGCCTCGATTTCCGCCTATACGATTGAGGAAGCGTATGAAGTTGCCGATGCGATACAGCGCGGCGATATGGCCGACTTGCGTGGAGAGCTTGGCGATCTGCTACTGCAGACGGTCTATCATGCACGGATGGCCGAGGAGATCGGTGCGTTCGATCTGACCGAGGTGGTCAGCGCGATTGCCGACAAGATGGTCCGGCGGCATCCTCATGTATTTGGTGATGGCGAGGAGCAGAAGAACGCGGTCGCGCAAAAGGGCGCATGGGAGAAACTGAAAGCAGAAGAACGAGGCGATGCGGGCGCGACATCCGCGCTGGATGGTGTCGCAAAAGCCCTGCCCGCACTTATGCGCGCCGAGAAACTGCAGAAACGCGCCGCCCGGGTCGGTTTCGACTGGCCCGACGCATCGGGTCCGCGTGCGAAGATCGACGAGGAAATGGCGGAACTGCACGACGCCAAACAGCGGGCAGAGCGGATCGAAGAAGCTGGCGACCTGATGTTCTCGGTCGTCAACTATCTCCGCCATCTCAATGTCGACGCGGAAACCGCGCTTCGTCTCGCCAACGACAAGTTTGAAAGACGGTTTCGCGCGGTGGAGACTGCCAGCGGTACTTCGCTACAGGAATTGGATTTGGATGCCCTGGAACGCTTATGGCAGCAGGCGAAAGCGGCAGAACGACGCTAGGCCGAAAGGGATGCAGACCTTACGCCGTCCAGTTCGGACACCAGATGCGCCAGCTCCGAGTCCACCCGAAATCCGTTCCCCAATTGCAAGCTGACATGACCGCCCTGCTTTAGCGGCAGGCTGATGCTGGCGTTATCGTCTCCGGGATGCGCCGCCAACAGGGATGCCAGCCTTTCCACAGCACCCATATCAGCAACGGATACACGAAGACAGGCGCTGCCATTCGCCGCCAGCGATGACAGTGGCACAGCACTGCGCACCACGATACGAGGTGCGTCATCATCAGGACTCCATTTGACCTCGGCGCGAATGAGGACGCATTCGCCGCTGCCCGCAGCTTGGACGAGCGCGTCCTGCGCTTCCTGATCGAAAGCACTGCCCATATACTGCCCGTTTTGATCGCTCAGCTGTGCCAGCACATATTTGTTGCCACCCTTTTGCGGTTGCCGCCAGCGGACGGAATCGATCAGCGCGCCCATCATCGCGGACTCCTTGCCGCCTTCTGGCGGGCCACCCAGTTCGCAGATCCGGGCATAGCTACGAGCATGTTTTGACTCGAGCACATGCGCCCAGGCCGACAGCGGATGGGCCGCAAAGAAAAAACCGAAAGCGTCCCGTTCGTGCGCCATCGTGTCGGCCAGCGTCCATTTCTCGACGTTCTTCGGCGGCATTAGCGCAATGTCGCCACCGCCGCCGCTCTCCCCGCCGAACAGCGCGCCCTGATTTGTCCGCCTCGCCTCAGCGGCGCTGTTCGCGGCCGCCAGAATGGATTCCGCCATGGCATGCGCCGCCGCGCGATTGGGCTCCAGCGCGTCGAAGGCCCCTGCGGAGACCAGCTGTTCGATTTG
Organism: Pacificimonas sp.; assembly: GCA_049650205.1. GTDB lineage: Bacteria > Pseudomonadota > Alphaproteobacteria > Sphingomonadales > Sphingomonadaceae > Pacificimonas. The sequence goes on along the minus strand of JBARZR010000264.1, from coordinate 819 downwards.
ACGTTTGTTCAAAAGCTGCGGATCGACGCGATTGGCGAAGTCACCCAGCGAGGCGAACGGTCCATTGGCTTCACGTTCGGCAACGATCCCCTGCATCGCCTTAAGGCCAACCGATTTCAGACCTGCGAGCGCATAACGGACCTTGCCGTCCTGCACACAGAAGTCCGCTTCCGAGGCATTAATGTCCGGCGGCAGCACCTCCACGCTCGATTTCCGCGCATCCTCCATGAAAATGGCGAGCTTATCAGTTTGTGCCAAGTCGAATGCCATGGTCGCGGCATAAAATTCCGGCGCATAATGCGCCTTTAGCCAGGCGGTCTGATAGCTTATGAGAGAATAGGCAGCGGCATGGGATTTGTTGAAACCATAGCCGGCGAATTTGGCGACAAGATCGAAAATGCCGCTCGCCTGCCCTGCGGGTACGCCGCGTTCCTCCGCACCGGACATGAAGCGCACCTTCTGTGCGTCCATTTCCTCCTTCTTCTTCTTGCCCATTGCGCGGCGAAGAAGATCGGCCTCGCCCAGTGAATAGCCTGCCAGTTCCTGAGCGACCTGCATCACCTGTTCCTGATAGATGATGACGCCATAGGTTTCTTTCAGATACCGCTCCAGCCGTGGGTGCAGATAATCCGGTTCCTCCTGGCCATGCTTGCGCCGCGCGAATTGCGGAATATTGTCCATGGGACCAGGACGATAGAGCGAGACGAGCGCGATGATATCCTCGAACTTGTCCGGTTTCACCTGCGACAGCGCGCGCCGCATCCCCTCGGATTCCAGCTGGAACACGCCAACCGTGTCGCCGCGCGACATTAGCTCGTA
>JBARZR010000263.1:0-1897 GCA_049650205.1 Pacificimonas sp. | reverse complement strand
CGGTCCACCAGCTGCTTGACCGTCGGCACGAACCCGTTCGAATAAAACGGATCGGTCGAGAAATGATGCGCCGAATGTCCGGCGAACATCAGGTTATCGTCGGGATCGCCGCCATGCGCGATGTCCTGCAGCGTTTTCTGGATACAGAAGCTGCGCGGGTCGGCCAGACGTCCTGTAGAATGCTTCTCATTATGCTCCGCCCATGACGAGAATTTGCATTGCGACAGGCAGCCCATGCAGTCGGCCTGATCCTTGCGCAGGATTTTCGACATCGCCTCGGTTTCGAAGACCAGCGTGTCGTCGGGCGTCTTCATGGCCACTTCATACCCCTGCGCCACCCAGCCGCGCGCGTGAATCAGGTCGTCCTTCGTCACCCAGAAGGTCTTGTTGCCCTTGAAGCCGACGTCCAGCTTGTGCGTCCGGTGATCGCACTGCTGCGAGGAAAACGCGATCTGCCGCTCCGACCGCGCCTGCATCTCCATGAGGAAGGGCGTCTTGACCGCGCTGGAATAGAAGCCGGTCGGACTGAACGGGTGCAGCAGGATATCGCCTTCCTTCAGACCGGGCAGACGTTCCTTCCAGATGGCGGGGATCGGCGATTCCTGCGTCAACAGCGGGCGCGAGCCGAACTGGAACGCGATGGTGCCGAGGTCGGGATTGCCGATCCAGTCCTCCCACTCGCGCAAATACCAGACGCCGCCCGCCATGATGATCGGCACGTCGTCGGATATCCCGCCCGCACGCATGACGTCGCGCACCTCTTTCACACGCGGGAAGGGATCCTGCGGCACCTTGGGATCCTCGGCGTTCGACAGGCCGTTATGTCCGCCCGCCAGCCAGGGGTCCTCGTAGACCACGGCGCCCAGCCATTCGGCGTGCTTGGAATAGGACCGCTTCCACAGCGCGCGGAAAGCGCGGCCCGACGAGATGATCGGATAATAATATTTGCCGTGCTTCGCGCTGATTTCGGCCAGCTTGTAGGGCATGCCCGCGCCGCAGGTGACACCGTCGACCATCGCGCCCGCTTCCTCATCCTCGAAAATGCCTTCGAGGATGCGCTGCGCCCCGCCCATTTCCCACAGGACGTTGACGTTAATCGCGGCGTCCGGCCCGGCGAGTTCACGCGCCTGCTTCACCTGCTCGACACCGCCGTCGATGGCATATTTCACCAGTTCTTCGTGCCGGTCGTCACGGGTGCGGCCATGGTAGATTTGCGGGATGATGTCGCCGTTTTCGTCATAGCTGTCGGCGTTGACCGCGCTGACCGTGCCGATGCCCCCCGCCGCCGCCCATGCGCCCGAGGACATCCCATTGGTGGCGCTGACACCCTTGCCGCCCTCGACAAGCGGCAGCACCTCATGCGCGCCCATGCGGATGGAATTGATGGCCTTCATAAAATTCCCGTTTGCCCTGTTTCCGCCATAATATAGGGATGCCCGGCGAAAGAAGCGAACGCTATTGGCAAGACTTTCGGTTACAACAGCAATTCCGCCAGCCGTGCCTTCTGCGCCCGCGCATCGCCGAAGCGGCTGGCATTCCAGATCGCCCGCCGCCGGTGCAGGCCCGCGTCGCAGTCATAGGTAAATCCGAACCCGCCATGAAACTGGATCGCCCGGTCGGCGGCATAGCTATAGGCTTTCTCGGCGCTCGCCTTCGCCATGCGCACGGCCACCTCTCCCCGTCCCTGATCGCCGAAACTATTCGCCGCCGCGTACAGGTGACTGCGTGCCTTCTCATGGCCGACAAAGGCGTCGACCAGCGGATGTTTCAGGGCCTGATAGCTGCCGATCAGCTTGCCGAACTGCTTGCGGGTGCGAAGATAATCCGCGGTATAGTCGATCACCCGGAACGTACCGCCGCACATTTCCGCGGCGTACAGCAGCGCGCCCGCCAGTTC
>JBARZR010000262.1:0-5205 GCA_049650205.1 Pacificimonas sp. | reverse complement strand
CTGCAGAAACGTCTCGCCCTCCTGCGCCGCCGCCCAGGACCCCGCGAACCACAGAGCCATGCCGCCCAGCGTATAGGCCGTCAGCCGTGTGCGCCCGATCAGCAGCATGACCGGCCCCGCCAGCACCAGCCAGCCCAGCACCAGCTGCCACACGGGCCCGGTCAGCTGATAGACCTGGCTGTGCAGCGCGAGCCCCGCCAGCACCAGCGCGCCCGTGAGGAACAATGCGCCCTCGGTTCGCCACAGGCTGCGTTTGCGGTAACCCCGCCAGACGGCAAATGCCGCCGCACCGGTCAGCGCATAATGGATACCCAGTTTCAGCGCGTCCGGGATCGCATCCCAGTTCGAGGCGACGACCGCGACGACCCCCAGCGCCAGCGCCAGACAGCCAAGCCCGATAACGGACCAAAGCAAAATGGGCCGCGTCTCCGCCTCCTCATGCGCCGCGATCCGCGCGGCGATGTCGGGCGTTATCAGACCGGCCTGCTGCCAGTCCCGCAATTTGTCGGCGAGGGCCATGGAAAATGATGTGCCGATAAACTCCCCTCCCTGCAAGGGAGGGGCTGGGGGAGGGTGCGAGAGCCGAAGGCGCGAGCTGCGATGTCGCGGGCAAGTTCGGACGCTGGTGAATTCAGAACATGATTTGAAATCGCACCGGCTCGGTTGCACCTTCGCCACCCTCCCCTAGCCCCTCCCTAGTCAGGGAGGGGAATGTTCGTCCCCAGTTTATCCCCAGCATTTCCACAGCGCATGGTTTCCTCGAACCTGTTACACCCTGCATCATGGCCACGAACCCAAACGTCACCCCCATCGCGCCCGGCATCGCCGCCGCCACCGAATTGCCGCAGAATCTCGATGCGGAGACGGCGCTGCTTGGCGCGCTGATGATCGACAACGAGCTGGCGGAATCGCTGCAGCTGAAACTGAAGCCCGAGCATTTCCACGAGCCGCTGCATCAGCGCCTGTACGAACAGATCCTGAAACTGATCGACAAGGGCATGCTGGCGAATCCGGTCACGCTGCGCCCGCTCTTCGCGAAAGATCCGGCGCTGGAGGAACTAGGCGGTCCCGCCTATCTGGTGCAGATGACCGAGGGCACGGCGGGACTGATCGCCGCCAAGGATTTCGCGTCCCAGATCTACGACCTCGCCGTCCTTCGCGCGCTGATCACCGTCGGCCGCGACATGGTGGAATCGGCGACCGACACCAGCGAAGACGTCAATCCGCAAGCGAAGATCGAAGAGGCGGAGATGGCGCTCTACAAGGTCGCGGAGGAGGGCGACGCGACCGGCAACGTCCGCAGCTTCAACCAGTCCGCGAAGCTGGCCGTCGAGATGGCGAGCCGCGCGCTGAAATCGGGCGGGCATCTGTCGGGCCTGACGACGGGTCTCGACGGCCTCAACAACAAGACGGGCGGCCTGCACCGCTCCGACCTGATGATCCTCGCCGGACGCCCCGCCATGGGGAAGACCGCGCTTGCCACCAACATCGCCTTTTCCTGCGCCGAGCGGCTGATGAAGGATATGGAGCATGAGCCGGACGGCGACAGCGCCGGCGCGGGCGTCGCCTTTTTCAGTCTGGAGATGTCGGCGGACCAGCTTGCGACCCGTATCCTCGCCGAACAGGCCGAGATCAGCTCCGAAGATCTGCGCATGGGGCGGATTTCGCAGTCGCAGTTCACCGCGCTCAGCCGGGCGGCGGCGAAGCTGGAGACCCTGCCGCTTTACATCGACGACACGCCGGGCCTGACCATCGCCGCGCTCCGGTCGCGCGCCAGGCGGCTCAGGCGGCAAAAGGGTATCGGGTTTATCGTCATCGACTATCTGCAGCTCCTGCAGGGGACCAGTCGCAAGTCAGCGGAAAACCGCGTGCAGGAAATTTCCGAAATCACGCGCGGGCTGAAGACGCTGGCGAAGGAATTGAACGTGCCGGTGCTGGCCCTGTCACAGCTCTCGCGCCAGGTGGAACAGCGCGAAGACAAGCGGCCGATGTTGTCCGACCTCCGCGAATCCGGCACCATCGAGCAGGACGCCGACATCGTCATGTTCGTCTACCGGGAGGAATATTACCACGCCTCGAAAAAGCCGGAGGACGGCAGCGAAAAATTCGCGCAGTGGCTGGAAAAGGCGGAAATGATCCGCGGCCATGCCGAATGCATCGTCGCCAAGCAGCGCCACGGCGCTACCGGCACCGTGCCGCTGCTGTTCGAGGCGACAGTGACGAGATTCCGCGATCGCGCGCCGGACAGTTATTCGCAGGGGTATGAGTAGCGAAAACTGGACTCACAACCATTCCGTCATTCTGGCCCCCGCCTCCGCGAGGACAGGCTTCGCCCGGAATCCAGTCCCGCACCCTCAGCATCGCATATCCGTCAGCATGCGGCCGGGATAACGAATTGTTCTTAGTACCAATGTGATCCGGAAATCACCGCACCGGCAGATAATCCGCCTTCATTGCCGCCCGCATCGCCTCGTCGAACGGCAATTCGATCCGATAGCTACCCTCGGCATAGGCACCGGCGACATAGGGGCCGAGTAGCACCTCGATGCCGTAAAATCCGTCGTAGGCGTTGCCCATCAGCGCGACCGGCTGTTCCGTAAGCGGCGGGCATTTGCCGAACGGGCCGTCGCTGTCGACGTCCGCCCCGCGCCGCTTCGCCCGTTCGGCGTCCAGCGCTTCGCAATATTGCGCGCTCAGGCCCGCTTCAATGTTCGGCCAGTCGGAGAACAGATCCGGCAGCGCGATCGCGCGCGCCGCCGTCTTGTCCCACAGGATCGACTTATAGACCAGATTCGGATGTGCGCCGCCCCTATAGCTGTTCTGCGCCACGGTCAGGTTCAGAAGCGCCGCGTTTTCCCACGACAGCGCCCAGCTTTCGTCCATGCTGATGGCGACCGGGCGCGCGCCGTTCTCCGCGCGGAACTGCGCTTCCTCGCGCGCGGTCGTCCGCATCTTCTCCTGCGCCTGCAACGCATCGGTGCGCATCGTTGCGAGCAGCGCCGGATGCTGCGCGACCTCCGCCGGCACGCGCCAGTGGAAATTCAGCGTCGGTGAGCGTTCTACGATGAGGAGGTCGGACGCGGGGATTGGTGCGGCGGCAGCTGTAGTTTCGTCAGTCGGCGAGGGCGGTGCCTGCGGCACGGCCTCCGATGCGCTCCGGTCGCAGCCTGCGAGCAACAAAGCGGGAAAGAGAAGAACGGCTGCCCTCAAACGCATTTCAGATCTCCGAAAAAAGAAACCAAAACCCCAACACTTCCGTCATTCCGGCGCAGGCCGGAATCCAGTCCCCATGCCGATGGATATGCGATATCGCGGGTGCGGGACTGGACCCCGGCCTGCGCCGGGATGACGGAAGCGAGGGTAGGAGGGCAACCCGTCGAGATCACGCCCGCCGCCAGGTCGTCCCCTCCGGCCCGTCCTCCAACATAATGCCCTCCGCAGCCAGTTCATCGCGGATACGGTCGGCGGTTGCGAAGTCCCGCGCGGCCTTCGCGGCAGTGCGCTCGGCGATCTGCGCGTCGATATCAGCATTGCTTCGTACTTCGAAAATCCGGGTCTGACCTACCACAGTTTCACTGTGCAATTGATCTGAAAATAGCGTTGGATTAGCTGATTGCCTCCACTCTTGATATGTTCGTGGAAGCAAGCCGACAAGTTGTGCTGAAGCCTTCAGCGCCGCCACATTACCTTCCTTAGCAAGTCGTGATAGACGCTCAAAAGCAGCAGGCGTACCCAGGTCATTGGCAAGCGCCTTCAGAAAGCCTTTATCGACTGCACCACCCTCGGCATCTCCAACAATCCTATACCATCGGTCCAGCGTCGCTTTCGCCTGCTTCAGCAAATCCTCCGTCCATTCCAGTGGCTGCCGGTAATGCGCGGTCAGCATCGCCAGCCGGATCGTTTCGCCGCGATGGCCCGCGGCCAGCAGGCTGTCCACGGTCACGACATTGCCGACGCTTTTCGACATCTTGTCGTCGCCGAACGACAGGAAGCCATTGTGCAGCCAGTAATTCGCCAGCCGCGCGCCGCCATGGGCGCAGCGGCTTTGCGCGGCTTCGTTTTCATGGTGCGGAAAGATCAGATCCTGGCCGCCGCCATGAATGTCGATGGTCTGGCCGAGGTGCTTCCCGATCATCGCCGAACATTCCAGGTGCCAGCCCGGACGGCCGCGACCCCAGGGCGAGTCCCAGCCAGGCTGCCCGTCGGCACTCGGCTTCCACATGACGAAATCATGCGCGTTCTTCTTGTAAGGAGCAACCTCGACGCGCGATCCGGCGACCATCTGGTCGAGGTCGCGGTGGGAGATCTCGCCATAGCCGCCGTCGGACGCGACGTCGAACAGCACATGCCCCTCGGCGGCATAGGCGTGGCCGCGTTCGATCAGCACCTCCATCATGGCGATCATTTCCGCGATGGTCTCGGTCGCGCGGGGCGTAAAGGTCGGCGGCAGGCAGCCGAGCGCGGCGGCGTCGTCATTATACCATGTTTCCGCCTCCGCCGTCACCTCGGCGATGCTGCGCCCGGTTTCCTCCGCCTGCGCCATGATCTTGTCGTCGACATCGGTGAAATTGCGCGCCGTGACGATGTCGCGATCCGGATATTCATGCGCGAGCAGCCGCCGCAGCACGTCGAAGACGATCTCGGGCCGGAAATTGCCGATATGCGCGCGCGAATAGACCGTCGGCCCGCAGACATACATGGTGACGCGCCCGGCTTCGTTGGGCACGAAATCGCGTTTTTCCTTGGCGGCGGTGTCGTAGAGGCGGATCATTCGGCCAGATCCTGCTCGAACAGCGCATCCATGGCGTCGCGCTCGTCTTCGGAATAGCCGTCACTTTCGCCGATCGCGCTGTCCTCCCGGCGGCTGGCGACGAAATCGGACACTTCATGCCCCAATATGTCGAGCAGGGGACCGGACCGGCTGGCGTCCAGCCATTCGGGATCGTCGCCCGGCACGACATCGAAGACCAGCGTCAGCAGCATCCAGGCGAGGACGGCGAGCAGCAGGCCCTTCAGCGCGCCAAAGCCAAACCCCAGCACGCGGTCGAGGGGTCCGATGATGCTGTTCTTGACGCGGCTGCCGAGTGCCGCGGCCAGCAACTTTCCCGCGGCGAACGTCACGAGAAAAATAACAATGACGGCGAAAACGGCGGCGGTCGTCGGACTGTCGACCAATCCCAATGCCACGTCGCGCCCCTGGTCGAA